>CAZCIQ010000028.1:0-14666 GCA_964499175.1 uncultured Candidatus Saccharibacteria bacterium | reverse complement strand
AGCGGACTACCGAATTACCACAGAACGCGGAGACGGGAGCGCCTCGGGCCGACGCAAACGACGGAGAAAAGGCGGGCGTAAAACTGGCAAAAGTGCTAAAATACACCTACGAGCCTTTTTGGAGGAGTGAAGCGACGGGGGTGTGGTGGGAGCCGCAAATAAAAATGATAGGAAATTTTGGGTTTTGCCCCGCGCGAGCAAGGCGCGCGCGGCCGAGGCACAAGTGTCATTCGTCAAAATCCTGCGGATTTTGCTCAAAATAGTTTCGAACTTTGTCCAGAACATACCGCCAATTTTCGGAATTAGGATTTTGGGCGATTCCTGCCTCGCCCCGCCAAAGGCAGGGATTTTCCGCTGGATTAATGTAACTGAAAAAGAAATTGATAGTTGGGAAGAAATTACTTTTATTCCAGTACCGGAATGGTTAGAAATTAAAAGAAAATAAAAAAACAAAAATTGACAAAGCTAAAAAAATAATTACCGTTAGATTGTTATGAAAAAACTTTTCACGATTATCACATTATTAACTATTACATTCATCTTTTTTCAATCAAATGATGCAATCGCGGCGGCAACATCAAATAAAATTACTACCGTTTCAGTTTCAGATCTCACACCTGATAATGTGTTTCAAGGCCAAATAAATACGCCCCTGCTCACCTTTACCGCACGCTCAAGCGAATCAAATGAAAAACTTAACAGCCTTAAAGTTCAATATACCGGAACAAATAAAGGCGACGTAAGCGCGATGTATCTTTATAGAGAAAGTAATGTAAGTCAAGGAGCTTTTAATCCGACAGAGGATGCCCTAATGGCAACCGAAACTTCGCCTTCCGGCAATGAATTTAATCTTAACCCTCCGCAATTTTCCATGGCCGCAGGAACGGACTACCAATTTTATATTGTCGCGGACATCGCGTCTAACGCGGTTTTTGGAAATACTGTTGATGTAAAAATAAGAAAAGATAAAATAAGCTTTCATTCTGGATCGTGGCCTAACACAACAGATGAACCATTATACGATCCAACCGAAAATTCACTTATCATAAGACCCGGCTCGCTTACTATTGTAAAGGATTCTCAACCGGACGACGCGCAGGACTTTGAATTTATAAATAACCTAGGAGCTAATTTCTTTTTGGACGATGACAGCGACGCGACCCTTTCAAATCAAAAAATATTTACCAACCTCTTGCCCGGAGTTTATAGCGTAGCAGAAACGGCTCTTGAAGGTTGGGACGGACAAGTCGCGTGCGACGACGGAAGTCCTGCAGATGCCGTTGCGATAAGCGAGGGAGAGGATGTAGTTTGTACCTTTACCAACACAAAACGCGGGTCTCTTGCCGTTACAAAAATCGCCGATCCGAATGCCGGCTTATTTACCTTTAATTTAACAGGCCCGACCCTTAAAAACGATTCGGTAACAGGCTCTGGCGCGCTTGTTTTTGAAAATCTTATTCCGGGAAATTACACGCTTACCGAAATACTGCCAGAAGAATGGGATGGCACGCAAAATATTGACTGCGACACAATCTCCTCGCCGATAGAAAACGGCGTGGAATTTACAGTTAGTCCGGGCGATGCCGTTTCCTGCACATTTAATAATACTGAATTTGCTTCTATCAGCGGCAAAAAATTTCACGACTTAAACGCAAACGGGAGCGATGATAATGAACCCGGCCTTTTCGACTGGACAATCCGTTTACTTGATGAAAACGAAGAAGAAATACAACAAGCCGGAACAGACGGAGAAGGAATGTATTTTTTTGAAAACCTTGCGCCGGGAGATTACATTGTTTGCGAAACGCAACAAGAAAACTGGATTCAATCGTCTCCTTTGGACAATTTCGATTGCGAAGACGGAACAGGAGGGTATGATGTCAGCCTTTCCGCCGGGGAGAACGAGCTTGCAAAAGATTTTGGAAACTATCAAAAAGGCTCAATAAGCGGCGTAAAGTTTGAAGATACAAATGGGAATGGCGCGCGCGACGAAGGAGAACAAGGTCTTTTAGGATGGATAATGGAACTTACAAATCAAACAGGCGAACTTATCGCTTCCCAAACAACCGATGTAAACGGAACTTACGCTTTTTTAAATCTTATGCCTGACAATTATCAAGTGCGGGAAGTTTTACAGGATACATGGACTAAAATGCTTCCAACCGATTCTTTTTATACAATTTCTCTTTCATCCAATGAATCTCTTATAAATAAAAATTTTGGCAATTTCAAAAAGCCGATTATCCGCGGCATTAAATGGTATGATGTTAACGCCGACGGCGTTAAACAGGAAACCGAACACGGCATTGAAGGATGGCAAATAACATTAAGTAAAGTACTGCCTTCAAAAATTACCACAAACACTACAGGAACCACTCCGTTAATAGACACGGAAATGGTCGCGTTATCTCTTACCGGCGTGGACGGTTCATTTTCATTTGCAGTTGATAAACCGGGCGAATACCATATAACCGAAGAAGCTAAAACCGACTGGCGAAAAACATTTCCAGCTGATTCATTCTTTGATATATTCGTAGAGGTAAGCGGACAAGAAATTACAAAAGATAAAAATGGCATTGATATTGCTTTTGGAAACGTCCGATTTGTAAATACATTAGGAGGAAAATTTGAGCCAGCAAACGGAAATTCCACTTCCACTCCTTCAATAAAAGTTATTGAACCCGCGCTTATTACCGTAAATGGAGAAGGGGAGGCCTCAAGCACCGTTTCCCTTGAAAACGGCACGGTTATAAAAAGAAGCGACGGAGGAGATATGAACATAAACGATTTTACCGCAAACTCGGTTTCGGAAAATTCATTGACCGGTCTTGCCGAGAGCTCGGTAATTGACGGAGCTCTGCAATGGGGAATTATTAATATGGAACTTGAATTTAATCCCGCAATAACTATAAAACTCTTTGTAGGGCAATCTTTAAATGGAAACACATTAAACATTTTGCGCTCTACAAGCGGCACCGGCGGATGGACAAACGACGGCATTGAACCTCCGAAAACATGCTTAGTAACAAACGGTTTTTGCGAATTTAAAGCAACAAAAGCCTCTTTTTACGCGGCAACTCACACCACTCCTGCAAACAACAATAATAACAACAACTTTTCCGGAGAAACAAATATTTCCTCAATCTCGGCGCCATCTTCCGATCAAGGAGGTGTTATAGGCGGTTTTTCATCAGGATTATCCAGATTTGCTCCTGTAATTCCGCCGCAAAATATTGCCTCAAATATTTCAGAAAATTCAAATTCCGCTTCTCCAAATTTAGTTTCTAAACCATCAAGTAAACCGCAAGTGCTCGGGGTTTCAACCTTCAAATTCAACAAAAATTTGCGGGCGGGAATGAAAGGAAATGATGTTTTGAAACTTCAAAAACGACTTAAAGAATTAGGAATTTATAAAGGACCTATGACCGGATTTTTTGGAAATATTACTAAAAAAGCCGTTAAAAAATATCAAAAAAGCGTTGGATTAAAAAGTACCGGATTAGTAAACGCATCAACCAGAAAAAAAATAAACGACTCAATAATTAATTCAACATTAAATTAAATATTCTCAAACTCTTGACATTTATGAAATTAAGTATATAATGGTAATACTTTCGTAAAAAAAGGTTTTTTTATTTTAAAACAGAAAAAAACAAGGAAAGGAGGGAAAAAGTTCTTTAAAAAGTTTCAAAATTTTTTTTAAAAGTAAAACAATAAAATAACTCAAACAAAAAGGAGAAAAAAAAGATGAAAAAAATTTTGATTTTTGTTCTTTCACTAATGTTTTTTTCCGCTTTTTCTGCAACATTGCAGAAAACCGAAGCGGAGGAAAATACCGTCACTTGCTCATTCACGAGTCAGGTTGTAAATGTTGACTCAGTGATGAGTTATGACGAGTACGGCAACCCCGAAGTTGCCGGGTGGGTCTATTTTGGCTACTGGAGATACAACAGCAGCCAAAGGAGACTGGAAGCAGTCTCAACCCACCAGGTATTCGCCACAAAAGAGTGGATGCCGGACCTCCGAGCCGCTCTTTTTGACCCAAGGAGACCGAGTATCCAAGTGAATTCGGAGCTCTACTATGGGTCATACGACGACTGTAATTCCTCGTATAGAGGGACAGTCTCGTATATCAGGGTCAACCCGAGTTTTAAAATGGAAGAATACTCGGGTGGCGGAGGCGGCGGCGGAAAAGGTAGCCCGGAAAACCCGGGCAAATAAGTTAAAGCGGGTTAAGAGTTTACAGAAACTCTTAACCCGCTTTCCCATTTTTGAACAAAAACTTTTAAACTAGACAAAATAATTTGTTTTTTTATACTAAAAATAGATTATTTTTAACAAGAACAATTAAAACAAAATAAAGGGAAGAAAAATGAAATCAAAATTATTTCTGCTTAGCTTGTTAATGAGTTTTTTAATAATTTCAAACCAGCGGGTTATCGCGGAAGAATATAAATTTGAAGATGAATATGAATTGCCTAATCCAATGGCTGATTTTATTCCGGACAATCTTATAACAATCAGAAACTTAATAAGAAAACATAAAAATGTTGATGCCAAATATATTAACAACGATTTAGCGATAATAATATATGAATTTTATCCGATTCCTCACGCGGTTGAAAAAATCAAAAAGGCGGCTTTTTTAATTTTATTTAAAGTTCCGCAAAAAAGCGAACTTCAATCAGACGCGAATAAAACCGTGCAAGATTTTATGAGCGGAAACACAAGCAATATAAAAGAAATATTTTGGAGTAATCAAGGCAATCCCGTAAGCTGGTCTAAGAAAAAAGAAGAATTAGAAAGCGAAAAAAGATGTATTTGCAAATGCGACACCGGCATATTTTCTTCCCGCCTGTGCATGATGTCGGAATGTCCTTTGGCAAATCAAACAAATGAAGAATAAAATAACGCGGGTTTTTTAACCCGCTTTAAATTTTAAAATTAAAAGTTATAATTTTTTATATGATAAAAGACGAATTTGGACCGGAATTAATATTAAAAATTTACGACCCCAAAATTAATATGGAGGGGTTTTTGGTTATAGACAACACTGTTTTAGGACCGGGAAAAGGAGGAATTAGAATGACGCCTGATGTAACCGAAGAAGAAGTATATAGACTTGCCCGCGCGATGACATTTAAAAACGCCTTAGCGGATATTCCTTTTGGCGGAGCCAAAAGCGGAATTAAATTTCCTGTAATTCCAGGGGAAAGCATAGAAGAAACAAGGGCGCGAAAAAAAACATTTATTCAAAGTTTCGCTAAATCCATAAAACTTTTAACGCCGAAAAAATACATAGCCGGTCCCGATGTAAACACGGGCGAACGAGAAATGCAATGGTTCGTAGAAGCCACGGGAATCTGGAAATCCGCGACCGGAAAACCGTCAAATTTATGCACGCAAATTATTAAAAACGGAAAAACGGATAAACGTTGCGGCATACCTCACGAATTTGGAAGCACTGGTTTTGGGGTGGCGCAAGCCACAAAAATAGCGGCGGAAATTTCCGGCATAAATATAAAAGGAGCCAAAATAGCAATCCACGGCTTTGGAAATGTCGGCACTTTCACTTATAAATATTTAACTCAGATGGGCGCGAACATCGTGGCTATCGCGGATAAAAACGGAGCTGTCCTTGCGGAAAACGGTTTTGATCCAGAAATAATGGAAGAGCTTATTTTAAATATGCGATACATAACAGATTATCCAAAAGGCAAAAAAATATCAAACGAAGATTTTTGGCGCGTGCCGACTGATATTTTAATACCCGCTTCGGTGACGGACATTATAAACGAAAAAAATAAAAACAATATAAAAACGAAAATAATCGTTGAGGCTGGAAATATTCCGATGCAAGAAAATATTGAAGAAGAATTTTTTAAAAAAGGAGTGATGATTGTGCCGGATTTTGTTGCAAATTCCGGCGGAGTAATATCTTCTTACGCCGAGTATCGCGGACACAGCCCAAGAAAAATGTTTGATTTAATATCGGAAAAAATAAGTAAAGTCACTAAACGTATTTTAAAAGAAAGCGCGAGGAAAAAAGAAAATCCGAGAAAAACGGCGTTTGAATTGGCAAAAGCAAAAATCCAAAAAGCGCGCAGAAGTTAAACCGCCACTTTTCTTAATCGCAATGAATTTAAGACGACGCTGATACTGCTAAAAGCCATAGCCGCGGCGGCGAAAATCGGATTAAGCAAGATTCCAAAAAATGGATAAAGCGCTCCGGCGGCAACGGGAATAAAAGCAATGTTATAGAAAAACGCCCAAAAAAGATTTTGTTTTATTATTCTCATGGTACGTTTAGAAATTTTTATTACTTCCAGAATAAGCATCAAATCTCCCCTCATAAGAGTGATGTTAGCCGACTCCATGGCAATATCCGTGCCTTCGCCCATAGCAATGCCTATGTTAGCCTGGGTAAGCGCGGGCGCGTCGTTTATGCCGTCACCCGCCATTGCCACAACTTTTCCCTGACTTTGAAGTTCGCGCACTTTTTCCGATTTTTTATCGGGCAACACTTCACTCATTACATTTTCTATTTCTATGCCTGCCTGCGCCGCAATAGCGCGAGCAGTGCGCTTATTGTCTCCGGTAAGCATCCAAACTTCTACATTATTATTTTTAAGCGCTCGCACCGCCTCAATTGATTCTTTCTTTAACACGTCGGCGACGGCAAACGCGCCTTTGATATTTTTATCAACAGCAAGAATCATTACCGTTTTGCCTTCATTTTCTAATTTGCTAATGTCATTTTCATAAGAAGAAAAATTAAGACCGATATCCGCGATTAAAGCCCTGTTTCCTAAATATGCCTCAACTTTTTGAGATTGAATTTGCAAAAATCCTCGCAGACCCTTTCCGGAAATAGCCTTAAAATCTTCTAATTTATAAAACTCTATATTCTTTTTTTTCGCCTCGTCTATTAAGGCTTGCGCCAAAGGATGTTCCGACCGCTGTTCAAGCGAAGCGGCAATATTTAAAACCTCCTCTCGGCTTTCATTATTAAACACGACAATATCCGTCAGTCGCGGTTTTCCTTCCGTAAGCGTGCCCGTTTTATCTAAAATCAACGCATTTATTTTATTTGCGATTTCAAGCGAAGCCGCGTCTTTTATTAAAATCCCTTTGCTTGCCGCGCTACCTGAAGAAACCATAATGGCCATAGGAGTGGCAAGCCCTAAAGCGCAAGGGCAGGCGATTATTAAAACTGCCACAAAGTTTATTAGAGCGAAAGTGAAAGCGGGAACAGGTCCAAAGAAAAACCAGACAATAAAAGTTAAAAAGGCGACCACGAACACCGCGGGAACAAAATAAGAAGAAATAATGTCAGCCAATCGTTGAATCGGCGCTTTTGAGCCTTGCGCCTCTTCCACCATTTTAATAATATGCGCGAGCACGGTATCTTTACCTATTTTTGTCGCTTGAAAAGTAAAAGTCCCAAATTTATTTATGGTACTGCCTATAACCAGGCTGTCAATTTTTTTATGAACCGGCATTGATTCTCCGGTAATCATTGATTCGTCAATTTCAGATTCTCCTTCAATTATTTTTCCGTCAACCGGAATTTTTTCTCCTGGTCGAACGATTATTACATCGTGAACAATAACATCGCTAATCAGTATTTCAATTTCCTTTTCATCCCGAATAATTCTTGCCGTTTTAGGCTGCAAACCGACAAGTTTTTTAATGGCTTCCGAAGCTCTTCCTTTCATCAATACCTCAAAATATTTTCCCAATAAAATTAAAACAATAATTATCGCCGAAGTGTCAAAATAAATTGCCGGCGCCATTCCTCCTTTTGTGAAAAAAACTGGAAAAATCGTGACTGCCGCGCTATAAAAATACGCCGTAAGTGTGCCTATGGCGATTAAAGTATTCATATCGGCAATGCGATACTTAATAAGAAGTTTTAATCCGCTATAAAATTGAGAGCCAATCCAAAACTGCACCGGAGCAGTCAAGATAAGAAGAATCCAATGATTATTTAAAACTTGAGGCGCAAAAGAAAACCATTCTGGAAAACTTCCTAAAAATACAAAAAATGAAAGAATACCGCCTGCGACAAGCTTGCGCTTCATAATTTTTATTTGATTCTCCCGCTCAATTTTTTCTTTATCCAAAGTTTCTTCCGCCTCGTTTTTTCCTTTTACGCTAACTTCAAGACGATAACCTGCCGATTCAACAATTTTCGCAAGGTCTAAATCAGAAATAATATTTTCATCAAACTCAATCAACGCCGATTCTGAAGCAAAATTAACAGAAGCCGAACGCACGCCGGCGGTTTTTAAAAGCGCGCGCTCAATTATCGCGACACAACTTGCGCAATGCATTCCGTGAATTTTATATGTTTCTTTTTTCATATAATTTTTATTTAAGTTGCCAAGAAAAAATTCTAACAACGCCGCCAACGCCGGAAATTTTTAATTTAACAAATTTTGGAGTCGGCGATATTTTGTTAAAAACAAGCATTCCTTCTCTGTGATGCCCTCCGGTTCCGGCGCCCTCATAACGTATCGGCTTATATTCTTTTCCATTATCATCAAAAAGCGCGGCGATTTTCATCAAATCCTGATCTAATTCAACCGAATGAGTATTCATACCAATATCAAATTTCCATTCCGCGAATTTCGGCGAAATGTCAAGCGGCGCGACCACAACAGTGACATTTGCCTGATCATCTATTTTTGATTCTAAATTTTGTTGAGGATTAATTTGTTGAATTGACGCGTCATCCGAAATTTTTGGTTTAATAAAAATTCCTAAATTAAAAAACGCAACTATACCAGCAAAAATGCCTGCGATTAAAATTAATATTATTATTTTTTTCATAGATGTTTTTTAAATTTGATGATTTTACTGCCGATAAACACAATGCCAAATAAGTTAAAAACAAGGCCAATCCAAAAAATCTTTATTTGATATTGGGCAATAATAGAAAAAGCGCCGGCAATACCAAGTATCGGTATGATATTAGCCAGATAATGCGCGCAACAAGAAACCATTGCAAGAGTGGAGGTCGTCCCGGTCACCGCCGCGGTTTTGTCTTGCATAGCCACGCCGCTCATTTTTACAAGCTGTTTTAAATACGAATAGAGGCCTATCTGCAAGCCAAAACCTATCGCCAAACTAATCAAAAAATACCAATAGCTTGAAAATTGAAATAAAGCGAACGCGAAACCTGATACCGCGGAAACAATAAGAAAATACAAAAACAAAAGCAAAATAATCGCGATAAAGGCGCTAAAAAAAATCTTTACCTTTTGCTTTGTATTCATTTCGTTATCGCTCTATTGTGCAGCCAAGCAAAAACATAAGCGCTTATATAAGTAAAAATTATAACTTCCGCAAATCCATAAAGCGCTTCGGGAAAACTTACTCTAGCCTGAAGATTTATAAGATGAACAATCCAACCAAAAAGTTTAATGGCTAATTCCGGCGCTAAAAACACGACAATCGCGCAGATAATATACCAAACGCCCATAACTTCGGCGGCCGCCAATGCAAATTTGTTTTTATTTAATTCCATATTTTTAATACAACATTTATTTATTTGATAAAATATACAACCTAATCAATTCTTTAATAGCCCGTTCTTCTTCATTCTTATTTCGCATTTGATGCTTCACATGGGTCCGCAAATGATTCTCAAGAAGAAAAGCATCAAGGCTTTTAATCGACCTTTGAATTGAAAGCGATTGTTCCAATAATTTTGTGCAGTATATTTCTTTTTCAATGGCCTTAATCAAACCGTCAAGCTGGCCGCGAATAATTTTTGCTCTGTGCAACGCCCGTTTTTTTAATTCTTGATTTACCATATTATATAGGTTATACCCCTATATCCTATTTGTCAAATAATTTCCATGTGGATAACTTTTCCATAAAGCCACCTCCCGGATTCGAACCGGGGACCTTCGCTTTACGAAAGCGCTGCTCTGCCAACTGAGCTAAGGTGGCAACTTGACCCCGTTAGAAATTCCTCTTTAATACTTTCTTAAAAATTCGTTTTCAAACAATAATAACGGCAAGATTTCTAACGGGGTTGACTTTATTTTAAAATTAATTTAAGTTTAACATAGAAATTTAGTTTGAAAATAGCCGTTACCATAATATTCGTAATATTCGGACACTCGGTGTCCGAATAAGGAGAGAAAAAATGGAAAATACAGAATATGAAATAAAAGAGATTGCTTTATCTCATGCTTTTGGAATTCATCCCGATTATGACATTGAAAAAGATTTTAAATATCCATATCATCTTGCTCCTTATGAAGGATGCGCTTTTGGATGCAAATATTGTTTTAACAATATTAATTCCAAATATTGGCCGCATATTAACAAAAAAGAAAAACCAAATGAAATCGCGGCGGCAATAAACATTGTCCAATTAATTCAAAGCGAATTGCCTCTTATAAACGCTATTTCCAAACTTCCATTTATAGTTCGCATAGGAACCAAGGCGGAAGTATACGGTCCGGCTGAACAAAAATATGGGTTGATGCCGCAAATCTTTAATGAATTTTTGAAATATCCAAAATGGCATATTTATATTCCCACGAAATCAGACCTCATACTTAGAGATGTTCCGATAATCAAAAAACTGAATGTTCTGGTAACTATTACTTTAGTGACCACCGATGATGAAGCGGCTAAAAAAATAGAGCCCTTCGCTCCGCCTCCTTCCGCAAGAATAAAAGTTTTAGAAATTCTTAAAGAGAATGGGATAAGGTGCCGCATAAGATGCGAGCCTTATATCTATGGCGTGAGCGATTTGGATAATATGATGAAATTAAAAAAAGAACTGGACCTGGAAGAGTTAAAAATAAAGCCTTTAAACTACTACAGCGAAGAGGAAATATTGGAATATTTAAAATGAAAAGTTTGCTTTATCCCATGGTTTAGACCATGGGCTTTTTTTACTCTTCTAAAATTAAAAATAAAATGTTATAAAATAATATGGCAAAAATTATTATAGATGAGCAAAAAATTAACGACCTTCTTATAAGAGGGGTGGAAGAAATAATTGAAAAAGAATCAATTATCCAAAAATTAAAATCCGGAAAAAAATTGCGCGTGAAATTTGGAATTGATCCAACCGCTCCAGATATTCATTTGGGACATTCCGTTATTTTAAAAAAATTAAAACAATTTCAAAAACTGGGACATGCGATAATTTTAATAATAGGCGATTTTACGGCAAAAATAGGAGATCCGACCGGCCGTTCTGAAATAAGAAAACCGCTTACAGCCAAAAATGTAAAACAAAATATGAAAAATTATTTAAGCCAAGCCGGAAAAATAATCAATCTTAAAACAACTGAAATCCATTATAACAGCGAATGGTTTTTAAAAGAAGGGGTGGATAAATTTATGGAGCTTACCAAAGCAGGCAGTATTCAACAAGTTTTGCGCAGGGCCGACTTTAGAAAAAGACTAAATAAAGAAGGGGGCGACATTACTTTGCTAGAAGCAATATATCCTTTGCTTCAAGGATATGATTCCGTAAAGACAAAAGCGGATATTGAAATCGGAGGAACGGACCAAAAATTCAATCTTTTAATGGGAAGAAGAATACAAAGATATTTTAAAATTCCGGAACAAGATATAATAACTTGCGCGTTGCTTGAGGGTTTAGACGGCGCAAAAAAAATGAGCAAAAGTTATGGAAACTACATAGGAATTGCCGAAAAGCCGGAATCAATATTTAGAAAAATAATGTCTATGCCCGATAATCTAATAAATAAATATTTTCTGCTTTTGACCGATCTAAAAACAGAAGAAATAACGAAAATTAACCGCGAAATGGAGAGTGGCGCAAATCCTAGAGACATAAAGATTCGCCTTGCCGAAGAAATCGTAAAGTTATATCATAATGATAAAGAAGCTTTAAAAGCAAAAGAGAATTTTATAAAAGTTTTTTCAAAAAAAGAAATACCAAACGACATTCAAATAATCAAAGTTGATAAACCTGTTAAAGACATAATTTATGTTTTGCTTAAAATGGGAGCCGTTTCAAGCAAAGCCCAATCTTGGAGGCTGATAAAACAAGGGGCTATTGAAATAAACGGCAAAGTTATTAATAATCCAAAACATTCAGTTGAACAAAATGACATTATAAGAGCGGGAAAAAAATATTTTTTTAAAGTTATGTACGAAGGTTAATTATTTTTTAATTTTAAATTATCATTTTGCATTTTGAGATTTGCATTTTGCATTTTTATCATGTTAGACATTAAATTCATAAGAGAAAACGTTGAAATCATAAAAGAAGGCATACGAAAAAAACGGATTGATTTTGATCTGGACGGATTTTTATCTTTGGATGCGAAAAGAAAAAATCTTTTGAAAGAAACGGAAGAAGCGCGTTTCAAACAAAATTCTCTTTCAGAAAAAATTTCCGCGTCTACGGACGAGATAGAAAAAAAATCGTTTCTTGAATTATCAAGACAGCTTAAAGAAAAATTAAAAACAATCGAAGAAGAATTTAAAATAAAAGATTCAGAATGGAAAAAATCAATGCTTCAAATACCGAATGTCCCAGACCCAACCGTGCCGGAAGGCGCGTCTGACGAAGATAACGTTGAAATACGAAAATGGGGGGAACCGAAAAAAAAAGAAGGTCAAAAAGACCATATAAGCATTATGAAATACTTAAATATGTTAGACTTGGAAAGAGGGGCAAAAGTTTCCGGATTTAGAGGATATTTTTTGAAAAACGAAGCGGCATTACTCTCAATGGCATTATGGAGAATGGCAATGGATATGCTTATCACAAAAGGATTTGAGCCTATGCTCGCGCCTGTTATGGCAAGAATAGAAAATTTTATGGGCACTGGATGGCTTCCGCAAGGAGAAGAAGAAGTTTATAAGGTCCAAGATAATTTGTATTTAGCCGGCACCGCGGAAGTGCCAATGATGGGATTTCACGCGAATGAAATTTTAAACGAAAAAGATTTGCCTAAAAAATATGTTGCTTTTTCCCCGTGTTTTAGAAGAGAAGCCGGAAGCTATGGAAAGGACACGAAAGGAATTTTTAGAATTCATGAGTTTATGAAAGTTGAGCAAGTTATTTTATGTAAAGCCGACCATGAGGAATCTGTAAAATGGCACGAAGAAATAACTAAAAACGCCGAAGAAATTATGCAAGCGCTTAAAATTCCTTATCGTGTTGTCGTAAACTGCGGCGCCGATTTAAAATTAGCGAACGTCAAAACTTATGATATTGAAGCGTGGATACCTTCGGAAAATAAATATCGTGAAACTCATTCATCATCTTATTTTAACGATTTTCAAACAAGAAGATTAAATATCAGATATAAAGGACTAGACGATAAAATTTATTTCGCGCATTCTTTAAACAACACCGCGATAGCCACTCCAAGAATTTTAATAAGCCTTCTGGAAAATTATCAAAATCCTGACGGAACCATAACTGTGCCTGAAGTTTTACAAAAATATTTAGGTAAAAAAATAATAGGAGAGTCTGCGTCTTTTTAAAACAAAGAGGCTTTCTTTGTTTGCGAATCAAGAGCTTCGTTCACTAATTCATCGGCTTCTTTATTTTGTTCGCGCGGAATATGCTCAAATTCCACTTTTCCAAAATCCATTTTTAAATTCCAAATTTTTATGAAATAGGGGAATAACCGCTCTTCTTCAATTTTGTATTCGCCGTTCAACTGTTTTTTTACAAGTTCGCTGTCCATTTTAATTAAAACTTCAGTTTTTTTAGCCGCTTCTTTTCCAAACAGCGCTTTTACCTTTTTTAACGCAAAAATCACGGCTTCGTATTCCGCTTCATTGTTTGTTTTAGTTCCTAAAAATTCTCCATATTTTTTAATTAAGTTTCCGCGTTCATCTTTTATAACAACTCCAATAGCGCTTGATCCCGGATTTCCTCTTGATCCTCCGTCCGTGTAAATTATTAATTTTTGCAAAATTTGTTTGCTCATTTTTAATTATAAATCATACAGGCTATCGGATAGACTGTATATAAAATTTCGTCCTATATATTTTAATATTGCACAAAATAAAAAAAATAAAAGAGCCGCTGGATTTTAAGCTCGCGGCTCTTTCTTTTTTTTTAAATAATAAGTTCTCTTGGCTGCCCTTCAGGCACTCTAATGCCTGAAAACTTATTTAATAAATCTGCTATGGTAGATTGTTCTATAATTTTAAACACTGCTTTTTTCGGATTTATATTGTAAGTTCCGTCCCTATTTCCCCTGTCGATAGAAATCCGTAACTCGCCATTTTCTATTATTGTTTCTCCGCAATAAACACCATAATAAGTATTTTGCCCAGAAGGACCTGGCGCTTCATATGTTACTAGTATTATACTTTGATATAGTAAAAGTTTTTGTTTTATTTCTTCAAAAGCATACATACAATCATCATAACGCATCTTTTTCTCCTTTCCGTAAATTCCGTTTTGGGAGGTTCATTAATCGTTTTTAGAGAACTTTAAGATCTACAATTTTTAATCTGAACTCTATTCTATCATTAAAAATATTTTTGTCAAATGAAGCGGCAAGGTCTATTATGGCGCCGATTTTAAGATGCTTTCCGTTAAAATTAAAAGAATTTGTCATAAAAAATCCTATTGCGCGAATCAGAGCGCCGCTTGGTTTTTTAAAAGTTAATTCCAAATGCAGTCCGCCATTTCC
>CAZCIQ010000027.1:8084-14961 GCA_964499175.1 uncultured Candidatus Saccharibacteria bacterium | reverse complement strand
CTTAAAATATTAGTCCTTTTCGCTATTTCGGCGATTTCCTGCTTTATTTTGCAATAATCAACGCTGTCTCCATTATCTAAAACCCTTAGAGGAACATTTATTATAGAACTTCTTAAACTATCCCGCACACTTACAATATTTTTTTTAGGATAAACTTCTATTCTGCTGTTATAAAACAATTTTTCATTTCTTAAATCAAACACAATGAATATCAAATAATCTTTATCGTATTGCCTTTCTATATCTTTTTCGTCCGGCTCGCTCCAAAAACATCCACTGCCGGCATGAGAGTGACAAAAAACTTTGAACCTTTCGTATTCTTCATTAGTCATTTCTCCCATTATTCTCGCTAAATCAGACCTGTCAACGACTTCATAATCCATATTAGTGCTTTCGTGTTTATAAAACACTGGGTTCGCGATATACGCGATAAAAAGACGGTCTTCTTCAATATACTCTTCTTTTTCAACGAACATCCTAAAATTTACTTCTCTTCCGCCGCATTCTTGTATATACTCAAAAATTTTAACCACATCTTCTTTTTTTATTGCCACTTCATAAAAAGTTTTGACATTCGGATAACAAATAGGCAATTGATTTTCTAAAAAGATTAACCTGTTACTCGTGTATCTTAAATCCCGTTCATTGAATCTTTCAGACATTGCTCCTCCTACTTGCCTGCGGTAGACAGTTTTCTAACTAAATACAACATTTACTTTTTTTCTTCTTTTACAAAAAAACGCGCGTTGGTAAAAATTTTATGCCACTCGCTTCTTCCCTGCCCTCCTATAGTACATGAATAAGCGCTTGAAGAATTAAAAGACGGAATAAAAGACTTTTGCAGTATTAAAAGAATATCTAAATATTTGCTTAAATTATGGCATTTCGCTATATAGCATCTAAATCCGCCTAAACAAGGCGAGCCTGTTTGGCTTATATGCGGATGAACATAAGATGCGCAAAGCCTCAAATCATTCTCGGTTTCCAGCCAAAAATCAGATTTCGGGCTATTGCGAATCACTATATTTCTATGCGCCGAGTCTTCGTCAATCCAGCTGTCGCTAAGACGCAAGGTTATTTCAAATTTTCCAAAATCAAACAAATATTCTTTTAAAAAAGCTCCCGTGTCATCTTTATAGTTCAAATAAGTTTCTTTAGTTAACGCCCTAAATTCCAGTTTGTCTTTGTCAAAAAAAATCCATTCATAACAATAATTAACAAGATAATGAAATAATTTTGCTTGATCCTTTAAAAATTTATTTTTTTGATTCAAACTATTTTTAGTTTGAATCAACGCTTCTCTTTTAGACTGCAAATTATCAATTTCAAATTCTAAATAACGGGGATCTGTATTGAATTTTCCTTTTTCAAGAAATAAGCTCTCTTTTTTAACCGCGGTTTCCCTGTCAATACAAGCTATTTTTGCTAAATTTAAACGGCACAAAATTTGCCAATAATTGGAAATAATTTCTTGAAAATTATTTTTTTCTTTATGAGTATCCATAATCTCCCTTTCCATTTTCAAAGAAAAAATAACATCCATTTAGATTATATAGTGAAAATTCAACCTATCAACTCTTGACTAATTCCAAATATTATAGAACAATGAAAGACAATGAACGCAACGAAACTACGCGAAAATATTAATTATCTTAAAATCGGCGGCTCACATGAACTCTGCGGCAAAGACAGGCTCATATATAAATCTCTTGAAATTCTGCCGGGATTTTTAGCATGGTCCACAATCTTTGCCGTTATATTTTTATCTTGGCTAAAACCTGTTTGGATCGCAATATTCATAATAACTTTTGACATTTACTGGCTTGTAAAAACCATTTTTCTGTCTTTGCATTTAAGAGCGGATTGGAAAAAAATGAAGGAAAATTTAAAAACCGACTGGGGGAAAAAATTAAACGACTTATTTGTTGGCGCTACGCTCACCGACAATAAAGGCGATAACAATAACAATACCGAAATATCCGATTGGAAAAATTTATGGCAATTAATCATACTTCCGCTTTATAAAGAAAATTTTGAAGTTGTCTCGGAATGCGTTGAATCTCTTTTAAAAAGCGATTGGCCAAAGAAAAAAATGATTATATTTTTAACTTATGAAGAAAGAGCCGGAAAAGAAGCGAAGGATACCGCAGACCTCATACAAAAAAAATGCAAAAATAAATTCGGATATTTTTTTACAACTTGCCATCCAAAAGATTTGCCCGGCGAAATCCAAGGGAAAGGTTCAAACATAAGCTGGGCCGGAAAAAAGGCGGGGGAAATAATTGGTGAACTGAATATTGATTGTCAAAACATACTTGTTTCCGCTTTTGATATTGATACTATCGTGAACAATCAATATTTTCTAGTCTTAACTTATAATTTTCTCACAGCGAAAGAACCGTACAATTCATCTTATCAACCCGTGCCTTTATACAACAATAACATTTGGTATGTTCCATTTTTTTCGCGCGTTATCGCCACTTCCGGAACCTTCTGGCAAATGATGCAGCAAGAACGCCCCGAACGGCTGGCGACATTTTCTTCCCATTCTATGACTTTTAAAACTCTAAAAGAAATAGGATTCTGGCAGACAAATATGGTATCGGAAGACTCGCGTATTTTTTGGAATTGTTTTCTTTTTTACGATGGAAATTATAAAGTAATTCCTCTTACCTATCCTGTTTCTATGGATGCGAATTTAGGAGAAAATTTTTGGCAAACCGTGAAAAACGTTTACCGTCAGCAACGGAGATGGTCGTGGGGCGTGGAAAACGTGCCTTATATTCTTTTCGGATTTATTAAAAATAAAAAAATATCCGTTTGGAAAAAACTGCGTTTTTCTTTTATGCAAATTGAAGGTTTTTGGTCATTAGCCACGAATCCTCTTCTTATTTTCCTTCTCGGATGGCTTCCGTTGATTATAGGAGGACAGGAATTTAACAACACCATCCTTTCTTACAATCTTCCGAGAATGACGCGCAACTTAATGAACATAGCAATGCTGGGGCTTATAGGTTCGGCAATAATTTCCACTTCCCTTCTTCCGCCGCGCCCGAAAAACATTAAAAGAAAAAAATATTTTTCAATGATTCTTCAATGGATATTTATTCCATTTACCATAATTTTTTTCGGAGCAATTCCCGGACTTGAAACTCAAACCCGTTTAATGTTCGGCGGCCGCTTTCGCTTAGGGTTTTGGGTCACTCCAAAAAATAGAAAAAATTCCTAGAAAACAAACCTCTAGGAATTATAAGGTGAATAAGAATTCTAAATCAAATACTTTTTAGTTTGTTTATTCTTTCTTTAATATCGCCTGAAAAAATATAAGAGACGCTTACTATTATATCCGCCCCGGCGTCTTTTACCAATTTAGCGGTTTCATAATTCATGCCGCCGTCAACCTCTATTTTATATTTACGGAAATTACTGTTTAACGCCCTGATTTTTTCTAAGGAATCTTGAATAAACTTTTGCCCGCTTAAACCCGGGTAAACCGATAAAATTTGGACTACATCAACCCCGTTAGAAACTTTGCCGCCGATACTTTTTGTAAAAAAACGTTTTAATAAAGTCTGAAAAAATGTGTTTCTAACGGGGTCAATTTTGTCTAAATAAGAATGGAGTTTTGCTAAACTTGTGTCCGGCCCTATGCTTATGCCGACTTCAATATTATTTTCGCGGCACTTTTTAATTATCGTATTAGGACTTTTACTGCTCTCTAAATTAAAAATTATTCTTTTCACTTTTTCCGTAATCCAATCGTTTATTCTTTCTTCGGGATTTAAAATCATTAAATGGATTTCCAATTTAAGCGCGGTTTCCAAACTCGCTAAATCAAAAGCGTTATGCCAAAGAGTGTTTTTAGTGAAAGTGCCGTCCGCGACATCCAAATGAATCCAATCCGAATACGGTTCAACCGAACTAACCGCTTTTTTCAACTCTTCAAAACTTTGGACATTTACGCCAGGAATAATGTCAATTTTTCTTTTTTTCATAAAATTTTCCTTGCCCTTTATGTTTTAAATATTCAAAGACCGCGGGAATAAAAGAAATAATAATAATAAAAAGAACGATAAGGGTTAAATTATTTTTAACATAAGGAATGTTGCCGAAATAAAAACCGGAAAAAACGAATATCATAACCCATATCACGCCTCCAATTATATTATAACTAAAAAAAGTAAAATAGTTCATTTTCCCCACTCCGGCCACGAAAGGGGCAAATGTCCTTATGATTGGAACAAATCTTGCCAATACTATCGTTTTCTTGCCGTGACGCTCAAAAAATAACCTTGTCTTTTCTATATGCTCCGCTTTAATAAACTTACCAAAAACCTTTTCTCCAAAATAATATCCAATCCAATAATTCACGGTGTCGCCCAAAATAGCGGCTACCCCAAAAATTAAAAATAAAATTAGGGCGTTTAAAATTCCTGTTGCCGCGAAGGCGCCGGAAATAAACAATAATGAATCCCCGGGAAGAAACGGCGTAAAAACAAAACCTGTTTCCATAAAAACAATCAAAAAAAGCAAGACATAAACCAAGCTTCCATAGCTTTGAATAAACGCGGCAAGATAAACGTCCGCGTGTAAAATAAATTCAATCATTGTTCTAATTATATATTTAAGTTAAAAAAATAATAGGCGTTACCGTTTTTTCTAACAAATGATAATTTCTATGACTAACAAAAATGCCGGAGATTAGAACTCCGACATAAATTAAAATATTTCTAGAATTAAAACGAGTCATCTCCCGTAATCACAAATATCTCTGTTAAATTTATAACACATCCCATAAACTCATTTTGCTCTTCTTTCCATTGTTTTTTACAATTTGTGTTAGAACATTCGTAAATCAATAAAGTCCCATTATGAATCCTTGAGCGACGAGTTTCCGCTAATAATTGACCGCAATTCGGACAAAATCTTTTTTTCATCTTAACCCTCTTTTCTCTTTTTAACTCATTTGTTCTTTTTAAAAATTAACTAAGAACCATTCCAATTACAACTTATCACTTTTGCATATTTTTTCAATTACTGTTTTTGTGAAAAATACGCCAATCGCAAAGTCATAATGTCTTCTTGATAAAATACAATAAAATAAAAAATGCCATTAAGCCCGCGGCAAGACCGAATTCCGCAAATCTCAGATAATGTTTTAAAGACGCGAAAGACGCGCCAGCAACATAACCAAACCCTCCTATTACCGCTACCCACAAAATAATTGCCGGAAAGTCCACTGCCGCGAATTTCTTGAATGGCAATTTAAGATATCCAGCGCGAATTAAAAGCGCGTGATGAATTCCATAGACAAATTTAGAAATAAAAATCGTATGAAACGAACGGTTCACAAGTTGATTATCAAATCGCCGAGCGACTTTATCCACGCATCGTCTTAAAAAAGGAAAATAATTGTTTAAACGAAAACCCAAAATATACCAAAGAGTATCGCCAAAAATCGCGCCGGCAAGAACGATTATAAGCATATAGCCAATATTAAAAACGCCTTGATGAACAAGAAAAGCAGTTGTAAAAAGCAGAACATCGCCTTCAATAATCATCCCGACAAACACCAAAATATATCCGATTGGTTGCGAGAGAGTGAGGTAATGTATAAACATAGAAGTATTATTCATGGTTTAATGAGTTTATAAAGTTCGTCGTAAAGCTGATAAAAATTTTGAGAACGTTTGTCTTTGAAACGCGTCAAAAATATGCAATTTTGATTTATAAATTCTAGTCTGCTTTGCCCTGCGGGAAATCATACGGATATAATACAATTTTTTATCAAAAACGGCTAATACAAAAAACTTTACAGTCTATCGGATAGACTGTATAATGAACATATGAAAGGTGATTTTTTTCACATCTTAAATAGAGGGGTAGAAAAAAGAAAAATTTTTATGAATCAAGAGAATTATTTGCGTTTCTTGTATGACATTCAAACATTAAATAATAAAAATCTTGCCTTACCTCATCGCGACCGGCCGAAAAATTTAAAAATTGGAGGAAAAATAGAAATTGTTGATGTTATTTTATGGTGCCTTATTGAAAATCATTTTCATATATTGGTACAGGAAAAAATAGATAAAGGAGTAAGTCTATTCTCTAAAAAATTAACTAGCGGATATACTCAATGCTTTAATTTAGAAAATAAAAGAAATGGAGTTTTGTTTCAAGGAAAATCAAAAATTATTCCTGTAAAAGACGAACCACACTTTCAGTATATTCCTTATTATATACTGGCAAATCCTATTAAAATCATTGAACCGAATTGGAAAGAGCAAGGAATCAAAAATTTTAAAGAAGTTATAGACTTCTTAGAAAATTATAAATATTCTAGTTTTTCGGATCTTATCGGAAAAAATAATTTTCCTGAAATAACAAATAAAAAACTTTTCTATGAGACTTATGATACTAATGAGAAAAAAATAAAAAAAGATTTTATTGAATGGTTAAAAGGATTTGATCTAAATACACAGTCTATCGGATAGACTGTGTATTTAGATACTCCAAAAAATAGATAAACATTTATTTTTATTTATCTTTTAAATATTTAAGTAGTTTTTTAAAACTGTCGTTGTTTTGATGACCGCTCCAATATTGCAAATATTCTTTTGTCGGAATTTCAGAAAGAGTTTTAGTAAAACCATTTGGCATAAAAAGCGCGTCAATCATGCCATAATCTTTCCGGTATTTATTTATTCCAACTTTATCGACAAAAGTACCTTTAAAATAAGAAATGAATTTCATTTGCCGCCCGCTTGGAGCGCAATAAGCAAGGCAGTCTTTCCAAACAACCCGCTTATCCTTTTTACCTTTCATTAAATTAAGCATATCTTTCTTGTTTAGCGTTATTGTAGGCATTTTATTTCAT
>CAZCIQ010000027.1:5526-8074 GCA_964499175.1 uncultured Candidatus Saccharibacteria bacterium | reverse complement strand
AAAACCATTTAGCTATATATTTTATAAACGGGCCGGGAAATCCGTTGAGCGCTTCTATATAACATCCCGCGTCAGAAACAACGACCGGCTTTTTTAAAAGGCTACCCGCCCATTTCGCGGAAAAAACGGCTATTTCCTCCACTAACTCGCTCTGAATTTCAGGAATGTTTAATTTCTTTTGAATTAACTTAAAACCGCTGCCTTCCAATTGTTTTTCAGCAATTTCAAACTTATATTTATTACCGGTAACAAAAATTATCTCTTTTTTATTTTTATTCATACTTTGAGAAGATTTCGGCTTTTTTATTAAATTAGAAAATGGATCGTATTTCACACAGCTTCGCCGTTAGATTTAACAATTTCCAATTTTTCTTTGACGGCAATTCAAGTACGAATTCAATTTATCAAAAAATCAGACAAAAAGAAAGCCACCTTGCAGTAAATTAGTTTTAATTCGCATTCATATTTGATACTTTTTGCTTTTACAATATTTTAAAAAAGAATTCGCAAAAGATTGTGGTTATTTGAGACGACTGTGAATAAGGACTATTGCGTATTTCGTAATTCAAAGTAAACAAGAAAGTTTATTTGACGTAGAAAAATCCTTTTGCAGAGAAACCATAAGTATGATTAGCATCTTTTGCTCCTCCGTATCCATATGAATCAGTTAATACAAAAGTGGTTGAGTCAGCTTCAGGAATAAAAGTTAGTCCACCAGGACCATCACCTCTGTACCAGACATGGGATTTGTCTTTGAAATACGTACTCTCGCCAACTCTTGCAAAAGTATTAACATCCGCACCCGACAACACTTTACCAATCGAAAAAATATGAGCATTATCTTTTCCATAATTATCCGCAACTACAATGAATGAAGTTAGATCAGCTTCCGGAATAATATTTCCCTTGCCCGAACCGAATGTTCCAGTATTTCCATAAAATATATGGCTTACATCCCTGCCATAACCTGAGCCTAAATCCGCGAAGGTTATAGAGTCAGCTTGATCAAGAATTTGTCCATTGCTTGTATATACATGGAATTTATCTTTTAACCAGAAACCATTTACACTTGTCAAACTGCTAACATCAGCTATTTGACTAAATACATTGCCAAACGGATCAAATGCATGGATAGCATCCTTGCCATGATCATCATCTAAAGCGACAAAAGTTGTAGTGTCTGCTCCGCTTATGATTTTGTCCCAATGATAAACATTATTTTTATCTTTCGCCCACAATTCTCCTGAAACTATAAAAGTAGCTGTATCGGCGTTAGAAATCGGGTTGCCTCTATTCCAAACATGGTTAGCGTCCTTAGTATAGTTTGCGTTCAGTATTTTGAAAGTTTGAGGGTCAGCTCCCACAATGGGGCCAAAACCACCTACGCCATACGCCGAATAAACTTGATTTTTATCTTTGCCATAACACATCCCTTGTTTTTCGCCATCAGCAGGAGTTAAGTCCATGAATGTTTGAGCATCTGAACCAGCTAGCAAGAAAACTCCGTGAAAAACTCCAACCCCGCCTACTACCCGATAAACTTTACAATTTTTTGTACCTTGTAAACTCAAATAAGTAACAGATTGGGGACGAGGAGCGACAATCCTCTCTGCCGAAAATAGATTATTTGCATCTTGTGAAAGACAGAGATCAAAACCCCCATCGTCAGGAAATCTAGGCAAGACCTTAAATGTTGAGGGGTCAGCTTGCATAGGATTTGCACCCCAATATTCCACGCCGCTTTTAACTGTATAATTTTCAGGAGTGCAATAACTTTTTTTCGCGGCGACAGGTGACGAATTAACAACTATGTGCACCTTTTTAACCACGAGATTTTTTGAGTAGTAGGGATTTTTCATTACTTGAATATCGGAGTCTACGTCTTGTACAGAGGTAAGTACCATAATCACGTCATATTCACCTGACTTGATGAAAGTATGCGTCCATTTTTCACTAAACAAATCTGGTCCGCTACGAAACATTACGTCTGAAACGCCATCGCCAAAAAACATAATCGCTCTAGCACGCTCATTGTACGGAACTTTTATTTGTCCCTCAAAATTTACAGTGAGTGGGACTAATCCTGTTGCTGGGGTTGCACTGAGATTTGCTGAAGCGTAGGTAATTGCCGCTTCGCTACTTTGAGAATTTTGTTGAGTATTATTGACTGATGGATTTTGAGTAGTCGTTTCCTTAACTTGATTTGTCTGCGATGTTTCAGTATCAACAACAACCGGCACCTCCGACTTTTTGCTTTCATAGACATAAATACCGCCACCAACAAACAAAACCGCAACCACAATAATTAAAATAACTACTGGCGCGAAACCTTTTTTTGAGTTTTTCATAATTTTATTTTAACATTTTACCAACACTCACATCAAGTATCCTAATTCAGAACGGAGTTGGCGCACAAATAGAGACATTTTCAGAATTAAGAAGGGAAAGCGGATTTTGCTTTGCAAAATCCGTACACCGCTCATGCATTTGCGTTGACGGAAAAGATTTTAGCGAAAATCAAGGCACGATTTTGGCTTCCGAAAAATCA
>CAZCIQ010000027.1:0-5516 GCA_964499175.1 uncultured Candidatus Saccharibacteria bacterium | reverse complement strand
CACGAAGTCCAATTTTGGTGCGCGGGAGAGGATTTGAACCTCCACGGGATTGCTCCCACAAGCCCCTCAAGCTTGCATGTCTACCAATTTCATCACCCGCGCTTTATATTTTATAAATTCAATTACTCAAATTTTATTTTTATTCCCGGTTTTATGATTTTTTCATCATTTTCCGCTCCATCTGAATTTTTATCATTATTCATATTATTATTTTCAGCCGTTTTTTCAAATGATTTTTCCTTTTCAGATTCTACCGAATTTACCTGCCTCGCGCTCAAATCTGAAAAATTTGCAGTATTCGCAGTTTCCTGTTTCTCCGTAACACTCGGCTTTATATCACTATGAAGAGCTTTTTTTAACGCCTCCCTTAAATCAAGCGCTTGTTTTGAGTCCTTTGAAAATTTTTTACTGTCTTCCTTTTCTCTCGCTTCGGTAAATGAAGGACGAGATAAACTAGAATTAGGGACATCTTGCTGCGCTCGCTTCACAAAAATTCCTCCTTCATTGCGAGGTGAATCAACAGGCTTTATAGAATTCACGCGAACAGGACGGGAAGAATTTGAAACAAAAGGACGGTTGCTTTTTATTTTTGACGCATTTCTAAAATCTTCTCTCTTTAAATTTTTAAGAGATAATTCTTCCGCTCCTTCTTTTCTTATCACCAGTTCCCCGTTTTTTAGATCCATATTAAATCTGCTCGGACGATTCGCGGAAAAACCAAAATCTTTTCGCGGCTCCTGCCTTCTAAACGGCTTATAATCTTCCCTGCTCGGTGTTTCTTCAAACTCAATTCCCAATTTTCCCAAAGTTGGTTCGTATTTTTTTTGATCTCTGTTTTGAACTCTAGGCAAATTAATCGGCGAAATTTCACCTTTTTCAATTTTTCTCAAACAATCCTGGCAATATATTGCCCGCCCTTTTATGGGCTTAAAATTGACTTCGGTTTCTTTTTCGCATACCCAGCAAATCGCTTTATGCTTTTCTTCAGTCTTCTCTTCCGTTATTTGCGCTTGATTCAAATCTTCTTCCGCCCCGCCTTCTCCAACGGATAAATTCCAGCGCTTAACCTGTTCTTCAACATCTTCTCTTTTTGAAGCGTAAAGTTCGCGCGACATTTCCACTATTTTTTCTCTGTTTACTCTGGGATAAGCCATACCTATGGGAGGCAAAGTTTTAGCGGAAAAAGGTCTGCTTGCCACGCCATGCACCATAAGCTTTAAATAAATATTATGATTAGGAAGATTGACCATATCTTGAATAGTAAACTCAGGCTCAAATTCTTTTTCCAAAAATTCAGCGTCTGCCGCCCCCACCCTAAACATCACCGTAGTTCCCACGTTGCCAAAAATCGCGTCGCGCACTTTAGTTGAAACATCGGTTACAAGCTGACCGATATATTGATTTGCTATAATCAAATTCAAACGGTATTTCCTCGCTTCGGAAAGTATTGAAGCAAACGAATCCGTGGCAAAGTTTTGAAACTCGTCAACGTAAAGATAAAAATCCTGCCGCTCTTCCTCCGGAATACGCACCCTTTCCATCGCGGCAAGCTGAATTTTCGTGATGAGCATCGCTCCCAAAAGCTGGGAATTATCTTCCCCTAGCCTGCCTTTGGAAACATTCACCAAAAGAATTTTTCCCTCATTCATAACATCATGAATATTCATTGAACTTTTCGGCTGACCAACGATATTTCTTATTAAGGGAGTTGAAAGAAATTGACCTACTTTATTTTGAATAGGAACAATCGCTTCATTTCTGAATTGGTCTCTCCAGGCTTCATATTCATGCAACCAAAAAGACCGCACAACCGGATCTTTGATGTTCGCGACTATCGCCTGCCTGTATTCTTTATCAACTAAAATACGCGGAATTCCGAGAAGAGTCGTGCCCGGCGTGTCAATTAAAGCAAGCACGCAATTATTAAGTATGTATTCCATTCTCGCCGACCAGACATTCGCCCAAATTTTTGTAAAAATACCCATAAGGTCTGACGCTATCAAATGCTTATACTTTATATCCGACACTTCGAGCACGTTAAAGCCAATAGGGTATTCCGTGTCAACCGGGTTAAAATATATAACGTCCTTTGCTCTTTCTTCTGGTATTTTTTCCACAACCTCCTCAACAAAATCTCCATGGGGGTCAACTATTGCCAAACCTTTGCCGTTCATAATATCCTGCAAAGCCAAATTAGCCAAGAGCGAAGTTTTTCCGGTGCCGCTTTTTCCAATGATATAGAAATGCTGTCTTCTGTCCGGATTTTTTATGCCGAACACCCTTTCATCGCCTCTGAAATTTGTTTTGGCGAAATAAATAGCGTCATTCGCTTCGTTCACAATTTTATTTTTTGATATATCCATATTTATTTACTCCGTTAGAAAACGGGGATCTCTAGCGGGGTTTACTAACTATAAGTATTTGATTGCCTGCGTGTTATTGCCGTCACAACAATAATTTTATCTTCATAGTACACATCAAAAAAAATACGGTATGACGCAACGCGTCTCCGCCAAGTAGCAGGACCTAATTTTTGAATATCGCCGCGAAAAGGAAAAATTTCAAGCTCCTCAAGCGCTGAAATAATTAAAGTTTGATAGCCAGTCGGAATTCTTTTAAGATTTTTTCTGGCCGGTCCGGTTATTCTTACTTCCCAATTCATATTTTAACTGATTAAGTGTTTTCCAATCCATATCCGCGTAAGCCTTTCTTCCTTCCTCAATAGCGGCCTCTTCTTCAACTGTTATTTCCTCAAAGTCAACCTTTTTAGTACTTGAATTTTTTTTTAAAATTTGCGCTTTTATCATACTTAAAGTATACATAATTAAAATTAAAATTCAATACTTAATTTTTACATTTATGCTATCATAACAAATGATGTCAAATCAAAAAATTTACAAAATACTTTCAGAAATGGCTATTTTACTTGAAATGGAAGGCGTTGCCTTTAAACCCCAAGCTTACGCTAAAGCCGCTTACTCCCTGGAATCGTTAAACGAAGATATAAAAGAAATTTACAAAAAAGGCGGAATAAAAGCTCTTGAAGAAATTCCCGGTTTTGGAAAAGGTATTGCCGAGCGAGTTCACGAATACATTTTAACCGGAAAAATAAAAGATTACGAAAAAATGAAAAAGAAAATTCCGGTGAATATTGAAGAATTAAACAATATAGAAGGAGTGGGGCCGAAAATAATAAAAACTTTATACAAAGAACTGAAAATTAAAAATACAAAAGAGCTGGAAAAGGCGGCAAAGTCCGGTAAACTGCGAAAACTGCCGCGATTTGGAGAAAAACTTGAGAAAAAAATATTGCAAAGCGTTGAATTTCAAAAAAAATATAAAGGAAAATTTTTACTGGGAGACATCCTGCCGCTCGCGGAAAATATAAAACAAAAAATCGCTTCAATCCAAGGGGTAACAAAAATAGAAATATGCGGCTCTTTGCGGCGCGGAAAAGAAATCGTCCGCGACATTGATATTTTGGCAATGTCCAAAAAACCAAAACTTACAATGGAAGCTTTTACAAAATTAAAAGAAGTAGATCATATTTACGCCAAAGGAAATAAAAAAACTCTTGTAAGACTTGATACCGGTATTGACGCCGATTTAAGAATTGTGGAAAAAAATTCTTTTGGCTCAGCTTTGCAATATTTCACAGGAAGCAAAAAACATAATATTTTGCTCAGAAAAATCGCTATACAAAAGGGATATAAATTAAATGAGTATGGACTATATAAAAAAATCCAAAATCTAAAATCCAAAATCCAAAATTATAAATCAAAAAATAATAAAAATTCAGATAACTGGGAGCAAATCGCCGGTAGAACAGAGGAAGAAATTTATGAAAAATTAGGTCTTAAATACATTCCGCCGGAATTGCGGGAAATGAACGGAGAAATTGAAGCCGCGCAAAAAAATAATTTGCCAGAGCTAATTGAGCTAAAAAACATAAAAGGAGACTTGCAACTTCAAACAAACTGGACGGACGGCGCAAACTCTATTTACGAAATGACGGAAGAAGCGAAAAAATTAAACTACGAATACGTTGCCATAACGGACCATACACAAGGACTTGCAATGACCGGCGGCTCCGACGAAAAAAAACTTTTAAAACAAATTAAAGAAATTGAAAATATAAACTCTAAACTTGGAAGTGGCACTTCCAAGTTTAAGATTTTGTCCGGCGCCGAAGTGAATATTTTAAAAGACGGCTCTTTGGATATAGACGACGAAACTTTAAAAAAACTGGACTTTGTCGGAGCGGCAATTCATTCGCATTTTAAGCTGACAAAAACGGAACAAACTCGCCGCCTTATAAAAGCTATGGAAAACAAACATGTTGACATAATCTTTCATCCAACCGGAAGAATTATAAACAAAAGAGAGCCTATTGAATTGGATTTTGAAGAAATTTTTAAATACGCCGCCGAGACAAAAACAATGCTTGAAATAAACGCCCACCCAAGTCGTTTAGATTTGAAAGACGAGCATATAAGGCTAGCTAAAAAACACGGAGTAAAATTTATGATAAATACTGACGCGCATTCAAGCGAACAAATGAATCTTATGAAATATGGCGTGCTTCAAGCCCGCCGCGGCGCGCTTGAAGCAAAAAACATAATAAACGCGCTTCCGCTAAATCAGCTTCTAAAATTTCTTAAAACTCCAAAAGATAAAAGATAAGTTACCTTTCCTTATATATACAACATAGGTTCGACCTATGTATTTTAAGCTGTTCACTTGGTTTTCTCACTAGACTCTCGGAGAGCCTAGTGGGAGTTAAACGAGTTAATTATTCTTCTTCTTCAAGGCAACCTTCTTTTTAAGAATGAGTTTCTTTTTATTAGTTTTATCGTTTATAATTTTGGATTTAGAATTTTTAATTTGTTTAGGATTTAGGATTTGAGATTTAGGATTTTTTGTATATAATTCTTGAATCTTCTTTATCGTTGTTTTGCCGAAATATCCTGTTCCTTGTTTTAGGTTGTTTGGAGTTAAGATGTCTTCTTTGTATTTTTCCTGGAATTTGATTAATGCTTTTTGAGTTTCTTTTCCAAAGTATCCGGTAATTAGTTCTGTTTCATTGCATTCGTCGTTTTCTTTTGTTTTGCTTGTCCTTCGTAGCTTTAGCGAAGAAGGAGATTTAGAAATTTCATTTGCTTTGCAAATGTCATAGTATTCTTCCTTACTCTCAAACAGTATTTCTTGGAGTTTCTTAACATCGTTTCCTTTCATTCCGAGTTTTAAATTTCGTTTGAAAAAGTTCTTGGGTATTTGGAGTTTGCTTGCCCTTCGTAGCTTTAGCGAAGAAGGGGAGATTTGCTCTTGAACTTCTTTTTGAAGTTCAAGAGAGTTTTTTCCTTCCAATGTTTTTATTGTTGTAGTCGCGGGAGAAGAGTAATTAGGGACTCTGTCTATTGTAAATATTGAATAGAGATAGGTTGCGTTGTTTCTTAGTTTAGTGTCAACGAATTCATTGTCTTTTCCTTCATAAACTATTTCTCCGTCTTTGGTTG
>CAZCIQ010000026.1:8472-15517 GCA_964499175.1 uncultured Candidatus Saccharibacteria bacterium | reverse complement strand
GAAGTTTTTGTTTTAGGAAAGATGACTGGTGCGGTTCAGGTTAGTATGTAGGAAATTAAATTTGTATTGTTTGAAATTTTTTTGTGGTATAATTTATTATAGTGTACCAAATGTACATTTTAGATTCAATAAAGGTCGATTTTAAATTAAATTTTTTATGAATAATTATAAAAATTTTTTGTTAATCATTGGTATTATTTTTGTGGGCCTTTTGTTTGTGAGCGGCGTCCATAACAGTTATGGATATTCCCTTGTTCCGAAAAACGGGCTTATGGCTAGTTTAACTCAGCTTGCTGAAGTCGTGGATCAAACCGTGTCGGTCCCCGTTGGTTCGCAAGAAATCCTAAATCCTCCTATGCCGAAAGAATCATCAGATTTTAATCGGCAAGACAACGGGTTTCAAGACAACGGTTTTAAAGAAGAATTTGAAGAGCGTCAGGAAGATTTTATTTCTCCGCAAGAGATAAAAATGGTTTTTAGAGAAATTAATGATTTAAAAAGAGAGTCAAAAAGGCTTTTAAAAAGATCCGCTTCAGCGTTGAAAGGAGTGACGAACGCCGAAGGAATCCGTTCCGAAATCAGCGCTTTAGCGGAAAAAATTCAGAGTTTTGAAAAAGCGATTAAATCGGCGGCGGAAGCGAATTCAGGAGTGCGAGACGCAATAGATGAGTTTAGGGAAGCTCAAGTTTGGGACGAGTTGAATGTCTTGCGGGCAAAAATAGAACTTCCCAAAGAATTGAAAAACAGGTTGAAAGAATTAAGCAGGTTAGAAAAACTTTTAAATAAAAAAGGGTTTCAGGCGCTGGGATTGGATATTGAGGGAGCAAAAGGCTGGATTTCCAAATCAAAAGACTCGTTAAATAATCTTAACGAATTATATAACGCGGGAAACTGGGAAGAGATTAATGATTCTATGCAGGATTTATACGAGAATGCTCATCCGGGCGAAGTGATGTCCGTGGCGCAAAGAATGCGCGAACTGTATGATAGAATGAAATTTATAAAAGACGAAGAAGTGAAAGGAGCAATTGAAGAGGCATTATCGGAAGTTAAAGACAGTTTTAATGAAGGCGATTATCGTTCGGCAAGAGAAGTTTTAGATAATATATTTAATGATTTACAGGGGCTTGTGATGAAAGCTTCTAAAATAGGAAGAAGAGGAGGAATCACGGAAGAGGAGTTTGATGAGAATTTGGATAGAATAAAAGATATTATTGATAAAAAATTAGGAGAAAGGCAGGAGAGCTTTCAAGGAAGACAATCAAACAACCAGGAAATGAAAGAAATGCAGGGTAAAGATAGAATTCAGTTGAATAATCAAGAAATGAAAGAACCACGGAATACAATTCAAAAAATTCCGGAAAATCCTGAATCTGTCTTTTAATTTCTATCTAAGCGCGGTAGATTTTTTTAGGTCTCACCTATGATATCATAGGTGAGACCTATGTGTTTACATTAAAGGGGTTGACCCCGTTAGAAGTTTTAAAAAAACGAGGATATTACGTAAAAATAAGCCGAAGGCGAGTTCGCTCACAAAATATGCGTTAGCTAAAACTCGGCTGAACTTCTAACGGGGTTGTTTTTTATAAAAATTCAGGTATTATTAAAGATATTAATTCATAATAAAATATAATTAATATTTATGCCTCCATTTTCCAATTTTACAATCAAAGCCCAAGAAGCGATAAAAAGGTCTCATGAATTGGCTATAGAAAGAGGCCAAAATCAAATTGATGCCAGCCATCTTTTAGCGGCTTTATTGTTTGATCAAGACAGCGTAATAATAGCTACGCTCGAGCAGATGGAAATAGACATTTCTTTTTTCATTGATTCCGTGATGGACGCCATTGAAAACGGAGAAAACAGATCAAATGTTCTGATGCCGTCTCCTCAAATTTACATTACTCCCGATTTTGGAAAGGTTTTGGAAACGGCTCATAAAATCTCGGCTTCTTTTCAGGATAATTTTATTTCCGTTGAGCATTTATTCTTGGCGTTGTTTGACGTGCCGGGAAAAGCAAAAGAAATTTTATTTAAACACAAAATAGAAAAAGAGGTATTTTTAAGAGTTATTAAAGAAATAAAAGGATCAGAAAAAATAACCGATTTAACGCCGGAAACAAAATACAAAGTGCTTGAGCGATACGCCAAGAATTTAACCGCTTTGGCAAGAAAAGATAAACTTGATCCCGTGATAGGACGCGAAGAGGAAATAAGAAGAGTAATGCAGATTTTAAGCCGCAGGACAAAAAACAATCCTGTTTTAATAGGCGAGGCCGGAGTCGGTAAAACTGCGGTTGTGGAAGATCTCGCGTTAAGAATAGCGAAATGTAACGTGACAAAAACATTAAAAAATAAAGAGCTTATATCTTTGGATTTAGGGTCTATAATAGCCGGAACAAAATACAGAGGCGAATTTGAAGAAAGGTTAAAAGCGGTATTAAGAGAAATAGAAAGATCGGAAGGGGCGATTATTCTTTTTGTTGATGAGCTTCACACGATTATCGGCGCCGGCGCCGCGGAAGGCGCTCTTGACGCGTCAAATATGTTGAAGCCGGCTTTATCTCGCGGAACGCTTCACGCGATAGGCGCGACTACTGTTAAAGAATATCAAAAGTATATAGAAAAAGAACCCGCTCTTACGAGAAGATTTCAGCCGGTATATGTTGAGGAACCAAACCAAGAAGACGCCATTTCAATTTTAAGAGGAATAAAAGCAAAGTATGAACTTCATCATGGAATACACATAACGGACAAGGCCATTCAAGCGGCGGTTCAGCTTAGCAGTCGCTATATCACAGACAGATTTTTACCCGATAAAGCGATTGACTTGATAGACGAAGCGGCTTCAGCTTTACGTCTTGAGCTTGACTCAATGCCTCATGAGCTTGAGATTGCCCATAAAAAAATCACGCAGCTTGAAATAGAAAAAGAGGCTTTAAAAAAGGAAGAAGAAGCAAATTCCTTAACTCAAATTCAAGCTAAACAAAAAATCAAAAAAATTCAAAATCAAATTGACGATATTAAAAACGCGACTCATGATCTTGAAACAAGATGGCAAAGCGAAAAAGAAATAATAGTTTCAATAAGGCAGTTAAAAAAAGATTTGGAAACGTTAAAAGTTGAAGCCGATATAGCGGAAAGAAACGCTGATTTCGCGAAAGTCGCGGAGATAAGATACGGAAGAATGCCGCTAATAGAAACAAAAATGAGCGAATATGAAGATAAACTTGCCAAAATTCAATCTGAAAGGCGGTTGTTTAAGGAAGAGATAACCGAAGAAGAAATCGCGCGCATTGTTTCTTTATGGACGGGAGTGCCTGTTACAAAAATGCTTGAAGAAGAAGCCAAAAAATTACTTGTAATGGAAGGTGAACTTCAAAAAAGAGTGGTGGGGCAAGAAGAGGCTATTATAAAAATAGCGAACGCTGTCCGCCGTTCCCGCGCCGGAATTGCCGATGAAGATAAGCCTATAGGTTCGTTTATTTTTCTGGGGCCGACCGGAGTGGGAAAGACAGAGCTGGCAAAAGCTTTGGCCGAGTTTATGTTTAACGATGAAAAATCTTTGATTCGCGTTGATATGTCCGAGTATATGGAGCGTCATACTGTTTCAAAATTTATAGGTTCTCCTCCCGGATATATCGGTTATGAAGAAGGGGGGCAGCTTACGGAATTAATAAGGCACAGACCGTACGCGGTGGTTCTTTTTGACGAAATAGAAAAGGCTCATCCGGAAATATTTAATGTAATGCTTCAAATTTTAGACAACGGCAGGCTCACTGACGCGAAGGGGAGGATTGTTAATTTTAAAAATACCATAATAATAATGACATCCAACATCGGATCGGAATTTATCCGGGAAATAGAAGGTTTGGGATTTATTAAAGACGATTCAATAACAAGCAAAGAAACGGAGTTGAAAGACAGAATAAGAAAAGCGCTTGAAAGAAGATTTAGGCCTGAATTTTTAAACAGGCTTGACGAAATTATCATATTCAACAGCCTCACTTTGAAAGATTTGGAAGCGATTGTTGAAATTCAGCTAAATAAACTTTTAAAACGTTTATCTCTAAAAGACATAAATATAGTTTTGAAAAAAGAGGCGAAAGAGCTTTTAACGGAATTGGGTTATGATCCGCATTACGGAGCGCGGCCGTTAAAACGTTTTATTCAAAGCAAAATTTTAAATCCGATCGCGGAATTTATAGTATCGGGCAAAGCGAATCGCGGTTCAAAAATAGAAATAGGGGTTAAGGATAAAGAATTTGTCATCACGGTGGCGCAAGAATTGCATAAAAAATTTATTGAAAATGGCAGAAAAATAAATAATCGCGCAGCAAGCGGAGTAATATCACGTTAATTCACAGGAGGTCGGACCTCCTTAAAAGCACACGGGGGGCCGGCGATTCAAATTTAATAAACAAGCGCGCAGGTGGCAGAGCGGTCAATTGCACTAGACTGTAAATCTAGCGCCCCATGGGCTACGTAGGTTCGAATCCTACCCTGCGCAAATGCACGGCAAAACCAGATTTTAATTTTATAGGTTATATTAAAATATGGCAAAGCAAACTATTAAACAGAAAAAAGTTTATAATTTTACGGCGATTTTTGAGCCGGCAAAAGAAGGTGGCTATGTTGTTTATATCCCAGCTCTTCCGGGATGCGCGACTCAGGGGGAAACTTTTGAGGAAGCCGAAGTTATGGCAAAAGATGCCATAGAGGGGTACTTAAAAACAATACAGGATTTAAGAGAAGAAATTCCCATTGAGTCTGAGAAAATCATTATTTCTAAAATTCCAGCTATAATTTAGTTCTTATGCGGTTACCGACGATTAGATGCCAAAAAATTATAATAGAAGAGTTTATAAAATTATTATAAAAACAATCGGCTCGAACCATATTTTAATTTTTGGGGAAGAAAATTTTTTAATCATAAAGTCGAAAATTAATTTATGAATAATCATATGAACCAAAAAGGATTTGTAAATATAATTTTGATCGCAGTCGTTGTTATTATTGTTGGAGTGGGAGGATATTTTGTATTAGTGAAAAAATCTGAACCAGTTACTCCACTACCAACACCCTCACCAATATTACTACCACCTACGCAAACACCTAGCCCAACACCAATATCAAAACCAATCACACCCGCAACAAAAGACAATAATCTAAGCAGTGGTTTAATCGTGCCAAAATATGTGAGCATATTTCTTGCGTCGTCAGTTAAAAATAATGAAAGACTGCCTGTTTTAGTTTTATCTGCTATTGCGAGCGGAGGTTGCGATTCTTCCTCGGATTTAGAAACAAAAAAATCACTGAGTGGTAATACTCTAGTTGTTGATATAAAGGGATATAAATTCACAAAAGGTTCTGGCGAAATCTGTCCGGCAGTCATTTTGGAATCGAGAGCCAAGGTCAGCATAGATCTCAATTGGTTGAAACAAAGTGGTGAAAAAGAGGTCATATTTAAATTAGGTGGACGAGATAATAATTATAAAATTTCATATAGCCAATATCATTTAACTCTCAATGGTGTTCAAGCAACCAATGTTATTACTAACCGACCGGGATATAATTCATCTGATACCCCAGTAACTTTGGAAATGACTTTGTACCCCGTAGATGTTGCTGTGATGTATCTTGCAGGATCTGTTTCGTCTGAAAAAGATTACAGACCAGCCATGCGAAATTTTGCACAGGTAAAAGGATTCATACCAGCCGAACAAAATTATCCTGGACTTGAGCAAAATGAAAAAAGTCAATTTTATGTAGTCCTCAAAAACCATGCGATGCCAGAACCAAATAATGGCGAATCGCTTGGCGATTTACCGAGTGAAGGTGTCGGTGTTTATCTTAAACAAGTTGTTAGTGATGCAGATCATTATTGATATTTTTATTTTTTAATGCCGCCAAAGAAAAACTTGAAATTGTCATTCGTGCGGCGGAGCCACGATTTCGGAATTTCGCGGGGGGCTTCCTCGCCGCCTGCGGCGGCGAAAGCGGTTCGGATTCATTTAAGAATACTGCAATAAAGGTATAATTTTTAATAAATTATAAAAATGCCGGACTCAAAAAAAAATTATGGTTTAATGTTATTTTTCGGAGATTTGGCTGTTCTTTATTTAAGCCTTTTTTTGGCGCTTGTTTTAAGATATCGCGGTTTATTTAAAGCCGATGTTTGGACGCTTCACAGCGGCCCGTTTTTATATGTCCACGCCTTGTGGATTTTAATTTTTTATATAATAGGGCTGTATGATTTTAAAACTTTTTCTTCCAGAAAAAATATATATGAAAAAATAGGACGGGCGATGATCACGACAGGAATTTTAACTATTCCCGTTTTTTATTTTATTCCTTCATTTCTCATTACCCCGAAAACGACTTTATTGTTTGACTTACTTTTTGTAACTATTTTTCTTGTTTTATGGAGAAGAACTTTTTGGCTTTTATCATTGGGGCTGGCTAAAATAAAAATCTTATTCTTAGGTTTTTCAAAAGAAACAAAAAATATGATAAATTATTTAAAAAATAATCCTCAACTGGGGTATGAGACTAAAATAATTTTAGCTTTAAACATAGAAGACATTAAACAAGAAAACGATTTCGCGAAAGACGGCATAAAATTATTTGCCTTAGATCGCAATCTTGAAGATCTTATAAAAGAATATGGCGCGCAAATTGTGGTTGTGTCTGAAGATATGGCAAAAAATAAAACAGTCGCGGAAGGGCTTTACGGGGTCTTGCCGCTTAAAATAGCGATTATGAATTTCCCCGCGTTTTACGAGTCCGTGATGGAAAAAATTCCGGTATCCATAATAACGGAAATATGGTTTTTAGAAAACATAAATGAAACTAATAAAAAAATATTTGAGTTTATTAAAAGGACATTTGACATCTTGCTCGCTGTTTTGCTTTCATTTTTTATGCTCGCTGTTTTGCCTTTTATAGCCGTTATCACAAAATTTACTCGCGGAAAGGTTTTTTATTCTCAGAAAAGAGTCGGTAAAAACGGTGAAATATTTAATTTGATTAAATTTGGCACAAT
>CAZCIQ010000026.1:0-8462 GCA_964499175.1 uncultured Candidatus Saccharibacteria bacterium | reverse complement strand
CCGAAAAAGAAGGAGCGAAATGGGCGGAAAGCAACGATAGAAGGATTACTCGTTTCGGAAAATTTTTAAGAAAAACAAGGTTGGACGAGCTTCCTCAACTTTTAAATGTTTTAAAAGGGGAAATGTCTTTCGTGGGTCCTCGTCCGGAGCGTCCTGAATTTGTGGATAAACTTGTAAAAGAAATACCTCATTATTCAATAAGACACTTAATAAAACCGGGGCTTTCCGGCTGGGCGCAGATTAAGTTTCCTTACGGCGCGTCTGTTTTCGACGCTGTGGAAAAACTGCAGTACGATTTATATTACATAAAAAACAGGTCGTTTGTTTTGGATATAGCGATAGCTTTAAAAACTTTGGCTATCATTATGAAAAAAGAAGGCAGATAATCGGAGTGCTGGGAATCGAACCCAGACTACATGCTCCCAAAGCATGCGTACTGCCTTTATACTACACTCCGTTATTAAAGATTTTAGCTAAAATTTGAAAAAATACAAAAAAAATTTATTCTAATAGTATGGTAGACGGAATGATAAATATTTTAAAAGTTTTCGGGCTAGCGGCGTTTGCATTTTGGCTGGGAATTTTTTTAACTCCGATTTTAACGCATTATCTTTATAAACATAAATGCTGGAAAAAATCAGCGAGGACAAAAGCGCTTTTGGGCGGAGAGGCGACTATTTTTAACTCTCTTCATAAAGACAAAGAAGTAAACACTCCACGCATGGGCGGGATATTAATTTGGTTTTGTTCTTTTTTCGTGATTTTCATTTTTTACTTTCTGTCAAAAATTTTTTCCGGCAAAGAGATTTTTCAAAAACTTAATTTTTTAAGCCGATCTCAGACATGGCTTCCTCTTTTTACCCTGATTTCAGCTTCTATTTTAGGGCTTACCGATGATATACTTCAAATAAGAGAAAAAGGAGGCTATTTAGCCGGAGGTCTTAGTTTAATAAAAAGAATCGCGGTCGTGGCCGTGATAGGCGCGATAGGCGCTTATTGGTTTTATTTTCCGCTTGAAAAATCAAGCGTTTTAATACCCTTTTTCGCAGAAGTGAATTTTGGAATTCTTTTTATCCCATTTTTTATTTTAATGATGATAGCACTTTTTAGTGGGGGAGTAATAGACGGTATAGACGGACTTGCCGGAGGCATAATGGCGAATATTTTTGCCGCCTATAGCGGAATAGCTTTTTTTCAAAATCAGATAGATCTCGCGGCTTTTTGCGCCGTGATTACCGGCGCCTTACTTGCTTTTTTATGGTTTAACATACCTCCGGCGCGATTTTATATGGGAGAGACTGGAATGCTGGGGTTAACCGCGACTTTAACGGTTGTGGCGTTTTTAACAAATTCCGCGATTGTTCTGCCGATAATCGCTTTTCCTCTTTTTGCCGCCGCGGGATCTGATATAATTCAGTTAATTTCTAAAAAGTTTTTTGGCAAAAAAGTTTTTAGAATAGCGCCAATACATCACCATTTTGAAGCGCTCGGATGGCCTTCTTATAAAGTCACAATGCGTTTTTGGGTAATAAGCGCGATTTTCGCCATAATCGGAATGGTAATAATTTTAATAGGGAAATAAAAAAACCCGCAAGTAATTCGCCTGCGGGTTTATAAAACCAAAAATGATTAATTAAAAAACGGTAGATTTATATCTATAAAAAATTGAAATAATTATATTATTTATATGATAATCTTGACATACTCTTGTAATTTTTATTTCATTTTTATTCTGTAAAAGCCATCCATTAATCTTGTTTTCTAATTCAGCAATATATGTTCCGGAAAAAATTTTTATTTGTTCCATTTTTCTCTCCTTTTTATTATTTATTTTTTTTAAACAATGATTTTGCTATTAACACAATTCCTATTGTGAGAAAAATAATATGAAATATTTTGCCTATAAACAGCACCTCTAACAGCGCGTCTATTTTTTTCATATATCCAAAAGTTAAATATTTTTCAGATATTTCTATCATTTGATAAATTTCTAACAGATGTAATATTAGTGAACAAAATATAGCCGTTAAACCTATTTTTAAATTAGTCATTTTTTCTCCCTTGCTCTTTTAAACTAAAATTAGCTTTTACCAATAAATAGCGCTAAATAAAGATATAACAACATATATCCATGTTAGTTTTGATTTAACTAAACATTTCCACATGTTTTTTTTACAATTTCCCATGCGGCTATGATCAAGGTAACCAACTACAATCCAGACTAACCAAAAAGTTAAAACAATAATAATTTTCATCTTCTTTCTCCTTCTTCACCTTATTTTTCAATGTGCTAATATTAAATCGTGATTAAACACTATAAAAATAATAGTCCTAAAATAATTAAAAGTCAAGCGCGGACAAGATTCGCGCCGAGTCCTACAGGATATTTGCATATTGGCGGAGTTAGAACTGCCTTGTTTAGTTATTTATTTGCAAAAAAATATAACGGAAAATTTATATTAAGAATTGAAGATACGGACAAGGCAAGGACTGTTCCTGATTCCATAGACGATATTAAGGCAAATTTAAAATGGCTTGGCTTAAAATGGGATAAATTATATATTCAATCGGAACGGCTGGAGATTTATAAAAAATATGCTTTGGAATTAACAAAAAAAAGTGAGGCGTATTATTGTTTTTGTTCGTCCGAGCGTCTAGAAAAATTGCGCGCGGAACAAACCGCGCAAAAATTTCCGCCGATGTATGATGGTTGTTGCCGCGTTTTAAGCGAAAAAGAAATAAAAGAAAAATTAGCAAAAAAAGAAAATTTTGTAATACGGTTAAAAGTTCCAAAAAAAGGTATGACAGAATTTAACGATATAATTCGCGGTAATATTCAATTTGAAAATAAATTATTGGACGATTCTATTTTGTTAAAATCAGACGGCTATCCGACTTATCATTTGGCAAATGTGGTTGACGATTATTTAATGAAAATAACGCATGTGATAAGAGCGGAAGAATGGTTGCCTTCAACTCCAAAACATATTTTGATATATAAAGCGTTTGGTTGGAAAACGCCGGAATTTGCTCATTTGCCAATGGTTTTGGGAACAGACGGTATGGCGCGACTTCGGTGAGAGAATATAAGGAACAAGGTTATTTATCGGAAGCGATTATAAATTTTTTAGTTTTGCTTGGATGGGCGCCGTCTAATAACCGTGAAATTTTCAGCATGAAAGAACTTATAAAGGAATTTTCTTTGGAAAGAATTCAAAAAAGCGGAGCGATTTTTAATATAGAAAAACTGGATTGGATGAATGAACAATATATTCGCAAAATGAGCGTAAAAAAATTAACAGAGTTATGTTTGCCGCATTTTGGAAAAATCCCAAATCCCAAATCCCAAATCCTAAACAAATTCAAAATTTTAAATTCAAAATTTCCAAAAAAATATTTGGAAAAAATTGTAAAATTAGAACAGCCGAGATTGATTAAATTATCGGAGATCGCGGAAAAAACCGATTATTTTTTTGGCGAACCGAAGTATGATAAAGAGTCGTTGAAATGGAAAAATATGACGGATAGCGAAATAAAAGAGTCGCTGAAAAAATCAGCGGAAATCGCGTCAAAAATTCCAGAAGTAAAATTTAAACTTAAAAATATAGAAAAAATATTTTTGAAAGAAGCGGAGTTAATAGGGGATAGGGGCCGTTTGCTTTGGCCGCTTCGCGTTGCTTTGTCCGGTAAAAAAGCGTCCCCCGGACCCTTTGAAATCGCAGATATTTTAGGAAAAAAAGAGGTTTTAGAAAGAATTAATTTGGCATTAAGCAAGTTTAGGCAACTTTAGGTTTATTTGCTCTAAAGTAACGCAAAAGCTTTATTTATTATGTTTTAATTATTATTTTATTGACACTTTTTTTATTTTTGCTAGTCTATAAATTATAGAATAAAAAGATGAATCCCGTTATATTTTAACTTGGCATTAAGTTTTGTTAGAATACGGGATTTCAAAAATATAACGGGATGAATATACGAGACAAAGATAAGTTTATTATAACAGGCATGGTGACAGAAGTTTTGCCTAATACTATTTTTAGAGTGAAGGTAGATTCCGGTTTTGAAAACATTATCATGGAGAATAATGAAATTTTAGCGCATTTATCAGGAAAGATGAGAATACATCGCATTAAAGTATTAATAGGTGATAAAGTAAAGGTAGAGGTAAGTAAATATGATTTAACAAAAGGCAGAATCGTGCAAAGATTTTAAAAATTATGAAGGTACGAGCATCAGTAAAAAAAATATGCAATAAATGCAAATCAATAAGACGAAAAGGTCGGGTTTTTATTATTTGCGGTTCAAATCCAAAACATAAACAAAGACAAGGATAATAACAAATAAAACAGGGTTTTATTTGTTAATCTCTAAATCTTAATTTTTAAACAGATTATGAATGTAAGAATTGCGGGAATCAATATCCCTGAAAATAAAAGACTGGAATATGCTTTGACTTCAATTTATGGAATTGGAATTTCTTCAGCTTATAAAATTTTAGAAGCGCAAAAGATTTCTTTGGGTGTTAAGTTAAAATCTTTGTCAGAAAAGCAAATAAACGATTTAAGGAGTTTTATAGAGAAAAATAATAAATTGGAGGCGGACTTGAAAAGGGAAATTTTTCAAAATATAAAAAGATTAAAAGACATACAATCTTATAGGGGAACAAGGCATATAAGAAAATTGCCTCTTCGCGGTCAAAGGACAAAAACAAATAGCAGGACAAGAAGAGGAAACGTGAGAATTACCATGGGTAGCGGAAAGAGGAAGGCGGAGAAGAAATAAGAAAAATAAGAAGCGAAGCGACTATATTTTTCTTACCCTGTGAAATACTGCCTTTGGCAGTAGCCGCAAAGCGGCATTTCACAGGGTGTGTAAGTTTAATACTCGCTTCGCTCGTTTAAATTTAACATGGGCAAAAAACGTATTATAAAAAAAAGCACGCAAGAAGGATCGACGACCGACGCGAAAAACCGGCTTCTTTCGCGAACATAAAAAAAAAAAATTTCAAAAGGCAAGTTGTACATAAATGCGACTTATAATAATACTCACCTTACTTTAACGGATGAAAAGGGAGATGTTGTTTTTTGGGGGAGTTCAGGATCAATGGGTTTTAGCGGAACCAAAAAAGGCACTCCCTACGCCGCTTCAAAGGTTGCCGGTATTCTTGGAGAGAAGGCTAAATTATTAGGACTGCAGGAAGCGGATATTATTATAAGAGGAGTGGGAGCCGGACGCGAGTCGGCAATAAGGTCATTTATCGCGCATGGAATAGAAATTGGCACTATGAAAGACGCTACTCCGATTCCGCATAACGGTCCTAAACCGCCTAAGCCGCGCAGGGTATAAAATTTTTTTATGTTTAAACAAAATGAAAAATTATTAGGAACGATAAAAAAAGTTGACGGATCCGTTATAAGATGTTTTTTTATGAGCGGCGGCTCTTTTCGCGGCAGAAATATTTCAGAACATGGATACGCGTTAAATGAAAAAAAGAAACTTAAAACAATGTTTGGTTTAAGGGAAAAACAGTTTAAAAATTGCGTGTTTGAAGCCTTGAGCAAGAAGAATGAAGACGCTTTTCAGATGATAGTGAAATTGCTTGAGTCAAGACTTGATAATGCGATATTTCGTTTGGGCTTTGCCGCCACAAGAGCGTCTGGAAGACAAATGGTAAATCACGGGCACATATTGGTTAATGAAAAAAAAGTGAACATACCGTCTTATAGGTTAAAAATCGGAGATAAAGTTTCAATAAAACCAAGCAGTTTGGAAAAACCTCTTTTTAAAAATTTTGATATTTTGTTAAAAAAGTATCAAGCGCCGTCTTGGTTGAAACTTGATAAAAACAAAAAAGAGGGAAGTGTTTTGTCTCCTCCGTGTCTTGAGGCGCAAAACGAATATCAAATTGATGTGCAGGCTATTATAGAATTTTATTTAAAATAATAATAGACGAAATTACAAATTTGCGACTTTTTTTGGTCGTTCGCGTATAAATTTGTATATTCATAAGAAATAAAATTTATGGAATATCAAATAACATTGCCAACAAAAATAAAAACCATAAGCGAAGATGATTTTGAAGGTGTTTATGAAATAGAGAATTTACACCCAGGTTATGGATACACCGTAGGGCACTCTATAAGAAGAATTATTTTATCGTCATTGCCGGGCGCGGCTATTACGAAAATAAAAATTGAAGGAGTTGACCATGAATTTTCCACTATCCCCGGAGTTAAAGAAGACGTGATTAATATAATTTTAAATTTAAAACAAGTAAGATTTAAAATGCACACCGACGATTCGCAAACTTTTTCCACAATCGTAAAAGGAGTAACAAGGTTTAAAGCAGGCGACTTGCATATGCCAACCCAAGTCGAAGCAACAAATCCGGATTTGTTAATAGCGAATCTCACAAGCAAAGACGCTGTTATAAATTTGGAAATTACGGTTGAGAAAGGTTTGGGATATGTTCCTAAAGAAATGCTTCATAAAGACAAAGTCGAGGTGGGTACCATTTCAATGGACGCCATTTTTTCTCCGATAAGAAAAATAAATTATGAAGTTGTAAATATGCGCGTGGGAGAAAAAACTGATTATAATCGTTTAAAATTTTACATAGAAACGGACGGCACAATAAAGCCCAAAGAAGCGCTGGAAACTTCTTTTAAAGTGCTTATTGAACAATTAAACGCCGCGCTTTACGAAAGTACCAGCAACGACGTTAATGAATTTGAAAACGATAATCAAGATAATGAATCGTATGCTGACAAAAAAGATAAAAATCAAGATGAAGAGGATGTTTTGAAGATAAGAGTGGAGGACCTTGATGTTTCTACAAGAACTTTAAACGCTTTATCAAATAACGGAATAAGGACTATTGGCGGCTTGGTTAAAAAAAGAGAAACCGATCTTTTAAACCTTGAAGGATTGGGAGAAAAAGCTATAAAGGAAATAAGAAAGGCATTGGTAAAACAAGGCTTATCGTTAAAAGATTAAATATGAGGCATCAAAAAAAAGGACGAAAATTTGGAAGAGAGAAAGGACAAAGACGAGCGCTTTTGCGTTCTCTTTTGCACAGTTTAATTATTTATAAGAAAATCAAAACAACGGAAGCTAAGGCCAAAGAGGTACGGCCTTTGATAGAGCGAATTATTACGACAGCTAAAAATAATACCATATCTTCTCGGCGTTTGATATTTAAAAAGATTCCGAATGACGAGGATCTTGCGGAAATATTTTCAAACATAGCGCCAAAGTATAAAGAAAGAAAAGGAGGATATACAAGAATTATAAAATTGCCTCAGAGAAGAAAAGACACTGCCAAAATGGCCGTTGTTGAATTAATTTAAAAATTATGACTATAATAGACGCGACAAATAAATCATTAGGAAGAATAGCGGGGGAAGTGGCGCTACATCTTCGTGGCAAAAACAGTCCATCTTTTGCTCCCAACAAAATACCGCAGAGTATTGTCAAGGTTGTTAATTTAGGAAAAATTTCATTTTATGAAAATAAAAAAGAACAGAAAATTTATAAACGTTATTCCGGATATCCTGGAGGTTTGAAGGAAATTTCTTTTAAAAAATTAACGGAAAAAAAACCGCAGGAGTTTTTTAGGTTGGCGGTATGGGGCATGCTTCCGAAAAATAAATTAAGAAAAATAATGATGAAAAATTTAATTTTGGAAAATTAATTTTAAGACTAATTAATATGGATATTGCAATAAAAGAAAAAAATGTATTAAAAAAAGAGAAAAATATTATCAAGCTTCCCAAGGCGAAAATTTTATTTAAAAAAACGAAAGAAGAAGAAATGGGCGATGTAAAAAATTACATTGAAGGAGTGGGAAGAAGAAAAACATCTGTCGCTAGAGCGAGGTTTCTTGTAAATGAAAATCCCGTTATGACGGTAAATGACAAGCCTTTAGAACAATATTTTTTTACTCCGGAATTAGCAAGAATAGCGACCTCCGGTTTAAAAAAAATTAAACTGCTTAACAAATTTTCAATAAGCGTAAGAATAAAAGGAGGAGGTATTCATTCTCAGGCGGAAGCTATGCGACATGCTACCGCGCGAGCGCTTATAAAATTTAACCCGGAGTTTAGAATAAAATTAAAGAAAGCAGGATATCTAACTCGCGATCCGCGCGCTAAAGAACGCCGCAAGTTTGGTTTAAAAAAAGCAAGGAAGGCGCCACAATGGTCAAAGAGATAAAACAAAAAAGGCGAGATCTAAGAGAAGACGCTCGCCCAAGGTTTCGCCACAGACAACTAAAAATGTCCGTAGCAAATGAAAATTGCTGCGCCCAATATTGCGACGCAACCGGCGACTCCAGCCGCCATTACGAAAATAGGAATCATAAAATCTTTCATTTTATCACCCCCTTTCTATTTATATTATAGCATAGTAAATATATAATGTCAATAAATAAAGATAATGACAAAAAGTCGGAATTCAGGCGG
>CAZCIQ010000025.1:0-15650 GCA_964499175.1 uncultured Candidatus Saccharibacteria bacterium | reverse complement strand
TCGGGGCACTCGTATTACCGCTGCTGCTGGCACGAGTTTAGCAACCCCTTATTCAATTGGTACTATCAGGCGCACCTCACTAAAGTTCGGCGCTTAAAATCAAAAATTAAATATCAAAATTTAAAAATACAAATTTAAAATAAAAAAATTTTGAATTTTAAATTGTCATTTTGCATTTTGAGATTTACATTTTAAAATTAGCAACTCACCTTAGTGAGATGCGTTTTTCTCCCAATTAAAAGCAGTTTACATCCCTAGGGACTTCCTCCTGCACGCGGCGTCGCTCCATCAGGCTTTCGCCCATTGTGGAATGTTCTTGACTGCTGCCACCCGTAGGTGTGAGGTCCGTGTCGCAGTACCTCTGGTGGGGATCGGGCTCTCACCCCCCCTAGCCGTCATAGCCTTGGTAGGCTTTTACCCTGCCAACTAGCTGATAGCCCGCACTCTCGTCATTAAGCGGCTTCTTGCGAAACCTTTACTCCGACCGAAATCGGAGGCCATCGGGAATTAGTCCGCCTTTCGGCGAATTATACCCGTCTTAATGGTTGATAAAATACGTGTTACTACCCCGTTCGCCACTATCTCATCTTCCATATATTGCTATATAAATGATGGGACCGTTCGACTTGCATGCCTTATCCACGCCGCCAGCGTTCGTCCTGAGCTAGGATCAAACTCTCAAGATAAAAGAAAGTTTGAAAGAGTATGAAAACTCTTACTTCGCCGTTATCGATAGAAAAGACTAGCGAAGGACGAAGTCCTGCCTGCCCCGTATAATCGCGAAGCGATTTGTTCGGGGAGCTAGGATCAAACTCTCAAATTAAAATAGAACAGAACAAAAAATGATCTTAAATGATCTTTGGTTTTCAAGGTGCTTTAACAATATTCAAAAATAGCATTATGGCTGCTCGCGCCGTAATTTCTTTACTCTTGAGAATTGTTAATTTTCGTTTACATTATTTATATTATTTAATATAATAAAGATGTCAAATTTTGGAGATGAATAAAATAATTTTTAACAAAAAAGACTGCATTGGTTGCGGAAGTTGCTCGGTTGTGTGCCCCTCCTTTTGGGAATTACTAGACAATGGAAAAGCGAATTTAAAAAATGCCCGTTTAAAAGACGACGGCGATTTTGAACTTGAAATAGAAGAAAAAGATTTGGCTTGCAACGAAGAAGCAATTAGTTTTTGTCCGGTGCAAGTTATTAAAATTGAAAAATGATAAACGAGTTAAAATAAAAATTATGATTTTTGAATTTGAAGAACAAGCTAATAACGCGAAATCGGTTTTGGAAGAAAAGGATTTTAAGAATTTTATTGAAACTAGAGAAATAAAACCAGAAGATTTTAGAATTATTGAAGAGCTTTCACTTTTTGATAAAGATTTTTTTATTTATTTTCACAATTTTTTCAGCGCGAATAGAAGCGCGGAATTTCAGATTAAAGAATTGGAAAGCCAGATTAATAATTTAAAACATGATTTAACTTTAGAATATATAAGTGACGATGCGAAAAAGGAAAAGAAAAAACAAATACCTTTTCAGAATCTGCTATTGGAATTTCTTAGAAAATACGGTCCAGGCATAAGCCAGAATTTGATTGCAGTTTTTGAAAGAAGAAAAAAGTAAAAAAAAAGCCCCGAGTACTCGGGGCTTTTTACCTTCTTTTTATTTTTTTAATTTATTTTATTTTTATCCTTTTATATTTTTGTAAATCGCCAGCGCTTGCATTGAAATAATGTTTATGTCAAACAAAATTTCAGGCGGCAGGCTTAAAGAAAAAGGTATTAATTCCTCCATTTTTATTTTTATTACCGTGATATCTTCGGTCGCGTCGCCCCTGTTGTCGTTTACCTTAGTAAGGCCTGTGGCAAAGAATCCTTTTGAAATGCCATTTGAACTTCCGGAGCGATAAGGCCACGGCTTACAGGCCGGGATAATCATTTTTGCCAAATAACCCGTTTCTTCAAGCAATTCTCTTTTTGTCGTGTCTTCTTCAGTTTCATTTTCTTTATCCATAAGGCCTGCTGGCATTTCTATAATATAACGCTCTAAAGGAACGCGGAAATTTTTAATAAGAACTATTTTTTGGTCAGGAGTTATCGGGAAAATAAAAATCGCGTTTCTCCTTTCAATCCATTCCCAATATTTTTTCTGGCCTTCTTTGTCAAAAAATTCTGTTTCCCATACGTTTAAATAGTTCCCCTGAAAAACTTTCCTTTTTTCTCCGATAGTTAAACCCATAAAATCTCTCCTTTATATTACTCTGTTGTTTTGCTTTTATATTTCTATTTCCAGCCCTTCATAGGCGGCCGCGACTTCAGCGTTGGCGCCTTGAGCCAGCAGTTTGTCCCGCGTTTCTTCTTCAAGATTCGCGATGTTGTCGCCAGTTAGCGAAGGGTCGTAATGAAAAAGAAATACTTTTTTTACGCTTGCCATTTTTGCGGCAAACGATATTGCCGTGGGATATGAATGTCCCCAGCCGTAACGCCGCAGTCCTCCTTGCAGTCCGTGATACATAGCATCAGAATACTGGCAGTCGGTTATCCATACATCCGCGTCTTTCGCCAATTCCAACAGATTTGGATCAGGAAAATAAGGATCCCATGGTTCGTTATCCGTGGTGTAAGCAATAACTTTTTTCTCTCCATTATTCCCGGCTGCTTCAAATCTCCAGCCGTAAGTTTCTTGCGGGTGATTAAGTTTTCGGCAGGAAATCGTAACGCCGTTTGCGGAATTAAAACGCATCATATCATAAACGGAGTTAAACTTTATTTGGTTATTTAACTTTTCAATTTCTTCCCATGAGACAGGGAAAGTCGGAGCGTCCATTTGTCCGCGGATACAATCTTCGGCTGTTTTTTGCCAATTCGTGCCGCCGAAAAAAGTCCAGCGGTTATTTATACCAAGCCCTTTGTTAATATAAAGAGGAGCGAAGAACGGCAGTCCTTGGATGTGGTCCCAATGGACATGCGACAGTAAAAAAGTTACGCTGATTCCTTTTTCTTTGAACATCTGCGGAATTAGCGCCTTGCCTAGCTCGCGAAGACCGGAACCCATATCAAGAATGAATCTTTCCGTTTCAAGTACGGTTTTAAACTTATTGTATTGATTATAACATATTTCTTGGTTAAAATATATTTCAACACAAGGGGTATTGCCGCCATAAATCCATCTTTGTTTTTCCGCCATTTCAATTCCGCCTTTAGCTGTTTTGCCGCTATTATGCACCTCGTCTAAAAATCTTTTAACTTTTTCTTTTATCTCGGCATTAGTCGGAGGAGCCGGAATACTGCCTCTTACACCCCAAAATTTGATCGTAAAATTTCCCATCGCTTTTCTCCTTTTTTAAAGATTTTACTTAAACTACAGGAGTCCGACTCCTGTAGTTTATCCAAAATTTACCCGAACCTTCTAGCGTAGAGATTAAATAAAATTATAAAAAAGTCAACCCCATTAGAAATCTGGCGTTATTATTGTTTAAAAACGATTTTTTAAGGAAACTTTAAAAGGGAATTTCTAACGGGGTCAATTCTAAATATGTTTTCTCTGCTTATTTAAACTGGCATATCGCGCCTTTTATTTTAAATCCTATGGCTTCCGAGCTCACCTTGCATATTGTTTCAATTGAAGACGGTTTTGAAAAAATGTGATCTTCTTCCGGAATGGAAACGAGTTTGCCGTTTTTACCCGTAGTTTTTAGAAGTTCATAGAAAGTGTAAGACTGGTCAGGGTTTATTGTCGTGTCGTTCATTCCGTGAATAATAACGATTTTTTGTTTTGATGATAAATTTTTTATTTTATTTGTTATGGATGCTTGATTGTAAATTTTAGTTTCGTTCGGGTTATACAGACCGTTGAAGTGGGCGTTGAAAAGCGAGGTTCTTAAATAATTCAGGAGCGTGCGCCATTCAAAAACTCCGTTTATCGCGATTGCTCCGTTAAATTCTTGCGGGTAAGCGGCTAAAATTGCCGGGGCAAGGTATCCTCCATAACTGTTTCCCATAAGATACGCGTTGCCTTTTAAATTCATTTTTTTCTTTATTGTTTTTACCGCGTCGTAAACATCTAAAACATCCCGCTTTCCGGCGTTGTTTATTAAATTGTAAGCAATATTATTTCCATATCCATAACTTCCTTGATAGTCGGTTTTAAGGACAACGGCGCCTTGCAACGCAAGCTCGTCAAGTATCCAATCGTAGACCGCGTAGCTTGGATATGAATGATATTCTTTGGCAATTTGTCTGTAAGGTCCGCCGTGAAGCCATACTACTAGAGGGGTTTTCGCTGTTATCTTCTCGTTTTTATTTCTGACAATTACCCCGTTTAAATTATTTTTAAAAAGAATAATCTCTCGTAAAAGAGCGGTGTCTGATGAAGATTTTTTTAAATTAAATTCATTATATTTTTTTGTGTCGGGATCGTATAAAATCGGCGTTAAATTAGGGCCGGACATTTTACCCAGCAATATTTGTTTTCCGATCTGCCGCATTTCATACATATATGAAACATCGCTTGCAACTTGAGTTAATTGTTTTGAGGAAATATCGTAGGAATATAAATTCCAGTCCAGAGGTTTATTTTTATCATTGCTAACTATAAGCAATGTGTCGTTTTTTGGAAACCAAATATCCGCGGCAGTGCCGATAACTTTTTTGCCGGCAATCTCCACTGAAGCTAAAGGCGGAATTTGGCCGCTTTTTAAATTTACAATTCGCGCGACCGGAAAATTGTCGCTGTCTTCTAAAAATGCGAAAGCAGAACTGTCGGCGGAAAAAGCGAGCAGACGGTTTGCGTCCGTAAGAAGCTCCCAATTTTTTGGCGCGGTATAATCAAATTTGTATTCTTCCGTTTGAGGGAGCAGATGAAGAAGAACTGCGCTTTTTTTACCGTTTTTTAGCGGCGAATAGTAAGCGAGCCAAAGACCGTCCGGAGAAATAGCGCCGTTCGTAACCGTATCAGAAACCGTTTTTCTGGTTATTTCTTTGTTTTCCGTAGAATTAAATTTTACAAAATATCTTTTGCTTTGGTCGTTTTTTTCGGTGATATAAGCGAATTCATTTTGATTATTTTTTGGCCAATAAATTTTTTGTATGTCGTCCACGATAGATAGTTGTCTGCCGGAAGACCATTGGTTTTGATTATAAGAAGAGAAAAAATAGCGTGTTGTCGCGTCTTTTTCCGTTTTTTCCAATGTTTTATATATAACCAAATTTTTGTTTGGATTATACCATTCTTGCTCGTTTTTAGTTGATATGTTGATGTTTTCCGGAAAACTCTTTTGGCTGGTTTTTAAACAGGAATAGTCGTTAAGATCGCAATTATAATTAAGAAGCGAACCAAAAGGTCCCCATGAAAGAAGAATATTATTTTCCGCGCTATCCAGCAGTTTATAATGATTATATGTAAAGGCCAGTGATGCTGTCGGCAACGATAGCAATATTATGAGAACAAAAATTTTTTGCATATTATTGATAAATATCATGATTTCCGACTGAATGAAAACAAGCTGAAATTTTTATTTTTTGCGGCAATCTTTTATATTCTTTTGAAAATTTAGAGGTATAAATAATTTTCATAGAAATAAAGATTTCCAGCCTAAAGGCTGGAGTATTCCTCGGATTAAATCCTCAGAATACTTCGCCGCGTCCCGCTTTGGCGGGACTATATATGCGGCTCAAATCTGTGTTATCCCCTCCGCTTCGCTGCGGGCTTGGCTTCATCCCCGCCCTTAAAAGGGCGTGGTTTTCGCCTCAGGGATAATAAAACTACCGTAAACTCTTTAATGATTTTAGTACTTTGCCTTTTCCTTCAGTGATTTCTTTTTGGCTTTTTTTTAGTTCTTTTAAAATCTGTTCTTCTTTCCACAAACGCAAAAGATAACGAAAAAACTCGCTTCGCGTGGCATATTGTTCCGATTTTACGGCTTTATCCACCTCATTTTTTAATTCTGCCGGCAATGATATATTTAAAACTTTTCTCATAATTATAATTGTAATATTTTGTATTACAAAATCAATAATTATTTATTTTAAGTTCTTATAATTTATTATATCACAAATAATTAAAAGTGGTAAATTTATTTAGATGTGTTAATTTAATTAAGGAAATTTTTATTGTTAAGCGGAGCGAAAATAGGAGACAAGAAATGGTTATGCTGGATGGAATAATTTTACGGCGGTTTGATGATATGCATTGTCATTTTAGGACGGATGAGCTTTTGAATGAAACGGTTTCTTTTACAGCGCGATATGCTGGCCGCGGGCTGGCGATGCCGAACACTCGGCCGCGCGCTATTTTAACCGGAAAAGATATTGTTTGGTATCGCGATGAAATTAAACGGTCGCTTGATAGAATGCCTGTTCAATATCTATTTGAACCGCTTATGACTATTGAGATAAGAGATAACACAACGCCGGAAATGATTGTTGAGGCTAGGCGCGCAGGCGCCGTTGCTGGAAAAGTTTATCCTCTTGGAGTAACCACAAATTCTGAAGAAGGGCTTAGAGATTTTTTCAGCAAAAAAATTTCGGAAACTTTTCGGGCAATACAAGATACGAATATGCTTCTTCTTATTCACGGTGAGTTGGATAGAGAACGAACGCTTGTCGTGAAGAGAGAAGAAATTTTTCTTCCAATATTTCTCGCTCTTTCCGAGAAATTTCCGAATTTAAAAATTGTTCTTGAACATATTTCCACAAAAAAGGCGGTGAGAACGGTGGAGCGGCTTGGAAAAAATGTCGCGGCGACAATCACCGCTCATCATCTTTGTCTCACTCTAAACGATGTGATTGGTTATGGAGTGCGACCGCACAACGCTTGCATGCCAATGCCGAAAGATTTTGGCGATCGCGACGAGTTAATTCGCGCGGCGACAAGCGGCAATCCCAAATTTTTTCTTGGGTCTGATTCCGCTCCTCATTTGCGAGAGAAGAAAGAATGCGCGAAAGGCGCTTGCGGTGTTTACTCGGCGCCGATTCTCCCCCAATTTCTTGCGGAGATTTTTGAGAGGGCTGGATGTCTTTTCAAACTTGAAGATTTTACTTCGCGGTTTGGGGCGGAGTTTTACGGACTTTCTCTTAATGAAGGAACTATTACTTTAATTAAAAAAGAATGGGTAGTGTCGGAACAGATTGGAAACGTTGTGCCGTTTATGGCTGGCGCTAAACTTAAGTGGCAACTTTTGTAATTACGCCATTCATTGAATTGCTGAATATATTTATAGATATTGCTAAAAACTATTGACTTTGAGATAGAATTATGTTAAGTTGTGTTAAATTTGTTTTAAGCACATTAAATATAATTAAAAATCAGTCAAAATTCAAAGAAAGAGGAGGTTTTATGAAAAAATTTATTGTTTTTTTGATGATTGTAAGTTTTCTTTCTTTTACTCTGGCGGGATGTGAGGGCAAAATAAACCCCGTGGATAAAAACAATAAAATAAGATTTGTGCGAATTTCAGAGAAGGGAGTAGTTGGAGGTGTATGCGCGGGAGTTGCTTATTATTTTGGGATAAATGTGATTATTGTAAGAATTGTATGGACAGTCGCAATCTTGGGTTTTGGAGCAGGGGTTATAGCTTATATAGTATGTTGGGTATTGATGCCGGATTCTACATATATTCCGGCTGATTATAATAAAAGGACGGGAGGGGGCTAATCACAAATTCCGTTCTAAATTAGGACACTTGATGTCGGTGTTCATATGAAAAACAAGAGGCGCGATAATATTAAGCCTCTTTTTAATTTTGCAAAGTTATTACCGCTCGTTTAATTACTATAAACGCGTATGCCCATAAAAACGGCAGCCAGAGCGGCATAAGACCGAGCAAAGTATGTCTGTTAAAAATTTCTACTCCTGTTTTTATAAAAAAGTATTCAGAAATAATCATAGCAAAAAAACCGAATATAAAAATAGTAATTTCAAACGGCTTGCGATAAATAAGTAAAGAAATCACAGTGATTAACAAATAAATGCCGGTTAAAATATAATCATTGCTGATTATGGGTATAAGCGCGATCATTATTCCAATAGGAATGACGTTGCAAATAATTGAAAAAAATTTCTTTTTCATAATGGTTTTATGATTGCTTTTGCTTTTTTTCGGCGAGAAAAAAGACAGTGTAAGCGACAGTTATACCGATAACCGTTCCGCCTAAAATATCAGATGGATAATGCGCTCCCGCGATAACGCGACTTATGTTCATTAAAATCGCGGCAATAAAAAATCCAATCCCCCATTTCTTGTTATAAAAATAAATGGCGGTCGCCATCGCGAAAAAGAAAGCCGAGTGTCCGGAGGGAAAAGACCATTCTTTGTCAGAATAAAACCAGTCGCTGTTGGATAAAAGTTTGTGAGCTTGGAGCGTGATGAATGGACGCGGGCGATGATAAAAAAAACGGATAAGTTCTGTTATTCCGAATTTGGCAATAATCATTGAACTAACAGCGGTTAAGAATATGCCAATTTTTTTAAATTTCGCGTATTTTGAAAAATACAAAAGCAGAAGAAAAATAATAATAAGCGAATATTGAAAATATTTGGCAAAAAATACTATGATTATGTCAAAAATTTTAGACTGCCCGGCGAAATTATTAAAAAAGTGAAAAAGTTGTATGTCTAAATCCATAATTTAGTATATGAATTTTTTCGTTTTTTATCAAATAAATTTTTTTTAAAAACAAAGGGCCGTATTTCTACGACCCGAATCATTTAATTTTGACTTTTAGACTATTCTTTTTTCGGAGAAAAATCATCAATTAATTCGCATTCTTCTAAAGTAATTCTTAATTTAAGTTTTAAGACCTTTTCTGTTAATTTATTGTCACCTACAACGCTTGGAGTGTTAAATTTCTTAATACTGACGGTTAAATTGTGCAAATCATGAGGTTCTAAATTTAATTCTTTTGAAACCAAAAGCGGTATTTCATATTTTAAATCATCAAGCGCGTTGATAAACAGGCACTTATCTTGCCAATCTTCTCCCACTCTGCAAATATACTCTTTTTCAATCATCGGAACTTTTTTTATTTTAGTTCCCACCTTTTTCTCCTTTCTTGTTTTTAAATTTTAAGTTAAACCCAAAACATTTATAGCAAATTCTCACGCCATTTGCAATTCTTTACCCTGCGGCTGCGCCTTGGTTGACTTTATTTGCGAAAAATATATATTAAAAAGTATATTTTTACGCACTTTGAAAATAAAATAAAGAAAAATAAAAAAAGGAGGAAAAAATGAGCGAGAATCTTGAAAAAGAAAAAACTGAAACAGAAGAAAGATACTTGTTTATATATTGCGCCGGAAGCGGATACGCCACAGAAATAATTGAATTTTTTAAGAATTGTTATTTAACAAACGGAAAATATCACGATATTTTAGCTCATGTCGGATCTATATTGCCCTTAATTTTTTCCAAGATAGATAATTATTGTTCTGTTGTAGATTCGTTTCGTTATTATAAAGAAATATATAATTTTTTTATTGATCTTCGCACTTCTTTAAAATTGCAAATTCGTTATTTAATCGGTAAACATCAATTAAATAAAGTAGTTGTTGTAGGGGAACCGGAATGCGCTTTTTACAAGGATTTATCGTTTTTTGTAGATATGGGGAATAAAGTTGGAAAATACAGCGGATTCCCATCTCAAGAAATAGCTTTTTTTACAGCCACGACGGAATTAGATGATTTTCTTTCCGCTGAATTTGGAAAAGATAAAATAATATTAGAGGCGTGGTATTTAAGAAATATAGACAATGAAGTTGTGTTTGAAAAAATTTATAATAACCAATGCAGAAGTTTTTTCTCAATTTTTGCCGAAGAGGGGGGTTAAATGAAAAATATAGAAAAAGAAAAGATTCTAAACAAATTAGTTGGACCAAGTATCCCAGTTTTTATGGTTTCTGGTTATTTATTTCTTTTATCAATAAGCATACTGTTTATTTATTTGTTAGATAATGGAAATCAATTTGATAAATTTGTAATTAAGGTCTGTTTTATTATAATTATTTTAACTCCTTTTTTAATAACATCTTTTATAATTATTAGGCATGATTATAAAAATTCAAAACAAGAGCCTTAAAACATAATATAAGAGGCAACCACACGGTTGACCTCTTTTTTTATTTTGGTAGTATTAAGAAAAATAAGGAATGAGTGAAACGAGCGACTATATTTTTCTTAACCCTGTGAAATGATTTTCTTTTGCGGACATCTCGCAAAAGAAAATCAAAATTTAATTTTATTTCACAGTCTGTAAAGTCCGCCGGCTCCGTAAAATACGGAATCAGCAAAAATCAAAGGTTTTTAAAAAACGTGAATGTCTCAAATTTAGACGTGAGGTATTCCGTGAAACTGCAAGGCTTAAGGCGGGGCGCCGGGTATTTTTTTCAAATCACCGCCGACAAGGAGAGTCAAAACATTCAAAGCGAGTTTCTGACGTTTAGAGCGTCAATAAGATAACGTTAAAAACTCGAGCAATAAGCGGTTGCGGTGATGCAACGGCTTTTTTCTTTACCAAATCTAAACCTATTTTTAAAATCAGTAGTGTGTCGCACGCGCTTCGCGCGGCCGAATCGGTCGGGCAAAAATCGGAAAGTTTGATACTGGTGCGAGTAGCGGGAATCGAACCCGCGTCTATTGCTTGGGAAGCAATCATTTTGCCTCTAAACTATACTCGCAGAAAACAAAATGTCATTTTTCAGTGCGGGGCTTGGGAAGCTATCGTTCTGCCATTAAACTATATCCGCAAAAAAATGTTTTTAAAGTTATTAATTTTAAGAAGGAAACTGTGTCGTAAAATTAAATCCCAAGCGACCTGGCGTAAATTTTCGCATTTTCTAAAAACTTTTTCCGCGTTCTATAGGATTTCAATTTTACGACACAGTTTCCTGAACTGAACTTTAATCAAAAATCAATTTCCAAATTTTTATTATAATATTTTTTTCATTTTCTTTTTTATTTTTTTCGTTGTTTTGTTCTTTAGGATTTAATATCACTACGACTTCTTCGCCCGGTTTTTTGACCTGCATATTTTCCCGCAGATTTTTTTCAAAGCCATCGGGCGTTTTAAGCTCATCAATTTTTTGTTTAAGCTCTTTGTTTTTTTGTTTCTCCGTTTCAAGCATCGTTTCTTTTTCCAGCCTTTCTTTGTGAAGCTTCCTGCTTTGAAGATAAATTCTAAGAGTTGATACTGAAAAAACGGCGAATATAATGAAAAATAAGATTAAGAAAGCTGGGCTGAAAACAATTTTCCTTATAAACACTTCAGTCTTGTCTTTTTTTTTAAAATCATTCATGTTAAATAAAAAACAGCAAAAAAGAATTTATTATATATGGGTCGGAATCAGCGTTTTAATGGTTCTTGGAATGATAGGATTTTTACTCATTCCTCTTATTTAAGCGCCGTTATTTCATTACTTTTAAAAAAACGCTGGGCGGGATTTGATATCTGCTTTTTTCTTTGAGCCTTTCTTTGCCTTTTTTTTGCTTTTGCCACAATTTCATTTTACGGGTTCTGTCTCCGCCGTAAAGATAGCCGGTAACATCTTTTTTCAGGGCGGAGATTGTTTGCGACGCGATAATTCTTCCGCGCGCTTTTGCCTGGATTTTTATCTGATATAAAGCCTTTGGCAAAAGATTTTTCAATTTTTCAACAATTTGTCCCGCTTCTTTTTCCAGACGATGTTCCGGAACAATTCTGCTTAAAGCGGAAATCTCCTCTTCGTTTATAAGAACATCAAGGCGCGTAACGCGAGCTGCGCGCCACTTATCATCGCTCTCGTCTATTTCATAATTAAATGAAGCGTATCCCGAACTTACGCTTTTAAGTCTGTCAAAAAATCCGCGCATCAGCTCTCTTAAAGGCATTTCCGCTTTTATCATAATTCTGTTTCCGCTGAAATTTATCACGTCTTTTAATTCTCCTTCAAATTCTTTTAAAAGGCGCAGAATATCGTTTGCCTGAAATTCCGGAGCCAAGATTTCCGCGTTCACCCAAATTTCTTTTATCAAATTAATTTTGAAGTCCTCGGGAAAACTTGCGGCGGAATATATTTTTTCGGACACTTTTTTTTCTTCCGAATCCCCCGCGGTTTTTGCGGCCAAATTTTTAAATCTGTCGTTATATTCCACCAAATACACGACGCTGGGAATGGTGTTTATTGTTTCTATTTTAAATTCCCGTTTAAGCCGTTCGGCAATAATTTCCAAATGAAGCATTCCCAAAAATCCCAGCCGAAATCCTCTGCCAACAGCTTTGGCTTGTATTTCTTCAAAACTTAAAGCGCTGTCGTTTAACGAAAGTTTCAAGAGCGCTTTTTTTAACATTTCAAATTCAGCCTGCGAAACGGGAAAAAAGTTTGCCCAAATTACCGGCTTCGGCTCTTTATATCCTAAAAGTTCGGGCAAAATATTTGAAGCGGAAACAATGGTGTCCCCCACTTTTACAAAACTCGGTTCTTTAAGGCTTGAAACGATATATCCTATTTCTCCGGCATTAATTTCGTTTTGAGCGGAGTAATCGGGATTAAAAAAACCGATTTCTTTTGCCTTGAATTTCACTTTGGATTTAATGAGATACAGTTCCTGTTCTTTTTTTATGGCTCCGTCAAAAACTCTTGTGTAAGCTATAATTCCTTTGTGTTCCGAGTATTCAAAGTCAAAAATTAACGCCCTTGGGTTTGAATCTTTAAATTCAATTTTTGGCGGCGAAATTTTATCTATGACGGTTTTAAGCAGATTTTCTACTCCCGCGCCTGTTTTTCCGGAAATTTCTAAAACATCATTTTTGTCGCATCTGAGTAAATTCACGATATCGTTTTTTGTTTCTTCTATTCGCGCCTCTTTTACGTCAATTTTATTTACAGCCGGAATAATTTTTAAGTTCAGATTTTTTGCTATTTCAATATTGGTTAATGTCTGCGCTTGTATTCCTTGAGTGCCGTCCACAAGGAGAATGACGCCTTCGGTTGCCGCGAGCGCCCGCGACACTTCATAAGAAAAATCAATGTGACCGGGGGTGTCTATTAAATTTAAAATAAATCCTTGCCAGATCATTCGCACTGGACGCATTTTTATGGTGATTCCTTTTTCCCGTTCAAGCTCCATATTGTCTAAAAACTGCTCTTTCATTTCTCTTTTCGGTACTGTGTTTGTAAGCTCCAAAAACCTGTCGGCAAGCGTGGATTTCCCGTGGTCTATATGGCTTATGATGGCGAAGTTGCGAATGTTTGAGAGATTTGTCATATATTGATTTTAAATAATTAAAGCGAAATTACAATTTTCAAATTGATATTGACCCCGTTAGAAACTTTGCCGCCGAGACTATTTTTAAAATAAAGTTTTAATGAAGTTTGGAAAAATGCGTTTCTAACGGGGTTGATATTTTTTAACCGTTGTATATAATGTAGTTATATGAACAAAACTGTAATAAATATCAAAGCCGATAAACAAGTAAAAGAAAAAGCTAAAAGAATAGCAAAGGAGTTGGGAGTGCCTTTAAGCACCGTTATAAACGGTTATCTTAAGGAATTTATCAGAGACCGCGAAGTGCGTCTTTCTCTTGAACCGCGTCTTCGCCCTGAAATAGAGAAAATTTTAAAACAAGCAAGCGAGGATTTTAAAAAAGGAAAAAATATAGCCGGACCTTTTAAAACAGCAGAAGAAGCAATGCGATATTTGAATTCTTAAAAATATATTTAGAACATGAAAGGAATATGGAACCAATATTTCATAAAGATTTTAAAAAACAATACAGAAAACTAGATAAAAATATACAAAATAAGTTTAACGAAATTCTTGCTTTATTTATGAATAATCCCTTTAATCCAATCCTTAAAAATCACGCGCTTCACGGTCCATATAAGGAATTTAGAAGTATAAATATATCTGGTGATATACGCGCAATTTATAAAATTATAAACAATAATATAGCCCATTTTATTTATATCGGAACTCACAGCGAATTATACGAATAAAAAAGTAGTTTTATTGAAACCGTTTAAATTTTTAAAAATTAAAAAGCCGCGGAATTTTCCGCGGCGTTAATTCATTTTTTTGAATATTAGTCTATTTTTGTTTAAACTATTGAAATTTTATATCTTCCATAATAAGTGTCGAGCCAGTGTCGTGACTCCCCTTTGAATCTTTTTCAATTTTTGTTTTCAATTCTTCTCTTGTTTTTTCAGCTTCTTTCATCTGAAATACCATTCTAACTTTTTGATTTCTGGTTTTAATTATAGACGCTATATTCGCCACTATTTCTTCTATTTTTTCGTAAAGCGGATTAAAAAGAATGACATTGGCGCGTTGTTCTTCTTCCCATCTGCGAAGCAATTCGGGTTTGTAATTGTTTATCACCCATTTTTCTAAAGAGTTAAGTATTGACGCTAAATCGTTGTTAGATAAAGATTTAAAATCAAGGACAAGACAACCGTTTAAATCTTCGTATCCCGCGCCTCTTTCTGAAATCGTAATTTCTGTTTTCTGTCTGCGAAATTCTGATGTAATGCTTACTTCTCTCATCATTTTCCTCTCCTTATTTGTTGTTTAGGAATATAATTTAGAAAAACCTGTTGCATTTTTTCTATATTCAAATATACTGTTAAAATAATTTTTGTCAAACATTAGCGATTTAATCGTTGAATCATCAATAGCAAGGACGGTCCTTGCTATAACGGTCCTTGCTATAACATAATCATTAAAGAAAAGCGGGTTATGGTGTTTGCTTTTTAGCATTCACCATAACCCGCTAAATATTATATGTTTGTAAGGAAGGTTAGCGCGGCAACAACGGTATTAAACCAAATTTGATATTGCCGCCTTCATAAACTATATCCTTAACGAGGTTTGAATACTCTATACCGTTAATCTCTCCTCCTATTCTGAAGTGATAGAGCATTCCTTTGTTAAAAAGAAATATAAATTTAAAAGCCCCGTCTTTTTCTAAAGTACAAGAAAAACTTTTTTCTGGATACCCGCAATGCACTAATGCGAGATTAAGATTAGTCCTATTTTCCCCTTCGTGCCACCATACTGTAATTGTGACGCGGTTAAACGGTTTTTTTGTCCTTACATCTATAATCTTGCCCTCAACGCTTGCGGCTGAAGCTGAACTCGGCCGAAGAACCGGCATGCTTATTAGGAAAACGAACAACAATGTAGGCAAAACGCATCCTATACGAATAAAAGTTAGTTGCTTCATCTTATTTCTCCTTTTTTTTGTTATTGCAAAGTCTCAAAGCATTTTTTTGTTCTTTCTTGATTTTCGATTTCTCTTTGTTTTTTTTCTTCAAAGGATAATTTGCCATATTTCCAATCAGAAACTATTTGGCTAAATTCTCTTGCCATTTCTTCGGTACAGTCAAAACGAGTTTTTTTATTATAACAAGAAGAGAAAATAACCGTGGCGACGAGCCCGACTATTACAATTTTTGTCTTTTTCATTCCTCCTCCTTTTTTTATTTTGTCTGCAAGACGAGATTGGCTTATTTTTATTATCCCTGAGGCGAAATCCCCGTCCTTTTAAGGGTGGGGATGAAGCCAAGCCCGCAGCGAAGCGGAGGGGATAACACAGATTTGAGCCGCATATAAAGTTGGCGAATGCCGACGCGGCGAAGTATTCTGAGGATTTAATCCGATGAATACTCCAG
>CAZCIQ010000024.1:0-15974 GCA_964499175.1 uncultured Candidatus Saccharibacteria bacterium | reverse complement strand
TTTGTCAACCCCGTTAGAAGTTCATAAAAGTCTTTCCTATTAAATTTGCAGTAAGGCGAAGCCGCCTTACGGCTTAGATTATTATTTATCTGAAATTAAAGCATAAATTCTAACGGGGTCAAGTTTTTCCAAAAAAAATACAGCGGTGAAACCGCTGTAATATTATCGTTTATGAACTAACCATAAAGATTGTTTTTATTGATATATTCTTTAACTTTCGGCATAACCAAGCCGTTTAACGATTCGCCATGTTTGATATATCTTCTTATAATCGTGCTGCGAGTATGGATGTCGTGAACTCTTATAATCACAGAACGCGGCGGAATATCTCTTTTGTCCAACGGATAATAGGAGCATTCAATCGCGGCAAAATTAAGATTTTGCCATATTTTTTTCCCTTTCTTCCAAACGCGCTGAATTTGAGAGTTCTCATTGCGTCCGCCGAAAATAAGATCGCCTCCCACGGCATGCCAAATTTCCGAATCCTTAAATTTTTCTTCAAACAACCAATTAAGAATATAGGTCGGAGTAAAAACATTATTATCCAAATCGTAAAAATCCATTTCTAAATTTTCTAATCCTTCAAAATTTAATTTAATCATTTCTTTACGGTGAAACGACGGCACTTCATTAATCTGAGGCTTATCGGATCTTGAATCGCAAGGATATACAACAACTAAATCAAATTCTTTTACTAATCCTTCGGCAATTTTTCTGTGATGCATTCCCGGCGGATTAAAAGTTCCGCCGAAAATCACAATTCTTTTTTTGTGTTTCTTCATTATCCAGCCTCCTCAATATCAATAAGACAAAAGTTCTTTTGCCAATTTTTTGTATTCTTCCGTGTAATGCGGCGAAATCATTGACTCGCGCAAGTCAAAACCAAAAGCGCGCTTGCTCACAATCAAAATAGGCGGCGCCTGCACTCTTTTAAAATATGACGAGTAAAATCTTTCCCAACATTTTTCCAAATCAATTATAAATTCCAGATGGTTTGAAAAAAGTTTTTTAATCGTTCCCGACTCAAGCCAAAATTCCGCTTCAAGCCTATTTTTTATATATTTTTCAAGTATCCATTCCGGTCCGCGTCTAAATTCAGTAAAAGCCCGCGCAAGCTCGTCATGGTATCCGCGTCTGTTTAGGTTTCCGTAATCAAACGGATCTTTTTGGTTTAGACTAAGCTCGGCCGTCGGCGTTTGCTTAAAACAGGTCGCCGGTATTACTTCACGGCCAAACACTTCTTTGTTTATATAATACGCCAACCGATATATCTCTCTTTTTACCAAGTCGCCAAGTGGCGCGAAACTGCCTGCTATATCTCCATAGAGAGTGCCGTATCCAAAAGCAACCTCCACTTTATTGCTGTTGCAAATAAAAAATCCGTGTAATTCCTGCGCCCGAGCCGCCAAAACTTCCATTCTTGCTCTTGCTTGAATATTTTCATAAGCCAAAGAATTTCTTGGACACTCCGCTATGTCGGCAATGCAATCAACAAGTTTTTGAACAGACCGAACTTCATATTTTACGCCCAGATTCAAAGCAATTTGTTGAGCCATATTTTGAGTTTCATCAGAACTGAATTTTGACGGCATATTTATCGCCGTAATATTTTCTCTACCCAAGGCGTTAACAAAAAGAGCCAAGGAAAGAGCCGAATCAATTCCTCCACTTAAACCTATGACGATATTTGGCCCTTTCGCGCCAGACTCAGAGCGCCATAAAGGAAAAAATTCTTTTATAGCGCAATTTATGGCGCTATATAATTCGTGAGCGTCTTTTTGCGCGGCTTTTTCAACTGGGCGCGCCTCGTGAGTTAAAATAAAATATCTTGTTCCCTTTTCATACGGCTTAATCTCAAAAATTATATCTCCTTTATTGTTATACACGGTTGAGCTTCCGTCAAAAACAACAATATTTTTTCCGTTATTTTGAATTCCGGTGTTATTTACATATACAAAAGGAATGTTGCATTCTTGAAGTAATTCACGGACAACATTATGCCGTTTGCGATTTTTTTGCCAGGTCCAGGGAGAGGCCGAAAGATTAAAAATAATTTCCGCTCCTTTTCCAGCCAAAACTTTTGCGGGATTAAAAACATAATCATCGTGCCACATATCCTCGCAAAGAATCGCTCCGATTTTTATCTCGCGGCCGTTAATATATAACGGGAAAACTTGCAAAAAATCGTCAAGACAAAAATGACGAGGCATAAAATATTCTTTTAAAACATTGGCCTCAAAATTTTTTTCTTCACAGATTTTTCTTAAAGAATAAAAATGCCTGTCGTCGTCAAATACACGGTAATTTGGCTGTAAAGATTTTACAGTCGTTCCAACCCATTTTCCATTTTGAGCGATTAAAGCGGAATTATATTTTCGTATTCTGCCGTCTTCGCCTTTTTTATGTTCACTAATCTGAAGCGATCCGAAAATAGCGGCAATGCCGCAATGAGTTGCCTCTTTTATTTTTTCGTTCCAAAACGCCACATCTCTTACAAAAGAATCTTCTTCAAATAAATCGCCGATTAAATATCCGGAAACGCACATTTCAGGAAATACGGCTATATCATCCCCTCTTTCCTTAGCTCTATAAATTTCTTGAATAATATAATTCGCGTTTATATCCGGCCTTCCCGGCCTAACAGGCATTTGGCACAACGCTAATTTCAAACCATCTAAATTGCTCATTTTTTTCTCCTCTTTTTTCTTTTTTGAACTTACTGCGGGAGTCCGACTCCCGCAGTTTAATTAAAAATTGTTAAAGATAATTTTTTCAGTTCAAAAATCAGTATTCTATAAGCTACATCCAGCGAAATTAATATAATCCAAAAGAGCTTTTTGGGTCTTGCAAACTTTCATTAAAGTCTTTCTCGCGCGCAAATATTCTAAAGAATTAGAAGAATTTTTAGTATCAAAATAAATATACAGCATTAACCATCCAACTATCGGCACCAATAAACAACCGCCAACAAATATTCTTCTCCGAAACTTTGCTCCCTTAAAGACTAAAGTCTCTAATTCCACCAAGCATTCGTCGCTTAAATTAGCAATCATATTATGATTTTCAATTTTATTATTTGAAGAAGTAAATTTTTTACAAATTATAAAAAAATTTTCTCTGTAATTAATTTTTGCTTTTACTAAAAACTCTTCTTTTACTCTTTTTTCTTTTTCAATTCTCGCCTTTTCTTTTCCAACAATCTCTTCCCACCTCTTTACTAAAGCAGTCTCTTTCCACTCAGCTATTTTATTAAACAATTCTTCTTTTGCCGTTTGTTTAACTAAATTATCCATTTTCACTTCTCCTCTTTTTTGTTAGCGCGAAATTTTTTTCTTTGTTCTTTATGAAATTTTAAAGGTGCGAAACTTAAATTAAACCAATAATTATTTTATGTATTTAATCTATTTTGTCAAGCATTTGACATTTTTTTAAAAAACTATATAAAGTACATAGGTTAAACCTATGTTATAATTAATGTTCTTTAACTTAAGCCCTTCTTCGCGCAAGGCTACGAAAGGGCAGGGAGGATTAAATATGAGCGGATTTAAAGAAAGCACGGCGCTTTGCGCCGACCGTTATCACGCTGTAATGGGAAATTTTTCTTTAAGCACGCGTCTGTTTAAAAACGAAACGCTTGGAGGAATAAAAACTACTTTTTATGTCACCCAAAGAAAATTGCCGTACGCGCCGGTCTTAGGACACGAAAGAATGATAAACCTTTTAAATCGTTCGCGCGCCGATTACCCCCGTTCCAAATTTCTTGAAAACGATAGAGCAAACCTTAGCCTCATAGCCGAAAAATTAAAACATTCCCGCTTCCCGGGAGAGGTATGGACTGTTCCAGAAGGCACGATTTTGTTTGCCAATGAACCAATTGCTTTAGTTTCTGGACCGTTCGCAATGACCCAAATGTTTGAAGTTGTTTTTGAATACGCCTTTGACGAACCAATGACTTTGGCTTATCAAGCAATGAAAATGAAAGAAATTGTAGGAGACGACATATTTGTTTCCGATTTTTCTTTGCGAAGAGCCGGAAGCCTTGAAAGAGCCGTGGAAGCCTCCAAGTATTTATACATAGGCGGATGCGACGACACTTCTAATATGGAGGCCGCTTTTCTTTACGGATTGCCGACCGTCGGAACAATGGCGCATTATTTAACGCAAAGTTTTATGGCGTTAACTTCTCATCTTACGAAAGAAACTAACGCTTGGGGAATACGCGATAATTTTTACGATGAATCTGGAAATTTAAAACACGGCGAAAGATTATGTTTTGAATATTGGTTAGACGCCCATCCAAAAGGAACGGTTTGCTTAATTGACACAATATCTCTTAAACTCGGCTTGATTCATGTAATTGAAGCGGCTTTAAACAGCGAATCGCGAAAAAAAGCGTTAAAAGCGGTGCGCCTTGATTCCGGCGATTTAGCTAAAGGAATAATTTACGCCCGCAAAATGCTTGATGAAAACGGTTTAAATGACGTTAAAATAATTATTACCGGAGATTTAGACGCTGAAAAACTAAGCTTAATCGCCAAACAATTGCTCCTGTACAGAGAAGAAAAAGAACTTATCAACGCGGAACGCGCGTCTCTAAAAATTTTTTGCAGAAGTTATAATGAAGAAAAACTAAGAAAAACATTACAAGAAACCTTAAAATTTTTTGGCGTGATTGGAGTTGCCGGAGGCACAAAATTTATTGCCGAAATTCCAACCGTGGCAGGCGTGATTTTTAAAATGATTGATTTTTGCAATAAGCCGACTTTAAAATTATCCGGAACAGCCGGAAAAGAAACCTTACCTGGAAAATTGCAGCTATGGAGATTCGGTAACAAAGAAGGAAAATACATTCTTGACGTAATCGCGCTTCAAGAAGAAAATTTAGAAGACATTTGGAGAGGCGTTGAAGAATCTACTTTAAATAAAACGTATTCTTGCGCGCCCCTGCTTCAGCCTTTTTACAAACAAGGAATGTCGCCCGAGCTTAAAACTCCTCAGGAATTAAAAGAGTTTGTGAATCAAGAAAAAGAAAGATTTGAGATACCTCTTCATGAATACGTCAAAAAAAGAGTGCAGCTTTCTTCCGCCTTATCGCGTCTTAAAGAAAAATTAAGAAGCGATTACACCAAAACCCCTAACACAAAAATAAAAGTTATAAATGAAGAAGATATTTTTGGAATAGACTAAACGTAAAATTAAAACAGCGTCCGTTCACGCTGTTTTTTAATTTTCTGCTTTGTTTTAAAATCAAAGAGCCCTTTTAGGGCCCCTTTGATTTTAAACTACCAGCTTCTTCTTGATTCTCTTCTTTGATTTCCGCCGCCGTGATCATTCCATCCTCCTCCTCCGAATTTTTTTCGGGGGCGATCTTCAAGCGGACGGGCTTCGTTTACCATCACTCTTCTTCCTTCTATCTCCTGGTTATTAAACATCTCAATAGCTTTCTGCGCTTCTTCATCGGTTGCCATTTCTACGAAACCAAATCCCTTGGAACGGCCGGTCATCTTATCCATAATGACCGTCGCCGATTCAACCGTGCCAGCCTGCGCAAAAATATCTTTCAAGGCTTCATCATTTACGGAATAAGGCAATCCTCCTACATATAACTTTTTTGCCATGTATTATTTAATTCTTAAATGCAAAATGTAAGCCGACCTAAAATTTACTCTTTGAACAGCCTACATTTGCATGATTCGCCTCAAAAGAAGTAAAGCCTACATTCACTAATAATATAATTATAGTTCTTTTTTATTAAAAATCAAGTCTTTTTAAAAATTTCGTTCATTTAATTTCTTTTTTAAAAAAATCTACGAGTTCCGGGGCGGGTTTTCCGGTAACAAAATCTATTTTTGAATAAGGAACGACAAGCATATAACCGGAAATATCCCGCCCAATCTCTTGCCCATATTCTTTAATTTTGGCTTTAAATTCAGTATTTTTAGACTGAAAATACTCTATTGAATTAAATTATAGCATTTAAAGCAAGTTGGCCGCAAGCGGCTTTAATGCTCCTGCCAAAACGATAACGTTCGGAAACTTGAACGCCTGCTTTTTCCAATATTTTTTTAAATTTTTTAATCGTTTCCAAAGACGAAGACTGGATGTTTTTTACACCCGTTGAATTATAAAAAATCAAATTAACAAAATACAAATTATTGTTCATAAGTTTTGCCAAATCATAAGCGCAATTTTCCGAATCGTTTATGCCCTTTAATAAAACATATTCAAACATTACTTTGCGCGATGTTTTTTTAACATATTTCTGAACTGCTTTTATAACTTCCGCCAAAGGATATTTTTTATTTATTGGCATTAATCTTGACCGAAGCGCGTCGCTTGGCGCGTGCAAAGAAATAGCTAAATTAATTTGCAGATTTTCTTCCGTGAATTTTTCTATGCCGGGAATAATTCCGCAGGTTGAAACTGAAATTTTTCTCGCGGCGATGTTTAAGCCGTTTTCGCTGTTTAAAATCTTAATCGCGGAAATCACATTTTTATAATTCAAAAATGGCTCGCCCATTCCCATAAAAACAATGTTTGTTATTCTTTCATTTTGTTTTTTTAAAAATCTAGCGAAAAATAAAACCTGTTCTACAATTTCCCATTTTGTTAAATTTCTTTTAAATCCCATTTTTCCGGTGGCGCAAAATTCACATTTCAAAGGGCATCCGACTTGCGAAGAAACGCAAACTGTATTTCGCCTGCCGCCCCCCTCTTCAGAAAAATTATCAATATTGTGTTTCATCAAAACAGTTTCTATTTTTAATCCATCGCGAAAATTAATTACGACCTTAGTTGCATTATTATTTTCATCATTTTCTTTAATCTCGCCATTAATTTCAAGCGGACAAACTTTCTCTAATTTTTCCCTTAATTTTAACGGTAAATTTAAAACGCTGTTCCAATTATCTATCAAATTCTTAAAAACCGCCCCACTTATTTGCGCCGCGCGATATTTCGGCTCATTTGTTAAAATCTTGTCTAAATTATCTAAATTCATAGGGGTATAATTAAATTGCGTTCACTATAAATAATAACTTGAACCATTATAAATTACAAAAACCGCCATATGTGTGTGTAAATTACCAAATATTCTTACGGAAAATTTCACAAGAGTTTTTTTATTTTTTTAACAAATAACAAATTCCCCCTTTCTTTTACCTCTTAAATAACATACTCTTAATTTATGTTAATAGACGAAGCAATAATAAAAATAGCCTCCGGGCATGGCGGACGAGGCGCGGTGTCATTTCGAAAAACCAAAATGGCGCTAGGTCCAGACGGCGGAAACGGCGGCAAAGGCGGAGATATAATTTTTAAAGGAATAGAAAACATAAACGGGTTAGATAAGTTTAGAAGCAAAAAAGAATTTAAGGCGCTAGACGGATTCCCCGGAGCTAGCGATTTTGTGGACGGCGCGAATGCTAAAAATTTAATTTTACTTATTCCAACGGGAACGGTAATTCATAATCTTACAAACAGAAATGATTACGAAATGGAAAAAATAGGTCAAGAAATTACTATTGCTCGCGGCGGAAACGGAGGCAAAGGAAACTTTAAATTCCGCTCTTCCACAAACACCTCTCCAAAAGAATTCCAACCCGGACTTGACGGAGAAGAATTTAATATAAAACTGGAATTAAAATTAATAGCTGATGTTGGGTTTGTCGGTCTTCCAAACGTCGGAAAATCCACCTTGTTAAACACGCTTACAAACGCTAAAGCCAAAACCGCGAATTATCCTTTTACCACGCTTGAGCCGAATTTAGGCGCTTATTACGAATTAATTTTGGCCGATATTCCGGGTATTATAGAAGGCGCGTCAGACGGAAAAGGATTGGGGTACAAATTCTTGCGCCACATAGAACGGACAAAAACAATTTTTCATTTTTTGTCGGCCGAGTCAGACGACATAGCAAAAGATTATAAAGTTATTAAAAAAGAACTTGAATTATACAATCCGGAACTAATTAAAAAACCAGAATATCTGCTTCTTACAAAAACAGACACCGTAGACGAAAAAACTTTAAAAACTCTTTTAACGCAGACAAAAAAAATAAACAAAAATGCTTTTCCAATTTCCGTATATGATGAAAAAAGTTTAGAACCCCTAAAAAAGGTTTTAAATAAACTCGCCGAAGATAAAAAAGTTTAAAAATTCAAATTGCCGCCGCCGTATATACTTAAAAATTGAGAAATAAATTTATTCTATTTTATATTATTGAACCGACGATTCGGGAGCGTTATTTCTATTTGTGATTATAAAATTTTTAACGGCCGCTTCGTCAAATTTTTCTAACTTTTGCAATTTTCCCCAAGAAACCAGCGATATCGGCGCGTCATTTTTTGAACGAGGCTCAAGAATTACTTTAGATTCCGAGCGCGAGATTTTCTCTAAAGCCAATACGGCCGTCTCATCAATGCCTTTGTAAGAAATCCAAATACCGCCGTGTTCAAGATTATGCACAAGCTGTTCATCGGGTAATTCGTTTTTATAAACTCCCCAATCCGCGGATTGCGCGTAATGCCAGCCGGAAGTCGGAGGGTTGGAATTATATTCCGGATGGCTTGATCCAACGGCAATATGCTGCCTGCCTTGATCAAAAAACGAGTCGCCGATCTGCCCTTTATTGCCTTTGCTTAAACGCGCAAGAATAACTAAACCATAAATAAGCCCGATTACAACTATCGCGCCAATACCCCATTTTAAAATTTTTTTTATTTTCTTTTTTCGTTTTAATAATCCTTGCTCATTGGATTTTTCTTCATGATGAAGCTGTTTCCGCTCTTTTTTTGTAAGCTGTTTGTTAAATTTTTCTTCCATAAATAAAATTAATTCAATTTTTAAACTTATAAATTAATTCAACATCCATATTGAATAATTCAAGTATACCGCAAAACTTACCCAAAGAACATAGGGCGTAAGAAGCCATGCGGCCGGTTTAGAGATTTTAGTAAATACAAAAATTGTCAAAACAATTGCCGCCCACAAAAACGCGATAATCGCAAGCGCGTTCCCGGGAGAACGAGCTCCAAAAAATACTGGCGACCAAATAGCATTCAAAACTAATTGAGCAGCGAATAACCAAATTGCTCTTTTTTTCTCGCTTGAATCGCTTTTCCACACGAGCCACAACGAAACACCCATCAAAAAATACAATATAATCCAGACCGGACCAAACACCCACGATGGAGGGTTCAAGGCAGGTTTTATAAGCCCCGCGTACCATATCGGAATAGACGAAACAGTAAAAATAGAACCGACAACGCCAGCAAGTTCCGAAACGCCAACCGCGATAATTAATTTGAAAATATTATTTAATTTCATATTTAATTTTGTGTAAATTAAATTTCGACCGCATAAATTTATATAATTAAAAATACATCCTCACATTCTCAAGTTTATAAGGATGTTTAATGTTGAAGTTTGAAAAATATTTTTCATTAACCGCTAAATGATTTGGATAGAATGGACTGTTCCAAGGAAATTAAATCGAAGGCGGTGGATTTTTGACATTCCCGCAACCGGCAAATTTTTTCGGAAAGCGAATCCAACCGCGCCACGATTTTTTTCTGCTCAGCAAGAGGCGGGGGTGGAATTTTTGTTTCCAGTACTTTTGCATCAGAAACCGCGGGATAACTGGCTCCTGTTTGGACACTCTCCATTCTATTCATAAATCGCTCGGATCTTATGAAATAATAAATAAATTGGGGCAAAAGATGTTCTTTTTTTGCGCGCAATACAGTAAAACCTGTACTGCAAATATGATTGTTGAATTCTGCAGGGACTCGAGCAACTCGCATAAGTGTTGGTCGAGTCGTGCCAAAAATTACGTCGTTAGTTTTGATGACTTTTTTGGCACGACTCGGGGCATTTCTAGAATTAACTTCTTTGGTTTCCGTTATTAAAAAGTCGTCTCTTGAAACAGAAGTCAAATCAACATATTGGAAATTGTTGTTTTTATAGTTGTTCCACTTAATGTTGGTGGTTTTTTCGCAAATTTCTCCGAGCTCTTTTTCTTCCCACTGCGCCTCGCTATAGTTTTTAACGAAGGCAGGTTTACCGGACATACCAACATACTCCAGTTTGTTGGTATGTTGTTTGTGTGGCGTGGTTGGTTGGGTAAAGATGCGGTGAAGTTCGGCGGGGAGGAGTGCTACGGCGGCTGATTCGGTTTCCTCGCGGAGCTTTTTGGCTTCCTTGATCTTCTTTAGCACCTTTTCCAACTTCGCCACAAGTTTCCTCTGCTCCGCAATCGGTGGAAGCGGGATTTCAAGATTCTTAAAAATATTAAAATCTAAATGCGGGATTGCAGCGCCCTTTTTGCTGAAATTGAATAAATTAAATTTTGTTTTCAAAAATAACTCCAAATATATCTTGTCAACTTGTCCTCTATCAAAATCAATCCTGCTCATGGTTGATGATAAAATACCTTCAAACCCAGAAAAAACATCACCGGACTTTGAGCCATCGCAAATAATTATCAAATCGCCTTTGTTCACCGGCACAGAATTTTTATCCGACTTTTCTGCAAATTTAGATTCTTTTGTACCGCGCATAAACTTTGCTTCCAAATAAGGCAAGCGGGTTTTTGTTTGAACACCAAAAAGCTCGGGCTTTTTGCCCTTTTTAACTTCGCAAACCTCTCCAAGTTTTCTTGCCCCGTAGTGAACGTTTCGCGTTCTACTACTGGGGTTTGTTGGGTAAGATTTCATAGTATTTTTTCTTCTTGCCATTTCAAAATTATGTTCAATACAAAACTTAACGATTCAAGAGCTTCATCTTTTAAATTTTCTTTTGGAATTTGATTCAAGTTCTCTACTCGTTTTCTATGATGCAAGAAATCTATTCTATATTCATCAAAAAATTGCATTACGGTTGATGACATGCCGAGTTGTAAAAATGCCTTGCTGACTTCTTTTGCAAATTCATAATAGTTAGAGTTTTTATATTTTTCTCCATAAGTGTCTTTTATAATTTCTCCCAGTTCATTTCCACCCTTAAAATACCCTGTCAAAATTCCAGCTTTTGAAAAAATATCGCCTGCGTCAAATACGGCTTTACAAAACATGTCTTCAGAATAACTTATGCTTTCTACATACCTTTCTTCTTCAAAGGAATTTTCGGCTTTCTGAAAGAGCTCTTTTAATTGAGAATTATCTATAAGCAAGCCCAAGGATATTTCTTCATATAAAAGATTAAAATGTTTCTGACAAATTTCCTTCAAAAAATCTTCAACATATCCTTGATATTTAACGACTGTCTCACCGGCTGGAATATCTGCGTGGTGATGAATACGATTTCTTTGTTCATGCAATCCTTCAATTTGAATTTTCAACACGCCCTCTTTATAAACTGCATCTGTTAAATCATGGAATCCAAAATCTTTCTTATTTTTAATAGGTTTTATACCTTCTGTTTTTAGCAGGAGTTTTAATATCATCTCAACCGCATTATCAAATATATGAACGGCCAGCATCCTACTAATCTCGCCATTGTTTTTAGTAAATGCACAACCACGTTTATACATTGCCTTAACCAAAGCAAGAATTTTCAAATCTGTTTCTCCTAATTTTTTTGTTGGGTAAGTCATAATTAAGTTGCCGTCGAGATTATCTCAACAAGAGGAAACCGCTCCGTAGCACCTATCGGATATACATCTTTAAGAAAAGCCGAATCTGGAGACAGCCATAGAAATATTAACCGATTGAAAGGAAATTTCTTTGCATCAAATTCAGAGTAAAACTTTTGCCACTCAATATTTACTCCATCATCTAAGCAAATGAGTAGATTGGCATTTATTTTTCCATATTTTTGAATTTTGTATGAGTTAAGATAAATGATGAGTTCATCTGTATCTTTTTTAACTCTACCTATACCAAATCGCTTAACTTGAAAAACCATCCCCTGCGCTCCTTGCATACTTGCTCTTTTTGCAACAACAAAATCAACAGGACTATCTTCATCCACTCTTTCTTTAAGAAATTGTGCGACCTCTTCTAATGTAATTTCACGTTGCGAATTATAAGCAGGCAAAGTATTGTGATATTTTGCTTGTATCTGTATACCAATCCAACAATCTTCAGTCCACCTTCTCTCGCAAAGACGGCAAATGACGAGAGCTGCCGCAAATTCGTAATCTTTGGTGCGCTCCTTTCCTTGATTAGCCAAAAACGCAGTAACAGTTTGTTTTGTAAAGTATGTAAATTCGCTTTTCATATCTCTTTTTTTATCTCCTCCAAAATTTTGACGATGTGGGATTCGATTTTTGATTTTGATGCTAATTTAGTCATATTTTTTTGCTTTTGTATTGTTTACATCGTGTATCGCAATGTAAACTTTTTTGCCATTTTTGTTTATATCTGCAAGGTACATATAAACTAAGTTCTATACCTGGATTTTTATCTCCTCCAAAATTTTGGCGATGCGAGATTCGGTTTTGGCGATGCGCTCCAAAACTTCTTTGGGATTGGTGTGTTCGACTTTTTTATTGCCATTCTGGCCCCAAACCACACTTCGACTCTCTCAATGAGTACTGGGTAAAATTTTTGAAGTCCTATTCCTCATCATAATCCGAATACTGCTCCGGGGCATTGCCAACCTTTTTTATCACGCGCGGGTATTTGGTTTTTGGTTCTGTCGCGCCAAAGTCGGCGAGTTCAACGACAAACCGCCACTCGTCGCCGTAATCAAATAGAAAAAGCATTTTGTCTTTTGGCTGTTTCCATACTTCACTGATTTTCGTTTTTTTAACACTTCCTGCGTCAACCGGTTCAATGCCTTGATCCTTGAGGTCTGCGAAAAGCTCGTATTTTTCTACATTTTCGAAATCCCAGCCGTCGGTTATTTTGCGGAAAAATCCAAAAGCGTGGTCAAAGTCAAAATCGTACGCGCCGACAATCGCCTCCGCGAGCTTGTAGAGCGTCGTGTTCTCCGACGCTTCAATTTCGCGGATGATTTTCTTGTCGCGTAGAAAATTAGTTTTAAAAATATAGGTCTTCATAATTTTTAATTTTTGTAATTAATAAATCTGCATTTTATCATAAAAAATCTTCAAGATGCTTCATATATTTTTTACCGCAATATTCAAATAAAGTGCCATAGACCATTTGGACTGACTTATATGCTCCGTTTGGCAACGATGATACATATTTATACTTTTCATATTTCAATTCGCATAAATTATTAATCAAATTGTTTAAATTTAAAAATAAGTAATATAAAACAAAATCAGCTTGTTTTGGCGAAAATTTATCAAAACTGCTGAATTTTTCATTTGGAAAACGGATATGCACGGTAAGCGGTCCAAGCTCATTACGAAACATACGCACAGCGGCATTGCGAATGTTACCGTTTTTATGTTGGAGTAATTGAAACAGCCAAGGAAAAAGAAAATCCGGTTGCTCCTCTCTGTTGTGTAAATAATACAAAACAGAAACGGCTATAACAAAATTTTCTTGCCGCCAATCTTCGGAAATTTTTTTATATTCTTCGGGAGCGTTTTCTATAATCGACGCTATATCTTGATATTTATCGTCTTCATTAGAACTGCTATAGAGAAATTTTCTTATTTGCCTTGCCGCATTTCGGCTTTCGTCTTTATTACCAGTTAAAATAATATTAAAATATTCAAAAAATACTCGCATAAAATTAATAATTTTATAAAATAAATTTTTAACTATTTTACTTCAATCATTTCTTCCACTTCTTTTTTTATAATCCGAATCCTCTCTTCTCGCCAAACGCTCTTTTAAATATTAAAACTCTAAATATTGCCAACCATTATTTTTACCTTTATCATTATTGTATGACACTTGTTTTTCTTTAACTCTATCTATATCACGGCCAAAAAGCGCGTAAACCTCGTCGTTATTTATTAAAAAATGATCTCCTTGTTTAATAACAATTCCGCCAACTAATAAATCTTTTTTCTTTCTTTTATTCTCTTCTTTAATATAATTCTGCAAAGCTTCTGCTTTTATCTTGTTATCTTCTTCATTATATCCGCTCGCCTTGGTGTCATAAATTCCAATTTTTCCACTTTTAAACATAACCAAAAAATCTGGCTGAAAAGTTGAACCCATACCATATTTAATGCCGAAATTAAGTGCCATATGTTCATTGCCATTTTGCCACCACCATAAAATTTTACTTTTATTTTTTTCTAAAAATTCAATAAACTGCTCTTCTGCGGCGCTATCAAAATTTAAATAAGCTTTTCTATCTTTTGGCTGTTTATAAATTGATAAATCAAATTTAAACGGCTTGTATATGTACGGGTTATATTTTCTATTTTCAGAAATTTCCCATTCATTATTCCATTCTTCCACCTCCTCAATTTTTTTCCTTTTCTCTTCTTCTTTTACCGGCTTATAATCAGTAACTGCTTTATCAATCAATTTTGAAAATTCTTCCGCGTTATTAAGCACAATATTTTGAACATAAATCGCTCCAAGATTATACATATTAACCCCGATATATTTTGCAAACCACTTATATAAAGCATTGCCGACAATCTTCACGGATCGTTTTGGAGCAAAAGTTTGAATACTATGTTTTAATACATTATTGAAAGCTCTTTCTTTGTCTTCGCTGGACAAACACGCAAAAAAATTTTCATTAAATTCAATTTTTTCTTCATCTAATTGATCGAAATACTTAGCGTCAATCACTTTATTAAGAATAAGTTCTTCTTTACCGCTCAATCCCTCAATGTCAATTTTCTTTTTCAATAATTTTTTATTTTTATCAGCAAGACCAAATTCAAATTTACCTTTTTGAATACTAAAATAATCGCACAAAACTTTTTCCAAACTATCGTAAAAGATAGCCGTTATATCGCCAAAATCAATTCTGTTTCTATAATAAGAACGCAACTTTAACGACTTATAAACATCTTCCCGTTTTACAGTAATTGATTTTATGATATTTTTATTTATCCAATCTTCTTCGCCTTCAAATTTAACCCATTTAGGATTTGAATCCGTGTAAATATACGCTTTGTTAAGATTGTCATTCAAGTAATGTTTAGCTTCCGGCATTCTCATAATCCTGCCAACCGTTTGCAATTCAAAAATCATGCTTTCAATTTTACGAAAACCGACAAGAATCTGCGCTCGTGGACAATCCCAGCCTGTTTCAATCGCTTGTTTGAAAATCAAAAATTCCACACGACTATCATTTGGTATCAATTCAAAATTTTCTTGATTAACTTTATTTTCCTTTCCCGACATCCAAAGAGCCAACTTTTTATTTTCATAAGTAATTCCCTTTTCCGCTAAAAAAGTTTCCACAAAAATCTTTTTATCTTCCCCTGCTTCACTCACCGGTATTTGAATCAAAACCAATGGGTTAATATCATTCCCCGCTTCTTTATACCAATACTTCAATTCTTCTCTCTTATTTAAAGCTGTTTCCATTATTAATTCTTGGGAAGTAATATTCGCATCATCAATATCGCCAAGATTTTCATTGATAATAATTTCTTTTTTTATCATCTGTTGGTCAATAACATCGCTCGGAGCGACTTCCACTCTTTCATTGTATTCTCCTTCTTTCAAAATAGGCGTGGCGCTCATTTCAATCGTCAAATCCGGCTTGATAATATCAGTTTTGAGCTCAAATGCCCGCTTAGCATCGCTTTTTGAGTGGCTTTCATCAATAATTAAGATTATTTTTGTTCCTCGTTCTCTGGTATTTCTTACCAATTCTCTAAAGTTAGTCGTTTCTTTGTCTTTCATCAAAATATTTTTCCACTCTCCCGTTTTACTGTCTTTACTGCTTAATTTTTGCCAATTACAAACCACCACCTCATAAACATCAATCGTCTTTCGTGATCCTGAAAATTCTTGATCCAAAAGCGACACAGGGGGGTAATTCCCCAAATCTTCTTTTAGCGACTTATAACTTTGCAAATGCAAATTTCCCTCTCCTGGGCTAAGCCACAAAAAACAAACATTAATTCCCCTCAATT
>CAZCIQ010000023.1:11045-16011 GCA_964499175.1 uncultured Candidatus Saccharibacteria bacterium | reverse complement strand
ATGAAGTTTTTGTTTTAGGAAAGATGACTGGTGCGGTTCAGGTTAGTATGTAGGCTTACATCTTAATTTTTAGCTCTCTTTCTTTCACTATGCTAACATTATAGCATATCAATTTAATTTGTCAAGCACTTTTAACAAAGTTTTTAATGTTATCATAAAAGGTATGGAACAAAAATTAATTAAAAAATTATTACTTTTGCTAATCGGAGTTTTGTCTTTGTTTATTATTTTTAACAATACTTACGCGAAAAAAAATTTAACGAAAAAATCTGACGATTTAAGCGCGGGTAAACAAACTCAAGAACAAAAACAAGCCCAGAAAATTATTGAAGCCGTTTTACCGAGCAAGGGATATCAAAGCAAAATAGAGCTTAAGGACAGCGTTGTAAAATTAGTTGAGAGCGGAGTGATTAACTTGGAAAAGTTTGAATCGTTATATAAAGGCAGAGGCGGAATTCCAAAAGAAATTGAAGCGGCTCTTAAAAGCCCGTCAAACGAAAAAATTATTTTAACAAAAGAAAACGCCGGATTTTATTTGAACTTACTGTGGCCTTTGGGGATTTCAAATCATATGGTTGTAAATAATGAAAGTTCGTTAAACGGAGATTATCTTTTTAATTTCGCGTCAACCGGCGGATGGACGCTTGGCAACGAAAAAAACGGCGGCGCCTATTTTAATAAATTTGAAATAGTGAAATTATCGGCCGAGCAAGAGCAATTAGTAAAAAGAGTCGCGGACAATACTTTTCGGCCATGTTGCAATAATTCCACTTTTTTTCAGGACTGCAATCACGGCTCGGCGCTTTTGGGAATGCTGGAGCTTGGCGCTTCGCAGGGATTAAACGAACAAGAGTTATATAGGGAAGCGCTTGCTTTTAATTCTTTTTGGTTTCCTTCCACTTACATTAAAACCGCCTTATACTTTAAAACGGTTATGGAAACAGATTGGGCGGATGTTGACCCTAAAATAATTATGAGCAAGACTTTTTCAAGCGCTTCGGGATGGAGCAAGAATGTTGACGCGGAACTTAAAAAAAGAAATATTATTTTGGAAAAATCAGGCGGCGGAAGCTGCGGAGTGTAAGTTAAAAACATTAATTTATGGATTTAACTAATCTTACAAAAAATGAAATAGAGAAAATTGGAAAGGAATTAAAATCGGAAGCTTTAAACAGAACCGCCGGTTACATAACCGCGGCGTTTGGTCTTGTCGTGGGCCTTGCCTGGAATGACGCCATAAAAGCTTTGCTTGAATATTTTGTTCCGATGAGCGGCAATATCGTGCTGGCGAAATTTATTTACGCTTTGATTGTTACCGTGATTGTTATAATTGTTTCAATGTATTTATTTAAACCGTTTCAGAAAGATCAAAAGTAAAAAAATTTTCACTGAATTGTAATTTAAACGGTTAAATTTTTTGTGTGCCTGTCCGCCACCGCGAACGCGCAAAAAGAATCTGGCTTTATGACTGCTTGAAATCCGTATCCTTTAACCATTCCAACCACCGTTTCAATCAGGCTTTTTGTCGGTCCGTTTTCCCCCACGTCGATATGAATGACAATTTCTCTGTTTAAAAGAAAATTTTCTCCGGCGAATTCTTTTAAGCCGTTTTTTAACTCTTGAACCATCGTGATTGATTTCATCGTTTCTTTGTAAATTCTGTCTTGAAGAGTCGGACAAAACTGGACTTCAGATTTTGTCCAAAAATATCTTCCGCCGTTTCCCACTTTAAGCGCCGTAATGGCGGTGATGAATTGGGTATAATTTGTTGCCGCGGAGTCTGTCCCGACAAAAATTTTGTATTTTACGTTTTTTTCTTTCGTGTATTTGACGATTTCCGCTATGACTTCTTTAAGATTTAACGTTTTATTTATGCTTGGGCTGTGAAAAACCGATTCCATAATGGATTTATTCTAGCACTTTTCAGATAATTTAAAAGTTTTGTTTATCTGTCGTTAATTTTATATAATAAATTTATGAACTGGCTTTTAATTGCCGCGGCGTCAAATTTAATTTTAGGAATAAGCGCCGTAATTGATAAGTTTATTTTAGAGAAAAAATCATTTAATCCTTTTACTTACGCCTTTTGGTCTTCTATTCTCGGACTTTTTGTTTTAATTATTATCCCGTATGGCTCAATCCGCCTTTCTTTTTATGAACTTTTACTCGCGATTTTTAGCGGCTTTATTTGGTTTCTGGCATCTTTTTTTTATTTTAAGGACGTGTCATATTCCGAAGCTTCTATTTCTTTGCCGGTTATCGGAGCTCTCGCGCCGGTTTTTACTTTTCTTTTTTCCATTCTGTTTTTAAAAGAAAATTTAGGGTTTGGAAATAGTTTAGGATTTATAATTTTAATTTTTGGAGGATTTTTTTTTCTTGTTTCAGAAAAAAAAGAAGCGCGAAAGGCGCTTTTTATTTACGCGGCGCTTTCGGCCGGATTTTTCGGGTTGTTTAACGTTCTAGCAAAATTGAATTTTGATTATGGAGGATTTGTTGCCGGAGTCGTTTGGCAGAGACTAGGAGCGGTGATTGCCGCTTTATCATTTCTTTTTTTGCCGGGATTTAAAAATGAAGTCGCGAAGAGCGCTTCTTTAAGAAAAAATCCTCACTGGAAGATTTATTTGTTGAATCGCGGATTCGCGGCTTTCGGAGTAATTTTGTTGTATTATGCCATATCTTTATCGCATCCGGCGCTTGTTGATTCTATTGGCAGTTTGAAATATGCCGTGATTTTTTTGGGCGCGCTATTTTTGCTCGGAGAACATTTTAAGGGTTCTAAGTTATTTTTAAAAATAATAGGAGCGATTTTTGTTATCTTAGGCATAGCTGTTCTCGCTCTTGTAAATTACGCTTCAAGCATTCCCTACAATCTTAACCGGGAAATTTCATGGGGGCTCACTTTCTCGGAAAAATTCAGCCGCGAATTGGGGCTTTCGCCGCAAGAAAACTTTGAAGCGATATTAAAAGATTTTAATCCGAAAAAAATTCGTCTAATAGCCTATTGGGATGAAATTGAAAAAGAAGAAGGAAAATTTGATTTTAATGGACTTGACTCACAGATTGAAAAAGCTGGTGAGTCTGGCGCGAAAATTATTTTAACTTTAGGAATGAAAGTCCCGCGCTGGCCGGAATGCAATATTCCGGATTGGGCAAAAAATTTAAAAACAGAAGAAAGAGAAACCAGTTTAAAAAAATATATGGCGGAAGTTTTAAACCGTTATAAAAACAACAACGATATTTTTATGTGGCAGATTGAAAATGAACCGTTTTTAAAATTCGGGGAATGTCCCGCGCGGGGTTTGGACTTTTTGCAAAAAGAAATTGAGCTTGCCCGGAAAATTATTCTTAACACTTCAATTCTTGTAACAGACAGCGGCGAATTCGGAATGTGGTATAAAGCGGCGCAAAAAGGAGATATTTTTGGGACTACGATGTACAGAAAGGTTTACCCGCCATCCGTTGGAAAATTTACCGGAATAATAAATTATCCGATAAGCCCCGATTTTTTTCGCTTAAAGAAAAAAGTTGTCGGATTTTTAACTCACAGAGACAGCGAAAAATTTATTGTTATCGAGCTTCAAGGCGAGCCATGGGATAAGGATCCTATTTATCTTACGCCTTATGAAAAACAGATTGAAATTTTTGGACCGGAAAAATTCAGAGATACGATAAATTACGCTAAAGAAACTGGATTTAATGAGTACTATTTATGGGGCGCCGAATGGTGGTACGCGTTGAAAACTCTCCATAATGACAACAGAATGTGGGAAGAGGCGAAAAAAATTTTTCTTTCTAATTAGCTTTTTTAATAAGGCGATTTTTTTCGCCCCCATTTTTCATAATCGCCAAGGCGCCGTAGAGACCGGCGTTATCGCCAAGTTTGGAAAGAATTAATTTTGGTGATTCGTTTCCCAATTTTTCATTTAGTTTGTTTTGTATCCTATTGATTTTGTCCAGTTGGTTTATTGCCACTCCTCCTCCGAAAATTATGAGATCTGTCTTTCTTTCATTCAAAATTTTTGATATTCCTTCCGTGAAAAAATTAATTACTTCTTCCCATTCTTCTTCTAAAAGATCGGCTGCCGGTTTTCCGTAATATTTTTCTATGGAACTTCCGCCGACATATGATTCTAAATCTCCGTTGTGGCTACAGCTGCCCGCGCGCCCGTTTTTTTCAATTATAATCTTATGCCCCGGTTCAAAAGGAAAATCTTGGATATTGCCGTTTGAGTTTTTAATTTCCGTTCCGCCCACTCCGGTGCCCCAAATTAAATATATGAAATTTTTTCCGACGCCGTTTCCATAATAAGCCTCGCCAAGCGCGGCAAGCACGGCATCATTTTCTAAAAAAATTTTGGTCTTAAATATTTTTTCAAAGTCTTTTTTTATCGGTTTTAAGCTCCAATCTTTTAGATTAGCAAACTCGCCAGTTGTTTTTTCTTTATCCGTAAATATTATGGGAAGACCGACGGCTACTCCTTCAATGTTTTTTCCAAATTCGTCAGCGGTATTTTTTAATATTTTCAAATTTTCATAATAATCATTATTTATTTTTATCTTGCGAATATCTGAAAAATAAGGTTTTTCAAGCGAGTTTGATCCCGTTATTCTTATATTCGTTCCTCCGACATCAATTGCTATATACATATTTTTTCAGTATAATGCTTTTGTAATTTAAAACCACTGAAAGGCCCTAAAATTGTTGGTTTTGTTACAATACTGTTCATTAATAATTAAATAAAAAAAGAGGAAGAGGCAGTTTATTAAAAATGGAGGAAAAAAAAGCAATGGATAAATATAATGGTGAATTTACGATTGATAGTTTAAAAAACTTAGATGTTGATGGTTATTTGATTTTTACTGATGCGGCAGAAACTGGAGAAGATTTAAGTCATACTATTTTAATTACTAATAATACAAGACCCGGTGTGGATGTCGCTTTAATGAACGCGGGTTTTAAATTTGA
>CAZCIQ010000023.1:2447-11035 GCA_964499175.1 uncultured Candidatus Saccharibacteria bacterium | reverse complement strand
CAGGGATCTGCTTTCACGCGAATAAGTCTACTAAATTTGAAATTTATAATAATTTAGATGATCCTAAAAAAGGTTTATTTTGGATGCATCGTGGAGAAAAAGAAAATTTAAGATATTTTCCTTCATGCCCATTTTTTTATCTGCGCATCGCGGGTATGAAAACTAGAATTGACTTTTTTAGTCAAAATAAAAGTAACGCGGTTTACGATGTTGTAAGCGAACTTCTGAAACTTGGTTATAAGGTTGTGCTTTATTCAGAACGTCTTTTGTTTAAACCTGACGGAAAGATAATGTCGCTGTCTTCCTTGAATCCAAACAATGTTAAAATGGAAAAATGAAAATATGGCCAAACTTTTAAAAGTTTGGCCATTGACCTTTTGAATTTATTTTTATATAATAAAAAATATGAATCAAGTCGCAATAAAATTAAATAAAACGGAAAAAATAAAAAATGTTGAAATTACCATTCAATTAACTCCAGAACAAATTATTCAAGCATACCAGAAATTAATAAAACGGGAACGGCAGATAAAAAAAGATTGGATCTGCGAAGAGTCGTTTGTTTATGAATTAAAAAAAAGAATTAAAACCGCAAATCAAGAAAAGAAAGAAAATAAACTGATTCCCGCGCTTCAACTCTATAAAAAGTTGGGAATTTAAAATTTCTTTTTAATTATGTCTTACTTCGTATTTTACACCTCTGCTTCCAAAAAAGATCTCAAAAATTTATCCAAAGAAACAGTAAAAGGCATTATTGAAAATCATCTTCAGATTTTATCAATAAATCCTTATGTCGGCGAAAAATTATCTAATCCGTTTAAAAACTGCTGGAAATATGCTTTTACTTACAAAGGGATTGATTACAGAATAATATATCAAATTTTCAAAAAAGAATTAAAAATTATTATTATTCTCATTGGTTCAAGGGAAAATATTTATAAAAAACTCGGAAGAAGAATATGATAGAAATTATAAACTTTCCGAAAAATTTTTTCTGGGGCGCGGCAACCTCAAGCCATCAAGTTGAAGGAGGAAATCATAATGATTGGACCGAATGGGAGATAGAAAATGCAAAAATCAAAATGCAAAATGCAAAATTAAGGAATTGGCCGAATTATATTTTAGAAAATTATCCTAATCCTTTGCAAGAAGAAAACTATATTTCCGGCCGCGCTTGCGATCATTATAACCGTTTTCACGAGGACTTTGATATTGCGAAACAATTAGGACACAATGCTCACCGTTTTTCTATTGAGTGGTCGCGCGTTGAACCAGAACAAGGAAAATTTGATGAGAAAGAAATTGAGCATTACGCGCAAGTCTTACGCGCGCTTCGCGAGCGAGGAATGGAGCCGTTTGTAACGCTTTGGCACTGGACTTTGCCTTTGTGGCTTAGCGATAAAGGCGGATTTAAAAATAAAAAAATAAAATTTTATTTTTCACGATACGTGGAGAAAATCGCGAATGAATTTAAAAATGATGTAAAGTTTTGGATTACAATAAATGAGCCTGAAATATATGCGTCAATGTCTTATTTAACGGGCGCGTGGCCTCCGCAAGAAAAAAATATTCTTTCGTATTTAAAAGTTTTAATGAATTTGATATGGGCGCATCGCGCGGCGTACGCAATTATTAAAAAAAATGATTCTTTCGCAAAAATTGGCATCGCGAAAAACAATGTTTATTTTGAAGCCGCGCCCGGAATTAGAAATTTTATTTTTAAAAAAACGGCTGATTTTTGGTGGAATTTTTTATTTTTAAACAAAACTTGGTTGTACTCGGATTTTATAGGATTAAATTATTACTATCACAGCAGAATCGACGAAGGATTTAATAAAAATGAGAACAAAGTTGTTTCTGATATGGGAACTGAGTTGTATTCGAAAGGGATTTATTATGTGTTAAAAGATTTAAAAAAATATAAAAAGCCGATTTTTATAACTGAGAATGGCATTGCGGACGCGAAAGATGAGTATCGCGAGAAATTTATGAAAGAAAATTTATTCTGGATTCAAAAAGCAATTTCGGAAGGAGTTGATGTTCAAGGTTATTTTCACTGGTCTTTACTTGATAATTTTGAATGGGACAAAGGTTTTTGGCCAAGATTCGGGCTTGTGGAAATTGATTATAAAACTTTGGAAAGAAAAGCAAGGTCTTCAGCCTATCTTTACAGAGATATTATTTTGAATAATATGAATAATAGCGAATTATGATAAACAAAAATAGGGATAATAAAATTAAAATTAAAGTTGAAAAATCGGAATTAAATAAAGTGGTCATAATAGGAGGAGGTTTTGCCGGCGCGCGGGCGGCTTTGGATTTATTAAAAAATTCAAACGGAAATATTCACGTTGATTTAATTGATAAGAATCCTTATCATTCTTATCATCCCGATTATTATGAAGTGGCAACCGCGGTTTGTGAAAATTTAAGGGATTGCGGGGTCTATGATTTGGCGCTGCGTTCCACGGTAGCTATTCCTTTTGAAAAAATTTTCAAAAATTTTAAAAATATCACCTTCATTCATGATGAAGTTTGCGACGTAGATTGTGATTCAAAGATAGTCAAGACAAAACATAAAAAAGAATTTTTGTATGATTGGCTTATTGTTTCGGGAGGATCGGAAACCAGTTTTTTTGATATCCCCCGCCTTAGAGATTTATCTCTGGAACTTAAAAGCGTAAACGACGCTTTAAATATAAGGAATGTTGTGGATGAACTTGTGGGGAGCAAAGGAAAAAGAGACAAAATTAAAATAATTATTGGAGGAGGAGGATTTAGCGGATGCGAATTGGCCGGAGAGCTTAGCCTTTATGTCGATTATTTGTTAAAAATTCATAAATTATCATTAAATAACGCGAGCATAAAAATTATAGAAGCTTCCTCATCTGTTTTAGGAGGCGCGAGCGTTTGGGCGCGAAAAAAAACCGAAGCGCGCCTTAAAAAATTGGGCGTTGAAATTTTAACGAATTTTAAAATTTCCAAAATAGAGCCAATAGGAAAATCATCGGAGTCTTCTTCGTCCCATAAACAAAAAGGAAAGATATTTTGGAACGGCGGCGAATCGCTTGATTTTGACGTTTTTATTTGGACGGGAGGAGTGGAGGCTTCGTTTGTTTCAAGATTGTTTAAAAGTGAGGGCGCCGGCAAAAAGTTTTGCTTAAAAACAAACGCGGATTTTTCGGTTCCGCCTTATAAAAATGTTTTTGCCGCCGGAGATATAACATATTATGTGAATACAAAAACAAATTTTCCTTTGCCAATGACTGCGCAAACCGCTATGAGCGAGGGGAGGTATGCGGCTTTTGCTATTTTAAGCAAAATTAAAAAAAAGGAAATTAAGGAGTATAAACCAAAACAAAGCCAATTTATAATTCCATTAGGCGGAAAATACGCTTTGGCTGATTTAAAAATATTTAAATTTTCTGGATTTTTTGCTTGGGCGTTGAAGCATCTTGTCACTCTTCATTATTTTTCAACCATTCTGCCTTTAAGAGACGCTTTTAAATTATGGTTTAAAGGAATGAGAATGTATATAAAAAATGATTAAAATTTATGGAGTTTTGAGTTTTAAACTTTTACAGGACATCGCATGTCCTGTGGAACTAATTTAAATTTAAGAATAATTATGAAAAAAAGAATTTATTTGGACCATGCCGCTACGACTTATGTGGACTCTCGCGTTTTGCGGGCGATGCAGCCGTTTTTCGCCAAAAATTTCGGAAACGCTTCGGCGCTCTATGAAGAAGGGCGCGCGGCCAAAACCGCTTTAGAAGATTCGCGAAAAAAAATAGCGGATTTAATAGGCACGAGCAAAGAAGAAATAATTTTTACGAGCGGAGGAACTGAATCAAATAATATTGCCATTTTAGGTATTTTAAATTCAATGTCGGACATGCGACATCCGACAAATATCAAAAACGTGACATCCAAAGAAATACAAAAACCGCATATAATAACTTCAAACATAGAGCATCACTCTGTGATTAGTTTAATAGAACATTTAGAAAAAAATGGAAAAATTGAAGCGACATACATAAAAGTAAAACAAAATGGAATTTTAGACTCGCGCGATATTGCGGCAAATTTAAAAGAAAACACGATTTTAGTTTCTATAATGTACGCTAATAATGAAATAGGGACAATACAACCTATTTCTGAAATTTCTAAAATAATTAGAAATTTCAGAAATAGACAATTTCCAAATTCCAATCCCATCCCGAGCACTCGGGACTCGGGACAATTTCTAGATAAATCCCAAAATTTAAAAACAAAAACTGACCAAATTAAAATTTCCAATTCTCAAGATCTTAATCCTTTTCCCTATTTTCATACAGACGCGTGCCAAGCCGCGGAATATTTGGAAATGAATGTTCAAAAATTAGGAGTGGATTTAATGACCGTGAACGGCTCTAAAATATACGGCCCGAAAGGAATAGGATTTTTATACGTTAAAAAAGAAATTGAAATTTCGCCTATTACTTATGGCGGCGGGCAAGAATTGGGACTGCGGCCAGGCACGGAAAATATTGCTTCTATCGTGGGGCTTGCCACAGCGTTTGAACTGGCAAATAAAGAAAAGCAAAAAGAATCGCGGCGGCTTATCGCTCTTCGTGATTATTTTATAAAAAAATTAAACGAAAAAATCTCGAATATTGTTTTAAATGGCGACCCCTTAAAACGGCTGCCAAACAATATAAATATTTCTATTTTAGGAATTGAAGGAGAAGCGGCAGTGCTTTATTTGGACGCGAAAGACGTGTCTTGCGCCACCGGTTCCGCTTGCACTTCGGAAAGTTTAGACCCGTCTCACGTAATAATGGCTTTAGAAAGGACTTATGAATATGCGAACGGCTCTTTAAGATTTTCGCTCGGCAAAAAAACAACTAAAAACGAATTGGACTATGTGTTAAAAGTTTTGCCTCCTATTGTGGAAAAATTAAGACAACTTTCTCCTGTAAATTTTCAGGAACTTTCAAGAAAGACAAAGTTGGTAAAATAAAAATCCCGCGGCGCGAGGCTTTGGGATATTACAAGTTTTTTAAAAAACAATTTTTAAAGACATTTGTCGCAAATATATTTGTGTCTTATTTTTTTAAAAAAAGAAAATATTCCAAACAACAAAAACTTTTTATGGATTGTTAACTTTTTATGGGTTTTTCGGTGAACGTCGGTCATGTTGTCATAATTAGCGCCTGCGATAGCTCCAAATAACATCCAAAACATTAAACCTAATAATAAATAAAGATATATCATTTTTTCTCCTTTTTAAAGCGCTGAGACAATTTGTTTTTTCAAAGAAGCTATTTTTTGAATAAACCATATTTTTATTTTATCTTCTATCTCCATTTCCGTTGTTTCTAATATTAGATTATCTAAACTTTTACAAAAAATACTTATTATTTCCTCTACCTTATATCTTATTACTTGATTTTCATGTTCAAGTCTTTTAAGATAGTAATTTTCTGCATTTATTCTTTGAATTTCGTTTTCTATTAATCCCATTTTCTTATCCTTCTTTATTTGTCGCAAATGAATAATTTTCTTAACGGCTGGAAAAAAGCTAAAGGACCGAATATCATAAATCCAAAATCAGAAACATCTTTTCGGTGTTTATAGCAAATTTTATCGTGTTTTATTTCAGCCATACTGCCCAACGCCATCCAAAAACAAACAAAAGAACCCGTTAAAAGGATTGCCGTTTTCGCGTCATCCGTCATTTTAGTCATCTCCTTAAAAACATTTGTCGCAGATATAATTTCTTCTTATATTTCGCGAAAAAGATAAAAAACCCAATAGCATAAATTTATTGTGAACTTTATGAATATTATTTTGTTTATCATATATTGTTCCCGCTATAACTCCTATCCATATCCATAAAACACAAGAACCCAATATTATTGAAATCGCAGTTATTATCATTTTTTCTCCTTTTATTTTTTTGATTTTTCTGAATTTTCCCGCGCTTTTTTATCAAACCATTCTATTAAAAGCGACGCGACGAAACTAATTCCGAGAGCGGCTAATGCTCCTATAAGTATATTCATTATTTCTCCTTTTTGTGTTGTTTTTTTATTTTTTTCTGTTATTATCAAAGAATCTAAATCTACATAAATAATAATTCTATTTTTCAAAATGTCAAAACCAAAAATTAGCAAAAGTAAAGCAAATAAAAAACCGGATTACGAAAATAAAGACGCGAATGAGTGCTGGTATTATTCGGCTTTAGTGAAAGACCATTTTTTTAATCCGAGGAATTTTTTAAAAGACGAGCCGAAAGATAATGAATTTGATACCGAAGGCGAAGTCGGAAATTTTAAATGCGGAGACATAATGCGAATGTGGGTTAAAATTGACCCGAAAACCGAAAGAATTAAAAAAGTCGGCTGGAAAACTTTTGGATGCGCGCCGGCCATTGCCTCAACCTCAATGTTTTCGGAAATGATTTTAGAGCGTGGCGGAATGAAAATAGAAAACGCCTTAAAAATCACGCCCGCGGACATTATAAAACGGCTGGGAGGGGTGCCAACCAGAAAAATGCATTGTTCCGTAATGGCGCATCAGGCTTTTAGAAAAGCCGTGGAAAAATACAGATTAAAAAATTCAAAAAAATAATATGTTAATAGAAGACCAAATCAAACAAATAATAGATGAAGAAGTAAAACCGATGCTTTACGCGGACGGCGGAAATATTGAATTTGTGGAATATGCTGAAGGCGTTTTAAAAGTGCGTATGCATGGCGCGTGTTCCGGGTGTCAGTTTTCTAATTTTACCGTAGAAGGAATTGAAAAAATAATAAAAGAAAAAATTCCAGAAATAAAAGAGGTTGTTTCAATTTAAACCATGCAATCATACGAAAAAATAGCGAAAATTTTACGTGCGGACAAAGACACGATAAAAATAGATGAGGAAAAAATGGCGGAAATAATTGGCCATAATTCGGTATTGGATAAAATCGCGGAAGAAAACAAAAAAATAATGCAAGAAAAGCTGGAAATTTTGGGCACAAAAGAAAATAACGCTTCCGCGATTTATAACTCTCTTACTGATAAAATAAAAATCGCGGACGATAAAATTTTTGATTTATTTAAAAAACCGAAATTTGATGATTCAAAAAGCTGCGAAACGGCTTTAAACACAACGCGCGAGTTAAGCGATGTTCCGGACGGTTTTTTCTTGAAAGAAGAAAAGGCAAGGGAATTTTTGTTAAATATTCCTCCAAAAAATATCCTTGAATTTTTAAATTATAAAAGTTCGGAGGAAATGCTGAAAAACGAAAATTTGTTTGAGGTTTTCGCGGCGCTAAGATTTATAGAAAATAACGAGTGGTTAAATAGTGTCTTTTTTAAACAATACGAAAATTTAACTCCGAATGATTTTGAAAAAAGAAAAATAAAAATAAATGTTTTAAGCGATAAATGGAAAAAACCGGCGGAAACATTCCTAAAAAAGAAATATCACAATATCTCGCATCTTAAAGAATTGGGTATGATTTTTGTTATTCCGGCGCGGCTAAATGTGCCGGGAGAGACGCTTAGGACTTTTTCTTTAATATTGCATTATTTTCATGAAATAGATTTTTACGCCAAATTATTTGAGAAATATTCGCTTGAAGAAAATTTTGCCGAAAAATTAATTTCAGGGCTTAGGGGCGATGTTCTTGACACTCGGTTTTTTGATGAAGACTTGGGCAAGAAATGGCTTATAGTTCAGCGATATTTAGCAAAAGACGATGAATATGATTGGCGCTTATTTTATCCTCACGTGAACCCCGAAGCTTTGCATTGGACTAAAGCTGAAAATGATATAGCGAAGCTTGGTAAAAAATTTGATATTCCCGAGCTTGTTTTTTGGCACGACCTTGATTGGGTCGGAGATTTTTTTAAAACTGAAAGCGGAATAGATGTTTTAGTAAGTTTTAATTTAATAGACGCCGCGATGAATCTCGTGATGGAAAAAGAAAACATAAAATATTTATATCATCATCAGGAATCTTTATGGAATAAAATTTTTATTTCATTTTTGAGCCAGGAAAAAATGGAAGAATTAATAATCAGAAACTTTGATAAAGGGTTTATTGAGATTTAATTTGGAAATTATAAATAAAAAAAACGGCAAGAATTTGCAGTTTTTTTGTTTTAAATTCTTTCAACTGGCGGCTAGCTACTTTCCCCAATAAAGAGTATCATCGCCGCTACCGCGTTTTACGACTCTGTTCGAAATGGTAAGAGGTAGTTCCACGGCGCCGAGCCGCCAAATGAAAAAACTTAAATTAAATTGTTGCATTGCTGGGCCTAATAAATTAACGATCTATTAGTACTTCTCGGCTAAACGCGTTGCCGCGCTTACACCTAAAGCCTATCAATCCCGTAGTCTGCGGGAGATCTAAGATTCCTAATCTTGGGGTTGGCTTCCCGCTTAGATGCTTTCAGCGGTTATCCATTCCCGACATAGCTACTGAGCAATGCCCTTGGCAGGACAACTCATACACCAGAGGTCAGTCCACTCCGATCCTCTCGTACAAGGAGCAGATCCCCTCAAGAATCAACGCCTGCAGTAGATAGGAGACCAACCTGTCTCACGACGG
>CAZCIQ010000023.1:0-2437 GCA_964499175.1 uncultured Candidatus Saccharibacteria bacterium | reverse complement strand
GAGCCGACATCGAGGTGCCGAACTCCGCCGTCGCTGTGGACGCTCGGGCGGAACCAGCCTGTTATCCCTAGAGTAGCTTTTGTCCGTTGTCTCCCGCGGTGTCTAATTCCCACGGTCGGTTCACTATGCTCCGCTTTCGCGCCTGCTCGGGATGTCCCCCTTGCAGTCAAGCCGGCTTTTGCCATTACACTATCTTCCGCGTTTCCATCGCGGAATAGCCGACCTTAATAGGCGCCTCCATTACTTTTTAGGCAATATGTTATTTAATTTCCCTAATTTATATTTCATTGACGGCAAAATAAAAGGTTGAATGATATTTACAAACTTTGAAACGGTATCGGATAAAAAATATAATTGATATCCGATATTTTTTCTTTTTTGAATTCTTAATTTTGTCTTAATTTCAAATTTTTTTTCAAGAACTTCTTTTAGCCTTTCCGTGTCATTTCTGGAAAAAGATTGCGTATTAAGAATCAACGCTCTGTTTCTGTTTGATTTGATTGAACCATCATCCATAAACCAAACCGCCATTACAAACGGCGTAAGCCATCTATGAATTAACTTTGGAATAATTTTTTCGTTATTTTTATAAAACTGATGAGCAAAAAATCTTAAAGATACAAGACTTAAAGTGGAAAAACGATAGTTTACATATTTAATGTCGCCTATCCGAGCAATTTTTAAAGTCGGCGGAGTTAAAACTAAATTTTGTAAAATTTTATATTGCCAATCAACATAATCTTTTTGCTTAATGCTGTGTTCAATTTTCAATCTGTAGGTTTTTCCGTTATTCTGAGATTCCAAATGTCCGTCTCCTAACATTTTTCCAAAAATTAATTGCTTTTGTTCGTTGGTTAGTTTTATTTTCTTTTTATAACTTTCAATTTTATTAGATTTCATCAAAGTTAAAGAAATTAAAGTTTTCATCTCTTAAAATTTTTAATTTTTAGGAGATAAACAACTCTTATAATCGCTTATAAGTTCAGACTATATCATCTCCCGTTGCAACGGGAGTTCAGCGTGTAGTCGTTGAGGAACAAATATTTTAATTTTTTCCTGCTGATTAACCGCATTTTAAGATTTTTACTAAATTCAAAATGAAAATTTAGTACTTAAAAATACTTCACCACTTAAGTGGACGGTTTTCCCAGCATATAGCTGAATTTGCGGCCTAATATTGCTATTAGGCGGCCCCTAATTGAGGCAAGTGCCCCACTTAAACTACCCACCAGACACTGTTCCATTTCGTTTTTTCCGCAATGGTTAGAATTTAAATTTTAAAAGAGCGGTATTTCACTGGCGGCTCCACTCCGACCGAAATCAGAGTTTCAAAGCCTACCGCCTATTCTACGCATCTAAAATCTAAACCCAATGTCAAGCTATAGTAAAGCTTCTAGGGTCTTTTCGTCTAACTGCAGGTAACCGGCATCTTCACCGGTATTGCATTTTCACCAGGCCCCTTCCCGAGACAGTCCCCCAGTCGTTACGCCTTTCGTGCACGTCGGAACTCACCCGACAAGGAATTACGCTCAAATTTGTTACTTTTCTTAAAAATTAAGAAAGGCGCGAGCATTTCTGCCACGCTCTCTATGTCGCCATAGAGTTCGGACTATATCTTCCCCGCCGTGGCGGGGTTTGGCGTGTAGTCTCTGAGGATTTCAAAAATCGTGATGGTTTTTTACGATTCATTTGTTCTATTTTTCGCGCTATTTCTATAAATCCTTTTTCTTGTAAATGTTTTTTTTCTAACATTATATCTATAATTTCAGAAAATAATTTAAAATCTTTTCTTTTTAATGTTAATAATTTATTTTTTAGGAAAAAAGGGATAATTTTTTCTTTCAAATCATTAATTGATCTTACACAAAATCTGTATAAATTTTCATTATGATTATCATAACGATTATTTATAAATATGTTTCCGCACTTAAAATAATTCTTGATCATTTTAAGTGCTTTTAAACTTTTTTCTCCTTGAGTTATTATAAATTCAGGAAATATTTGCCATCCAGACTTTGTGGTATTATTTTTAATAATACTGACAGAGAAACAACCTTCTCCGTCAACAAAACCAGTTATCCATCCTTCAATTTTTGACCTTTCCTGCTGATTGCCTGCATCTAATGCATTTTTACTATTATAATATTTTACCATAAATCTATGGATATATTATACCATAGTAGCATAGAATTCTATAGGATTTTATCCACAGGTATTCCAGCACATAGCCAAATTTTACTAAAGCAACTGATTCACCTTAGAACCGTTATAGTTACAGCTGACATTGACGAGGGCTTATACAACTCAGCGCTCCGCACTGAAAATCCCAATAATAAAATCCAAATGACAAAAATTTGAAATTTGAGTTTTGAAATTTGACATTTCCGGTGCGAAGCACCGGTCGTATTTGACCTTCTCGCATTGGTCAGGCGTCACC
>CAZCIQ010000022.1:0-16503 GCA_964499175.1 uncultured Candidatus Saccharibacteria bacterium | reverse complement strand
CCCCACAGAGTTATGTTTTTTAAAGGGTGGTGCAGTTCAGATTAGAGTTTGCGTTGGAATCGTTGACGATTTTTTAATTATAGGATTAAAAAAAACGCTATGTTTCGCGCCTTCTCTTATAAAAATACAGCCTTCTTTAACAAGATAACTGATTAAATTTTTGTATTTCATTAAAAAGAGAGAGAAATCGGTTCTCGAATAATATTTTTTGCTCCGGCAATTTGTTTTCTGTTCAGAATTTTATTTGTTTCAATTATCAAGAAAAACGCTTCTTTTAAATTTTCTTTTACTTCTTTTAAAGAATTTCCCTGAGTATTTACGCCTGGCAATTCTTCAATCCATCCCAGATATCGTTTGCCGCTTTTTTTATAAATAGCGGTAAATTTTTGATTAATCATAATTATATTCTAAACAAAAAAATCTAAAAGTCAAAAAAATTTGTATTTTAATAAAAAGAAAAAAGGCAATTCGAGATTTCGAATTGCCTTTGCGTTTTATTGCTCTAAATTTTTTTTTAAAATGAAAATAAAATTATCGCTTTTTATAAAACTTGTCCTCATAGTCTTCATACTCATCGTATTTTGATAATGGACTTTCGTATTCTTTTTCTTCGTTTTTAAAATAATCTTCGTAATCTTCCGGATCATATATAGGATCATAAATTTTTTCGTTTTCACTATCGCAATCATCTTCGTAGTCATCATGATCTTGCTCATAACAGTTCTCAAAATATTCATCATAACATCCATCATAATCAAATGACGGGAATAATCCGTGATAATCAGGATACGGATTCATAATCATCTTTAGGTCTTCTTCGTACATTTCGTGGTAGTTTTCTTCACAAGTGCCATCGCAGAGACCGATATATTCCCAGAGGTCGTCGCGCTCGCAGTAGGAATCTTCTTTTTCTAGGGCTTCAATAGAATCATAGCGTTCATATTCATAATTTCTGATATGATGTTTTTTTCTTTCGGCGTCTTCAAAACACAAAAAGCGGCTCTCGGTAATCTGCAATCTTTTCTCGTTCATCAAATCAGAAATAAACTCAATCTTCGTCGTCCTGTCATAAAGCTTTCCTCTTACCATTTTTTCTTCGTTCATTTTTCTTCTCCTTATTTTTGTAATTTAAAAAGAACTTTTTTTAGTACGGGACTCCGAGTCCCGTACTAAATCTAAAACCAAAAACTTTTTTGGTTTTTCCGCTCTTCTGAATTCTGATACTAAAAATTTTTCAGAACTCGGAAGAACGGGCGAGAATTTTCTGTTTCTCGCCTTTATTCATACTCTGTACCTCCCTTAAGTTTTAAGGCGGCGAACAACATCGACGACCGTCCAAGCATAGTCGATAATCGCCCCTTTGTGGCTTGGATACTGAGTCCGAACCCACCGCGTCCTGCTCCACCTCGGATTGTTTTTAATCCGAAAGTGGTTTTGCCTCAACCACTGCTCGGCCTCTTTGAATGCTTCAAAGGGACCTTGGATTAAGGCGTTTCCATTGATTCCCCGAGGGCGTACATGGACGAAAACCTTTGTATTCAACATTATCAGCCTCCTTTCTAGAAAGTATAATTGAATAAAAAACTTAAAAAGAACCCCGCTAAAAAAATCTTTTTCACAAAAAATTATTTTAGTGGAGAGGCAAGCACGAACTTGCCTGTAAGTTTAAAAGAACTATCGCCTGAATTTCGCCGGCGTCGCGGATAAAAGATTAACTCCTGACTGCTGCAATAGCTCCAATGATGCAGGTCCCTGCAAAAAACCAAGGGAGACCAATTAAAAGAGCCGTAGAAGCCAGCATCAACATTATCGCTGTCATTGCCTTCATTCTTTATCACCTCCTCTCTCTTTTCTTCGAGATTTGTTGCTAACACCGCGTAAGATACACGCGATGTGCGCGGCCGGCGATTTGGACACTGTACACATTGGTGCACCAATATCCATGAGAGTCCTCTATGGCAAGACGCGAAATTTCCACGCCAAGACCATGGACGACCACATCCCAATAATCATTATCAACACACTTCCAGTTCATGAAGTGGGTATTCTCCTTCATGAACTCCGGGTTTTCCCGCTCTAACCAGCGCTTTAGCCAGCGTACCGTCGAGCGGGATCGCGACGGTGAGTATCCTCCGATTTTGACAACCTCGGGGCTGACTCGAGTATTGGTTACATGAATGTCCACGTTATCCTCCTTTCCTCTTCCGGGAGTTGTCCAGGTGTTATTCTATTACTTCGCATTCCCGCACAGTATATTCATACGGGCAGTATTCCTGGTTTCGTGTTTTTTTTCTAATCTCCTTTCTTTTCTTTTTGTTTTCCTTTTCGGCTTTCGCTTTGTCGGCGTAAACCGCAAGGACTGTGGAATAAGAAGACCCGAAATCGTCGCAGTGTTCGAATAATATAAACACTTTCATAATCATCCCCCTTTTTTATTTGTTTTATTTTTATTTAAACTCTAAAAACCATTATATACATAAACAAAAATTTGTCAAGCATTTATGACAAATAATTTATATCTGATTTAAAAAATTATTACAGCGCAATGATTTTTTAGAATTTTAAAAAGTTATTTAAAACTAACTTTTAACGTTTTTAATTGTGTAGATAAATTAAATCTATGGGGTTTGTTTAAATACTGTAATTCAATCGCAGGAAGCAGATAGGCCCGAAGTCGTTATTTATCGCAAAACTTGACTTTTTACTTATTTCTAATATTATAGAAATGAGGCAAAATTACTGCCTTAAAAAACGAAATGAGTAAAAAAGAGATAATTTGGCGGGAAATTCTATATCAAACAATAATTAATAAAAATACGGAATTTACCCAAAAAGATATAGCAAATAAATTCGGCTTTTCTTTAAGCACGATTTTTAACGCTTTAAAAGTTCCGCGGGAAAGCGGCGCCGTGGAAGTGTCCGGAAGAAGTTTTAAAGTTTCAGATAGCGAGAAATTTTTGAATATTTGGGCGACATTTAGGAATTTTAAAAAAGAAATAATTTATAAAACAAACGTTTTAGAAGGAGTGCGGGAAATTGAAGGTTTTATTCCTCCAGACGCTATTTTTGGGGTGTATACGGCTTATGTTTTGAAATACAAAGACGCTCCGGCGGATTATGATAAGGTTTATGTTTATATTGCGCGCGAGAAAATTTCTGAAATTAAAGAGAGATTTCCGGAAAAAAAAGGTTATGAAAATTTGTTTGTTTTGGAAAAAGATAAATATTTTACGAATTATGGGAATGAAATAACCGATGTTCAACTTTACGCCGATTTGTGGAATTTATCCGATTGGTACGCGAAAGATTTTTTAAACAGTTTAAGAAATAAAATGTTTAAATAAAACTTTTTATAAAATAATTTTATGGAATTTTATCACAATATAATTACTGAAAAAAGTTTTAAACTGCTTTTGGACATTAAAAGAAAATACGATTTTATTTTAATAGGCGGTTGGGCTGTTTTTTTATACAGCCGTTCTTTGAAATCAAAAGATATTGATATTATTGTTGATTTTGACGAACTTTCCAAAATTCAAGAAAGTTATGAATTGTTTAAAAACGAGCGTTTAAAAAAATATGAGATTAAATTTCAAGAAATAGATGTTGATATTTATGTTCCGCATTACTCGTTTTTAGGCGTGGATATCGCCGCGATAAAAAATAATATTGTTTCGCGCGACGGTTTTAAATTGCCTGCGCTTGAAATGCTTTTTTTGCTTAAACTTTATGTTTGGCAAGAACGCGCGGGAACCGTAAAAGGCAGAAAAGATGAGATTGACGCATTAAGCATTGCTTTTCTTTCGGAATTTAATTGGCAAAAATATCTTAATTTTACTAAAGAATTGAAATTTGAAAAATATCATCAAAAATTCATTTCTTTGATTAATAATATTCAAAATATAAAAGAATTAAACATTAATAATTATCAAATGTCTAAAAAAAGAAAGGAAATAACGGCGCGAATTTCCATTTAATATTTTTTTAAAACTACCTAGTCGCGCTTTTTGTCTTTGTGGGTCGTGAGAAATCTGCTGTTTAAGTCACTGAACATAGTTCACGAAGGAGTTTTTGAAAAATTTTATATCATATTTGACGAAAAGGATAGAAAAATAATCTTTATTCCAAGAGAGGAGAATTATTTTGATTAATAAAAAGAAAAAGGCAGTTCAAAATTTCGAACTGCCTTTGCGTTTTTGTCATTATCTTATTTTATTCATAGTCGTCTTCATCTTCTTCATTTTCATAGTCACGAGAGTCAAATAGCTGGTCTTCATTATAGTCATTATAATTATCGCCTCTCATTTCATTCAGCATTTCATCTATTATCTTATCCATTATATGGTAAGCAATCCTTTCTTTTTCTATAAGCCCTTGCCATTCATCATCATTTTCTTTAGCGGTTTCTACTGCCGCTAAAAATTTTTCGGCAGATTCCTTGGTAGAAAAAATGGCCTTATCAAGAGAATTTTGAAGGGCAGAGATAAAACCAAAATTATGATTTTCAAAGATACTTTTTCTGTAATATATAGGTTCGTTTTTTAATTCTTTACATTTGTCTTCATAAATCCCAGTATTAATAATATCTATTTTTTCGACGCCATTTTCTCCGGTTAACGTTCCCCAAACTTCCCACATTTCACCGCCGTTTTTGAAATATTCAAAAATTTCTTCATCAGATTTAAACTCCCGAAGCTCTAAAAGCTCAGGATGTCTTTCATAAAGTTGCTCATAGGTTATCATTTTCTCTCCTTATTTGTTTTGAAATTTTCGTTCTAATCATCATAGGTTTCATATATATCGTTGTCTGGATAATCTTTTCCATTTTCTTCGCGCTCTATGCGGAGCGATTCGCTTCTTGCGTAACCGCGTTTTCCGCGTTTTGTGCTGTGGGTTTTTTGCGGTCGCGGCACGGGAATCCGTACCGAAATTTTCCTTTTGATTTTCATTTTTTTCTCCAGGCGGCTTGTCCCGCGCACGACTCGTCGCAGTACGCACCGCTCTTAACTTCCATGTTTGCCAGCCCATCTCCCACGGTTGGCGTTATCCTGAAATATTTTGTTCCTTTTTTTATTTCTTTTCCGCAGAAACCGCAAGAATAATTTTTTCTCGCGGCGTACCACCCATCGCCTCCCCATGTTCTTTTCGCCATTTTTCTTCTCCTTATTTTTATAGTTTAAAAAGAACTTTTTCTAATACGGAACTCGGAGTTCCGTATTAAATCCAAAACCAAAAAAATTTTTTGGTTTTTTCCGCTCTTCTGAATTCTGATACTAAAAATTTTTCAGAACTCGGAAAAACGGGCGAAGTTTTTTTACCTCGCCGCTTTATTAAAGGTTAAAATACGGTTAGCGCAATACCGACAACCACCGCTAGCGCAATACTGATAATCACCGCAGAAAGTAAAAAACTAAGACAGACGTCGGCTGCTTGTGTGGCGCGCCCTGAATATTTTTTGATTGTATCTACGTCATTTGAGCGATTACGCTGTAAATCGCAAAACACCCATATAACTCCAGATGCAATGGCCGCCAAAAAAAGCATTGCCACTATGATTGCCGAAATCATCATATTAACTGTTTCCTTATTTTGTTTTTAAAACTTTTTAAAAGATTTAGTCCTTTGGATTTGCGGATTAAGGACTAAATTTAACCTTAAAACTCTAAAGTAGATTATATATAAAAACAAATATTTGTCAAGTATTTATGACAAATAATTTAGGTTAAATTAACATTAGATTTGTTGCTTTTGTTGTTTGAAAAAATCATCTAGAATTTCGTAATTCACAAAGTTAGGAAAAAAGGAGAATAAAATGGCAAGAACTGGGATTTTAGCTGAAGGAAAAACGAAGATTATTTGGCAAATAGGCGAAAATCCGAATTTTGTTGATATTCAAAGCAAAAACGATTTGACCGCCGGAGACGGCAAAAAACGGATTGAAATTGCTGGAATGGGAGAAATCGCGAATCACACGACTTGCAATGTTTTTAGATTCTTAGAAATTTGCGGCGTAAAGACGCATTTTATAGCGGAAACTGATTCTGACGCTTTTAGAGCCAAAAAATGCAGAATGATTCCTATAGAAGTTGTCTGCCGGAGAATGGCCGACGGCAGTTATTTAAAAAGAAATCCCGATGTAAAAAAAGGCGAAATTTTTCCGAAATTGGCAGTGGAAATGTTTTATAAAAATGATGAATTGCACGATCCGTTGATTAATACGGAAAAAAAATGCGATTGTCCTGAATGCGGAAAACCGGATAATCATTTATGGCATCTTAGAAACGCAAAAGACAATATTTTTATGGAATGGATAAAACCGATTTGCGACAATGAAAATGTTAAAAAAATGAAAGATAAAGCAAAATTCGTGTTTTTGCTTTTAGAAAAATCTTTTGCCAATTTAGGCGTTGACCTCTGGGATTTGAAATTAGAATTTGGATACAGCGCGGAAAACAACGAGCTGATTTTAGCTGATGTCGTGGACAACAGCAGTTGGAGGATAACGGTTTGCGGAGTCAATTTTGATAAACAAGTGTTTAGAGATGGCGTGGATAATTCAGAATATTTAAAGTCAAATTATAAGATTGTGGAAGGCTTTACTAAAACTTTTTTTGATTACACGAAAACAAATCCTTTGGTTTATGCTAATCTGATGATGGAAATTGAAGAAAAAGTATAAAATAAAAATAACACAAAACAGCCCCGCTTTGGCGCGGGCTATTTTTTGTTTTTTAAATAGTGTTTTAATAATGGTTTCGCTTAGGGATAATAGCAATTCCTATTTAATAAAGCTTGAAAAAAAATAGAAAATGCGTAGTATATACTAAGATTTTAGTTCTCTTTTGGATTCTAGTTCTTTAGACAACTGAATATTGTTTTTATGGATACAGCACCTTAAAAATACTGAAATAGAGAGAAAAGGCTGAGTTTTGACGTATTTTCTTTGTGCCTTAAACAAAGAAAATATCGGTCGATTACTTTATTAATTAGTTTTACAGAAAATCTTATGCGTAAAGTTATATTTAAGAAAAAAAGCTTGAAAATCGCGAAAAAGATAACGATGTTGTCTTTAGGCATATATTCTGTTTTGTTTTTTACTTTATCTCAACAGGCAATGGCGGCGACAGGCGACACACCCTCTAGTCCTAATTGGTGGCTTTCTCCTATTGCGAATTGCGTTGGTTCAAATAAGCCGGCTGTTTATCTTGGTTTTACTGGAGACAAAAGTCTTGGTTATAAAATATACAGAAATGCTGGAACATCTGATTTCACTCCGGATGACGCAATAAACCTTGTGGGGAGCCGTGTATAGCAATACATATGACGGCGTAACTTGGCATTCTTTCTCGTCGCCTATAAACGCAATTAGTTATTTAGACGAAACTGTTAATCCTAATACTGTTTACGGTTATAAGATTAGATCTTTTATGGGTAATGTAAATTCAGATTCTACTTATAATAGCGGCGTACTTACGGCAATATGCGCTCCATTGTTTATTATTACTCCGGTTTTTAGTATGACCGCTCCTTCCAATGTTACGATAACAAAGGGTGAAAAAATTGGATTTGTCGCGCGTTATGACGCCGATGGGTCGTCAGGCGCCTCATCTGGATTGAATGTTCTGCCTATTGCTTTAGTAAATTGGTCTTCATTTAATGTTTCTATTGCTACGGCAGTTTCGTCAAGCGTGAATCCGGAAGTTGTAGATATCTTGGGAATTGCGGAAGGCGCGACGCGCATTCAAGGGGTTTATCAAGGATTAACGGCAAACGCCAATATAACTGTTCAAAATTCCACTTCAACTTTTTCTACGCCTCAATGCTCTGACGGAATTGATAACGATAACGATGGAAAGATAGATAGAAACGATCCTGCTTGTCATACAGACGGAAATGTCTTAAACAATGCTTCTTACAACCAAAATTTAAATGATGAAAATTCCAGACCCGTGATAACCCTTTTAGGAAACGCGACAGCCACGACAACCGAGGGAGATATGTATACGGACGCAGGCGCGACAGCCGTGGATGAAGAAGATGGAAACATTACTTCAAGAATTGTTGTAGGCGGAAACATAATTTCCACTTCAACTTCTCCCGGAACCTACTTAATCACTTTTAACGTCACGGACTTGAAAGGAGCAAAAGCGGCGACAACCACAAGAACGGTCATAGTGAATCAGAAACAGAATAATGGCGGCGGCGGTGGAGGGGGTGGAAATGGAGGGGGTGGTGGAGGTTCGTCTGGAGGAGGCGGAAATAATGGTGGCGGAGGAGGAACATCAGTAACAACTAGCGCAAACGGTCCTATTGGTTTTTCAGGATTTGCTCCCGTTATACCAGCCGCAAATTTCAATACTGTAGTCCCGCGTGTTTTAGGAGCTAAAATAAAGAAAGAAAAAAATAAAGCGCCATACGAATGTAATTATTTGTTAAAATATTTGAAATTTGGGCGTGATAATGACCAGATGGAAGTTATGAAACTTCAGCTGTTTTTAAAAGATCTCCAGGGATTTAAAGAAGTTGTAGCGACAGGAATGTTTGACAGAAAAACTTTTGAAGCCGTGCATAAGTTTCAGAAAAAATTTAAAGAAGATATATTAGAACCTTGGGCGCTCCCCTCTTCCACGGGATATGTTTACATTACAACCAGAAAAAAAATAAATGAGATATATTGTGAAAAAGAATTTGCGCTTACCGCAGGGCAACAAAGGGAAATAGCGGAGTTTAACGTTTTTATGAAAGAATTATTGGCTTTGCGAAGACAGGGAAATTCGGTTGAAATTGAAAAAGAAATTGAAAACTTGAGCGAAGAGGTTGGAAAAGCTACAGAAAATAAGACTGATATTGAAGTTTCGGCTCGCGAAAGCGAATCATCTTCTATCAACTATTCCACCAGCACGCTCGCGACGCTCACGGGATTTATAGATATTAATAGATTATTTTCCAAGGCAAAAGACAACCAAAACAAAGAAAAAATATTTACCAAAATAACATTCTATTTATCGCGGCATATATTATTTGCTATTTCTGTTATTTTTCTAATAATTTTTACCTCATTGGCTTACTTAACGTTAAAAAACAGAAAGAAAGATAACCAGTTATAAAACAGCCCCGAGTACTCGGGGCTGTTTTATCCCAGTATTGCTTAATGTTTCGTTATGATATAATTTATTATTATCGGATTATTTTTTATGATTTATTCGCGATGATTAATAAAAATATATTTAGAACTTATGATATAAGGGGCAAATATCCGGAAGAGTTAAATTCCGAGGTTGTGTTTAATATCGCTTTTTCTTACGCGAAACTTTTTAAAGATTTGAAAAAAATCGTTGTCCAGTCCGACATTGTGCCTCATAATTTAGAACTTAAAAAAAGTTTTATAAGCGGACTTGCTCGCGGAGGAAAGGAAGTGGCGGATATTGGCAGGGGCCCTGTTTCTTTAATGTATTTTTCGGTATGTCATTTTAATTATGATGGAGGAGTGTCTTTAACCGCTTCGCATCTTCCGCCTCCATGGAGCGGGCTTAAGATGCAGACGAAAAACGCTTATCCCGTAATAACCGAGGAATTAGATAAAATAAGAGAAATAGCGGAACGCGATTTCCAAAAATTAAATGAAAATGAAACGGTTCCAAAAAAAATTTCTTTTTTGAATCCGGAAAAAGATTATATAAATTATGCGGTCGAAAAAATAAAAATAAAAAGGCCGTTGAAAATTATTATTGATTCGGGCAATGGCTCTTGCGGTTTTCTTCCCGAGAAAATTTTTAAAAAATTGGGGTGTGAGGCAATCACGATTTTCGGAGATTATGATTTTAATTTTCCGAATCATATGCCTGATCCTTATGAAGAAAAAAATTTAAAATTTTTGCAAAATGCGGTTATTCGCGAAAAAGCCGATTTGGGAGTCGCGTTTGACAACGACGGAGACAGAGTGGGAATAGTTGATAACGCGGGCGAAATTGTGCGAGGGGACGAATATCTTTTGATGTTCGCGCTTGACGCTTTGGCGCGCGAAAAAGGACCGGTTGTAACCGAGGTAAGAACTTCAATGGCTTTTATAGAAAAAATGCGCGAGCTTGGAGCAAAACATTATTTTAGCGTGAGCCATCACAAAGCGGTGCTTGATAAAATAAAAGAGGTTCATGCCGTTTTTGGCGGAGAGACGACCGGTCATATATATTTTCCTTTGCAATATTATTTGTTTGACGACGGCATATTTTCCGCTTTAAAAATGGCGGAAATAGCTTCTAATATTCCAAACCTTCATTTATATAAAAAAAGTTTGCCGCATTATGAAGCAAGTCCGGAAATTTTTATTCCCACTCCGGATGAAATAAAATTTGATATTATAAAACAGCTTCAAAATTATCTTCGCGAAAATAATTATGATTTTATTGATATTGACGGCGCGAGAATAAATTTTGAAAATGGCTGGGCTTTGGCGCGCGCCGCAAACACTTCTCCATATATTAAAATGCGCTTTGAAGGAAGAACCGCCGGCGATTTAGCTGAAATCAAAGAAAAAACAAAAGAGATTTTTCGTAAATCAAAAATCAATATTAATTTTGATATTTAAAAATTTAAATTTCCATTAGCTTTAATTCGTTTTAAATTGTTTGGTTTTGGCGGATTTTTTTGCGATTCAAAATAGGCGGCAAGAGCTATCATTGCGGCGTTGTCTCCGGAAAATTCTAAATCCGGCATTAAAAAATTAAAATTATTTCCATATTTTTTATACAGGCTATCCGATAGCCTGTGACGCAATTTTGTATTTGCTGATACGCCGCCGCAAAGAATAAAAGTTTTCGCGCTATATTTTTCCATTGCTTTTAATGATTTTTTAACAAGCACCTCAATTACCGCCTCTTGAAATTCGCGCGCAACGCAAGGAGTTAGTTTTTCGCTCCATTTTTTACTTTTTTTTAAGCCTTGAACCAAATACAGAATAGCCGTTTTTAATCCTGAAAAGCTGAAATTAAAATCTTTTGAGTTTAACATTGGCCGCGGAAGTTTAATTTTGAATTTATTTAGAAATTGAAAATTAGAAATTGAAGATTTTGCCGCTTTCGCGGCAACGGCCGGTCCTCCCGGATATCCCAAACTTAAAATTCTTGCCGCTTTATCAAAAGCCTCACCTGTCGCGTCGTCAAGAGTCTCTCCGACAATTTTGTAGTTCAACGGTTTTTTTATTAAGATTAACTCGGTGTGTCCTCCGCTTACTATTAAAGCCATTGCCGGAAATTTTATTTTTTGTCCCGCCAAGGCGGGATTATTTTTTGAATTTTGAATTTGTTTGAGATTTTGAATTTTAGATTTTGGATTTTCTCCGTTTTCTTTCAATAAAACGGAGTATATGTGCCCTCCCAAATGATTTACTGCAATTAGCGGAATATCCCATATTAAGGAAAGCGCTTTTGCAAAATTTATTCCAACCCATAAAGCAGGTTCCAAACCAGGACCGTTTGTGACCGCTATTAAATCTATTTTTGGTTTTTTATATTTTTCTAAAAATTTTAAAGTTTGTTTCAAAAGCTCTTGTTCACGTTCTAAAATTTTAAATAATTTTGAATTTTTAATTATAATTTTGATTTTTGATTTTTGATTTTTGATTTTTTTCAACATTCCGCTTTCTTTTAACGTTTGTTTCAAAATTGGAACTAAATTTTTCTGATGCTCTCTTTTCGCGAGATTCGGCACCACGCCGCCGTATGGCGCGTGGATTTTAATTTGCGAAGAAACTGTGTTTGATAAAATTTTGAATTTCGGTTCCGCAAACGGCGGGACAAAACTGCCGCTTTTTTTACGGCCTTTTTGAAATTCAAGAACGGCTATCGCCGTTTCATCGCAGCTTGTTTCTATGGATAGGATACGCATTTTTGATAATTCAAAGACATTAAGCAATTTGACTTTTCGAATAGCTTGCGCAGTCCCGCCTTAATAAACCATTTTATGTTCTTAAAGTTATTGGCGGGACGAGCAAGCAGGCAGCGGCGAAAAAAACTCGGATTTCAGAAAAAAAATGCCGACTGCCGGTATTCGAAAGGTCAAATTGCGAAAAATATAGTCAGCAATTTAAACTATCATATTGCAAATTTAAAATAAATAGCTATTTTAAGGATTAGCAGGACGTTGACAAAATTACATAATTTAAATCAAAAGGAGAAAAAAGCAAACTGCTTTGCTTTTTTCTAGGGTTCCCGAAGGGAAATTTCTGTTGCCGAATGAAACGAGGCAAGAAATAGGAGAAAAAAATGACAGCGAATTTAGAAGATTTAAAAAATTTTGATTTGTTTGAGTTAATGGCAAAACAAGAACTAAACAGACTTCGTTTTACAAACGACCCTATTTATTTAACGAATCATAGATTTGGTCCAAGTTGGTTTAGATTTTGGAATTTGAATTGCAGAGGCAAGTTCACTAAAGAATTTGATGACCTGACTAATTTTTTAATTTCTAAAAATCATGAAGAAATTTTATTTTCTTCTTATCCGGAAATTGGATTGCGTTCAATCATAGCTATTCATAATACGGATTTAGCGGTCCCTGTATATAATGCGTTACAGGAAAAGCCCGCGCTAGGCGGATGCAGATTTTGGAATTACGGTTCTTTTTTTGAATGTTTGGAAGATGCTCTGCGGCTTTCCCGCGCGATGACTTATAAGTCTGCCGCGGCAAATCTTAATTTAGGGGGAGCAAAAGGAGTCGTTTGGACGGATTCTCCCAAAAATAAAAGTTTTGGGTTGCTAAAACAGTTCGCCCTTGAAATTGAAAGTCTTAAAGGAAAGTACATCGGCGGAGAAGACGCTAATTGTTCTGTTTCGGATATAGAGACAATGTCTTTATTTTCGGATTATCTTTCCGGAAGAGATGAAACAAAACATTTGAAAAATGGTGGCATGGGTAGCGGAAATCCGGGGCCTATTACCGCGTCCGGCGTTATAAAGGGCATTAAAGCCTGTCTTGTTTTCGCGGGAATGGGCGATTATATAAAAGATAAAACTATACTCGTGCACGGCGTCGGAAGCGTGGGTGTTGAACTTTGCCGTTATCTTAGCCAACGCGGAATTAAAAAATTAATGATTTCAGACAACAACGAAGTTATGATAAACAGGGCGATTTATGAATGTAAAATAGAGCGGGAAAATGTGATTGAGCCGGAAAAAGCGATGGAAACGGAATGCGATGTCTATAGCCCTTGCATAACCCACGGCGGAATTTTAAACGAAAAAACCGCTCCAAAGCTTAAATGCAAAATTGTTTGCGGGGCCACGAATAATCAACTAAAAGATTTTGATAAAGACGGCAAGGCGCTTTTTGAAAAAGGAATAATTTACGCGCCAGATTATGTGGTGAACGCGGGCGGTTTGCTTAATGTGGCTGACGAATTAAAACAATATTGCAGAAATCGGGTGATGGACGAGGTGGAAAAGATCTTTAACCGAACTTTAAATATTTTGATATGGTCGCGCAAAATAGGCATTCCGCCACATAAAGTCGCGGATTTTATGGCGGAAACAAGAATAGAAAGAACAAAATTGCTGAAAGGAGAAAAATAATGTCTGAAGATTCATCATTTTGGCTAACGATGTCAATATTGTCTATTCTTGTTTATTGTTGTCTACTTCTTCTTATATTTTTTATAAATAGAAAATAAAGGAGAAAGCCATTGTAAAGTAATAATTTTAAACAAACACCCCGTCAAGGCGGGGTGTTCTAATTTAAATTAAAAGGAGGCATGGTATGAAAGTTTTGATTGTGGACGGCGGAGCGAGAGGGCAGGCGCTTGCATGGTTGGCTTTACAATCATCAAGGGTAAAAGAGGTATGTGTTGCTCCGGGAAACGGCGGGACATTTGCTTTAAGTAAAAAATTAGGCAAGAAAGCGTATAACGCGGCGATTCATCTGACTGACATTGCGGTACTTATAGAGTTAGTAAAAAAAGAAAGATTTGATTTGGTGGTGGTGGGGGCAGAAGACGCTTTAGCGGCCGGCATAGTGGATAAGATGCAAAAATACGGTATTCCGGTTTTCGGCCCTACTCAAGAAGTCGCGCGATTAGAATCTTCTAAAAAATATGGAAGAGAAATGGCGTTTCAAGCCGGTATTTCCATTCCCTCTTATGTTTATTTTGACGATTGTGAAAAGGCTTGCCGTTATGTTCAAACCTGTTCTTTGCCGGTTGTGATTAAAGTTAATTGTTTAGCCGGCGGCAAAGGCGTGAAAATATGTTATACGATTAAAGAAGCTTATGGTTTTTTAAACAGAGTAATGTCGGAATGGGGTCCTGGCGCGGTTTTAATAGAAGAATATCTTGGCACAGGACCTGAATTATCGGGTCACGCTTTTTGCGATAAAAACGGCAATATTTTTATGTTGCCGTTATCTCAAGATCATAAAAGGGTGTTTGATAATGATAAGGGAGATAATACGGGAGGTATGGGAGCATACGCGCCAGTGCCTTGGGCCAATGATTATTTGCGTCGTGTCCAGCACGACTTTATTGAACCTATAGTTGATTATTTAATGAATGGTAAAAATTCTTTTGTCGGATGTCTTTACCCCGGTCTTATTTTTGACCAAAAAGGCAAACTGAAACTTTTGGAATTTAATGTAAGGCCGGGCGATCCGGAATGGGAGGCGATAGCCAGACTATGGAATACAAAAGCAATGGATTTTATTGATGTGCTAGAAATGTGTATCACAGGAAATTTAGATAAAATGGGAGCAGTAAAAAGTTTAAAAAATTCAATATGGCATTCAGGGTATTCGATTTGCGTGATGATGGTTTCTCACGGATATCCAAATGAATATAAAACGGGATTTCCTATTTATGGAATTGAGGAAGCGGAAAAAGTGCCGGGAGTTGAAATTTTTCATGCCGGTACCGCTTATCAAGAAAATCAATTAGTAACAGCGGGCGGACGCGTGCTCGCGGTTACCGCTTTAGCAAACACATTAATAGAAGCGAACTTTCGTGTTTATCAAGCAGTTTCGCTTATTAAAGCAAAGGGAATGAAATTTCACTATCGGACAGATATTGTAAATTGTGGCAACTATTAACTTTTAAAAACAGGCAACAAATTTTTCCATTAGCGAATTGTTTTTTTAAAATAAAAAAAGGTTATGATTCTGACATCATAACCTTTTATTTTTGGGTTGTTTGGCGTAGTACTCTTAAAATAATCTGAATGCATTTTTTCAGAAAATTTCCCCCGCGAAAAAATTTAGAATTTGCGGCGGAGCCGCGCCGATGACAATTTCAAGTTTTTCTTTGACAGCAATTAAATACGAATTCGCGAAGCGAATAAAAATTAATTAATAAACTTAAAAGTTGAAAGAATTTGATCAAGAATTTCAAGGTTTCCTTCAAAATTAAATATGATATAACTCCCACTTGGCTTTTTTATTCCGATATGCACATTTTTTGCGGTGTCATCACGCCTTACTGCTGTATATCCATTTATAGTAACTAATTTTGAACGTCCAAATTCAGGCGGAGATTTTAAAAACAAATCCCAATCGCCACCCAAATAGAATGAAACACCGAAATTGTCGGTTTCTCCTACAAAATCAATGTAATATATTCCGCTATACTCATTTATATTGCCATTGCTCACTCGCCAATTGGCTGGATATTGAAATTCAAATCCGAATCCTTTATTTTGATATATTTTCCAGTTCGCCGTTTCGCTGGTCGGCGGTGGAGTCGAAGAGACGACGTAGTTATTAATAATTCCTTTCCAAAAAACCAATTCGTCAGTAGTGAATATCTGATTCGGTTTAGTCTTTCGTATTACAAAAAAGGAAGTTGAGTTTACCAGAGGAATGCCTTGAGGATTCAAGGCAAATACTCCCATTGAGTTTTTCCACAATCTCAAAACTGATATATTGGTTAATGATTTATCGTCTTCGTACCTACAATTACTAGAATCGAAATCCTCGTCCTTACATATCCCTGCAACGCCTCCACTAATTTGAAATTCTGAATTATCTATAAAAATTGAATTTCCATTTATCTTGGCGCTGGCCGGAAATTTTAAAGCTAAATCTTTCCATAGTGTAAAAAGTTTTTCAGAAGATTGTATCTGTTGATTGTTCACTGACGGCACATTTGCGGGGCTAGTTTGACTAGTATCGTTTGTCATAACTGACTTTTTAGTTAACACCCAATACACTGTCACCCCAGCGAGAGCAACAACAAGAATAACTATCACAATATTCACAAATCCTTTTCTATTCATAATAATGTTGGTTAGTAAAATTAGGTTTATCGACCTACTGCTATTTTATTATATGATTAAAAGTTTTTCTTTCCCCCAACGAAATCGCCAATTTGTTTTTACCTCCAAAATTGAATACGAATTAGTTGCCGAGCGAAGCGAGGCGAACCAAAATCGCTTGCAATTTTCTACGTGGTGTTTTTATTGTACCAAGCTCGAACCTATTTTCAAAACAAAATGATTTAATTAATTCCGTCACGGCACGTCTTCCGCT
>CAZCIQ010000021.1:7919-17680 GCA_964499175.1 uncultured Candidatus Saccharibacteria bacterium | reverse complement strand
TAAAAATGAACGGAGCGGCGAGAATGTAAATAAGCGTTAACACCGCGATAAATAGACCGTATCTTAACATTTTTCCCCACACTTCTTTTTTAATGTCTTCTTTCGGTTTTTCGCTGAATTTTGGCAAAACAAGCGTGTTTATCCCTTTTAACAAAGCTTTAATTTGTTCAGGCATAGCAATGGCAAAAGAATAAATTGCGAGTTGCACCGCGCCAAGATAATTAAAAACAAGCAGACGATCCATGAAAGTCGCAATGGTGGTAATTGCGTTCATTAGAGTGAGGTGTACGCCGTAAGAAATTGTCGTTTCGTCTTCTTCTTTATTCGTTTGAAATTTTCTTAAAGTGATTTTTAGATAAATATAACGCATTAAAGTGTAGGGCAGGAGATAAGCAAAAATAATTATGAATAGATTATTTGTTGTTGCGAGCGCGGCTAAAAGCGCGGCGGTAGAAATAAACTGAGTTACAATAAAATATTTAGTAGAAACATTAAAAAATTTTTTTCCGTTTAAGAATGCCGAGTAAGTTCCGAAAGAATCCATTAAGGGCAGAAACACGGCGACTATAAGGAAGGCGATTGCCATTTGAAAGTTTTTTAAGAAAAAATAATAATAAGAGGCGACAAAAATACTCGCTAAGCTTCCCAGTAATCCCCATAAAATTCTTGCTTTAACAACGGGCATCAAGGAACCTTCTTTGTTTTGCGCAACTGATCTTGTGAGCGCCGTTTCCATTCCGGCTAAGTTTGATATGGATAATACGCTTAATAAAGAAAGAATGTATCTATAATTTCCATATACTTCTTTTGGCAGTAAATTAGCAAAGGCAATAGCAAGTAGGAAACCGGAAGAGCTTGAGGCTATGTAGCCAAGAGTAATCCAAAAACCGCCTTTGGCTAAATAAATCATATCTGTCTTCGTATATTTTTCGCTCCAACGGAGAAATTTATAAATTTTTGACTCGGGATTCATATTTGTTGTAGTATTAGAATATTAGCAAAAAATAATGAATTTCAAAGTAAAAATCAGGGAGGTTCCGGATTTTCCAAAAAAAGGAGTGAATTTTAAGGACATCACTCCGCTTTTAGAAGACCCGAAATATTTTAAGGCCGCGATTGATTTATTCGCTCGCGAATTTAAAAAATCGCGCCCTCAAAAAATTTTAGCGATAGACGCGCGCGGTTTTTTGCTTGCGTCGGCTTTGGCGTATAAGCTTCACGCCGGAGTTGTGATTGCCAGAAAAAAAGGCAAGTTGCCGCATAAAACAATTGCCTGCGAATACGATTTGGAATATGGAAAAGAGATTCTGGAAATTCATAAAAGTTCAATTAAAAAAGGGGAGAGCGTCTTAATAATTGACGATGTGCTCGCGACAGGGGGCACGGCGGGAGCGGCAATAAAACTCGCGGAAATTTTAAAGGCTAAAATAATCGGCGCAGGGTTTTTAATAGAACTTAATTTTTTAAACGGCAGAGAAAAGCTAAAAAAATATAAAGTTTTTTCGCTTGTAAATTATTAGATTTTTTTATTTTTTTAAAATTTAATGTAAAATAATTATATGGAAACGGAAACGGTTCTGGCCAATCACATTAAAAATAAAAAATTTTCTCATGGATATTTTTTATGCGGAGATTTTCACGAATCAAATGAGACGGCGCGCGAAATGGCAAAGCGCATTTTTTGCGACACTAAAAATTTTTGCGGGAAATGCGAGCCTTGTCTTTTGGATATTAATAAAAATCCTGATTTTTTTTGTTTTGACCGAGAAAAATTTCAGATTGAAGACAGCCGCCGGCTAAAAGAGTTGGCTTTTAAAAAATCTTTTAACGAAGGGGGCGTCAAAGTTTTTCAATTGAAATTCAGGGAAATAAGCAAAGAAGCTCAAAACGCTTTGTTAAAAATCATGGAAGAGCCGCCGCGCGGAACGCATTTTTTTATATGCGCCATTGACGAAGATTCCATTATTGATACTTTAAAGTCCCGCTTGGTTTTGCTGTCAAATAAACAAAATAAGGTGGTGAATAGACCTTTTGCGCGGCTTTGCGACGAGCGAGCATGGTCTCCCGCTAAGCGGGAGGAGCGAGGAGTAACGCTAGCAAAATCGCTCGCTGGGCGATTTTGCGGTAGCAAAAGGTCTATTCACCAAACAGCTAGCCATCAAACTAACATTGAAAACAAGATTAATTTGTTTTCTAAAAGCAATAGACAAGAAGCGGAAGATTTGCTTTTAGGTTTTTTGGACGCGCGCCATAAAGAAGACAAAATTTTTCAAAATAGCGATAATATCAAAAAAATTGAAAAAAGCTTGATTTTTGTCCGTGAAAATTTACCGTTAAATTTAATAAGTCTTTATCTTTTTAGCTGATTTATGCGACACACTTTTATCGCGGTTATAATAGTGATTATTGTAAGCCTAATTTTAGGCGCAGTTTTTATTATAGTTAAAATGAACGGCGGTTTTAAAATAGCGTCTAAAGTTTCGAATAAAAGAGGCGAGACTGTCCTTATTTCAAAAGACGCCGGCGAAAATTGGGAAAAAGCTAAAATTTCGGGAACCTATGCTGTTAAAGAAATTTTTTTATCTAAAAAAAGGCCGGGATTTATTTATATTCTTACAGTAAGAAACGGAATTTTGGTAAAAGAAGACGGCAACGAAGATTTTAAAGAACTTCCTTCTTTGCTTATTAAAAAAAATTCTCTTATTTACGCTATTTCAGAAGACGGGAAACAAAATATATATGTCAGCTTTTACTCTGACAGGCGCGGTAGAGTCGTAAAATACAATTTAGGCGATAAAAAGGAAGAAGAGATATTTAAAACGCCTCTTGAAGGTTATGGAGTGTTTGCCGTTTGGCCGTCTCAAGATGGAAAAATTATCAGGCTTATAGCGTCTGACGGCGGATTTTATAAAAGCGCGGACTATGGTTATTCGTGGAGCGTTGTGAAAAGATTTAAGGAAGGTTTGGTTCAAATGGCTTTTGATAACGCAAATGAAACCGCGTGGATAGTGAACTCAAAAGGGAAAATTTTAGAAACAAAAGACAAGGGCGTGTCTTTTTCCGACATATCGGAGGAATTAAAAAAATTTGATAAAGCCGATGAAGTTGAACAAATTGTTTTTGATGAAAAAACGGGCAATTTATATCTTACGTCCGGCTACGGTCTTTTGAGAGCGCTTTACGGACGAGGATGGAATCCTGTTGAGCTTTTATTGCCTCCGGAAGCTTTGCCAATAATGTCTGTCGCCGTAGATCCTAAAAATTCTAAAATAATTTACGCTGGAAGTAAAAACCAGTTTTACAAAACCGATGACGACGGAAAATCTTGGAGAACAATCGCGCTTCCCACGAGCCGCGTAATATCAAGAATCGCGATTGACTTAATTGATCCAGACATAATTTATGTAGGATTGAAGTAAAGTTTATTGTATTTGTTTCCAAATTTTTTCTTGTTCTTTTGTCAAATCGTTGACAGATACTGTAATTTTTCCTTCACTTGGCTCATATTCTGGTTTTTTAATAATTTTACAAAATAAATATCAATCTTGTTAATCATTCTTTACTTTTATTTTTTGAATTTTGCTTTTGTCCAGTTTTGGAAGGGTTATTACCAAAACTCCGTTTTTGAGGACTGCTTCGGACGCGTCAGGATCTATTTCTTGAGGCAAAATTACTGATCTTGAAAAAGCTCCCCAATAAAGCTCTTGATAAAAATAACTGTCTGAAGATATTGAGCTTGCCTTATTTCTTTTTCCTCTTATTGTCACCATATCTCGGCTTATTGAAACATCCAAGTCTTCCGGCTTCACTCCAGCCACAAAAGAATGAATTATCATTTCGTGGGGGGTTTGATGCATATCTATTGTAATTTGCCCCTCTTCTTCGCTTTCGGGCAATTTTTTCTTATCGTTTCTAAACGACGCCGTTTCTATTTCAAATTGTTTTTCAGGTTCGTTTTGATCCAGAGAAAAGCCGTTTTCATCGGTTCCTTCCACATTAATGCTGCCTGTTAATCGTTCAAAAAATGATTTTTTGTCATTCATAATGTTAAATTTATTTTTTATTATCTTTTAATTTTTCAAGTATATAAATAATAATTATCGCGAAAACCCACACGCCCAAGAAAACTTCAAAAATATTATTCGCGCTTTTAATTATAAAATAATTAAAAAGGCTATGCAACAGTGTCGCTATAATAAATCCTATGAAGAGATTCCGCTTTAGGTTTTCTTTGTGGAAAAATGAAAAAGCGATGCTTGCGCCCAAAAATCCCGAGGAAACGACATGAATCAAAGACGCTCCTAAAAATCTCAAGTTTCCGGATAGAAAACCCGGCAAAACCCCTTTATTTAAAAATGCCTGAAATATATAAATGAAGTTTTCCATTGCCGCGAATCCCAAGGCGGCGGTTATAAGATAGATTAAACCGTCTATCGGTTCGTCAAAATATTTTTTGTTTAAGGCGGTGTATTTGGCGGCAAAGTATTTAAAATATTCTTCGGTTGCCGCTAAAGCTAAGATTAGGATTATGGGGTAGTCGGAAGAATCGGCGATTCCCGAGTTTGTAAATAATTTTGAAAAAGCGAGTTCAACAAAAAATACCAGAGGGATTACTGCCGCTCCCGCCATAAAAGTTTTGAATATCGCTTTTTTTGATTCCGGATGACAGTCTTCCTTCAACCAAAACCAAAGCCATAAAAGCGACGGCAGAATTCCTCCCAAGAAAGCGTAAAAAATAAGTTGGACGGTTTTACTTAACAATATTGACATTTCAGTTTATTTGTTCTAATATTTTATTAGTTTTTAAAACAAGTACTTTGCTAAATAAATATAGCATATTCTGAGGAAATAGAGAAAAAAGGAGAGAAAATGAAAGTAACAGTAGGAACGGTAGAAAGAAAAAAATTTTTTATTGGCGAAAAAGAATTTGATTGTTTTTTAATGCCTGTTAATTTTTATTGCGCATGTCCTAATTGCGGTTACTCAAATCTTGATGGTAAAAAAGAAAATAAATTTTGGCAAGGAGACATTGTTTATAAAAATGTTTGGAATTATCTTTTTTGGCCAATTGAAGCAGCAACTTTTTGTCCTAAATGTGAAAAATTAATTTATAGAACCATAGAATAAAAATAAAAATAAAAAAAGGAGGAGGGGGGAAATGATTACAACAGTAGAAGAAGGGATTAAGATTTATGAGGATGAATTAAAACGATTTTATAAATATATAGAATTGTGTAAAAATAAATATAAAAAAGGAGATAATCTTTTTAAGTATCCAGGAGAAATTCGTGAAGGTTTAGTTATATTTGATGAAAAGTTATTTGCAATGGAAAAAGTACTGAAGTTAACGGTTGAAGAAGCAGAAAAAATTAGAGCAAAACATCATCTTTCATTTAACAGGCTTAAAATGTATATTTTGGAATAATTTTTAAAAAGCCTCGGCTGAAAAATCAGCGCGAGGCTATTCCTTTTTTTCACTTGCTAAATCGGATTTAGCAAGTGAATTATTTAGGCCAATTTTCTATTATTAGAAGTTTTTTGTTTTTTTGCGGCATACGAGACCAGATTTCTTCGGTTATAAACGGCATAAAAGGGTGAAGGAGCTTTAAAAGAGTCGTTAAATTTTCCATAAGTAAAAATTGCGCGGCTTCGCGCTCGCCTGTGTCTTTGCTTTGCAAGCGCGGTTTTGATTCCTCAATAATTTTGTCGGCGAATGTGTGCCAGAAATAGTGATAAATTTTTTCCGCCGCCAAATAAAATTTAAAATCGTCCATCAACTTTGTGGTATCCTTCACGAATTTGTTTAAGTTATTTAATATTTGTTTGTCTTTTTTTGTGAGTTTAGGATTTTTGGATTTTTGATTTTGTTTAAAATTTGTCCCGAGTACTCGGGATTGGAATTTGGAATTTGTTTCGGATTTAGGATTTAGAATTTCGGATTTTCCGTTTTGCGTCACAAAACGGCTCGCATTCCAAACTTTGTTTGTAAAATTTCTATAGCCCTTGATTTTTTCTTCGGAAATTACAATATCATTTCCGGGAGTGTTTCCTATTGTTAACGCCATTCGCACGGCATCTGTGCCGTATAACTCCATAACTCCAAGCGGGTCAATTACATTTCCTTTTGATTTAGACATTTTTTGCCGATCTTTGTCGCGCACAAGCCCGTGCAAGTAGACATTTTTAAAAGGGATTTTTTTGGTTCTGTAAAGTCCGAGCATTATCATACGCGCCACCCAGAAAAACAGAATATCATATCCCGTTTCCATTACATCGGTCGGGTAAAAATTTTTATAATCTTTATTGTTTGGATAACCAAGCGCGGCAAACGGCCACTCGCTTGAAGAAAACCATGTGTCAAAAACATCAGGGTCTTGTATTGTTTTTGCGGATTTGCAGTAAGGACATTTTAATGGCTGTTTTCGTGAGAGTATTATTCCTTCTTTGTTCTGGCATAGATTTGATTTTTGTTCTTGACAAAACCAAACAGGCACGGGAATACCCCATGGGATTTGGCGGGAAATATTCCAATCGCGAATATTTTTTAGCCAATGGAAATATGTTTTTTTTGCTCGGTCTGGAATAAATTTAATTTTTTTCCGTTCAATGACTTTAATGGCGGTTGCGGCAAGAGGCTTCATTTTTATAAACCATTGGGGTTTTGGCATTGGCTCAAGAATATTTCCGCATTTATAGCAGGTTGAAACTTGATGTTTATAATTTGGTTCAATTTTTTTTAAGGCGGCAATTTTTTGAACCATCTCAATCACTTTTTGACGCGCTTCAGCGGTTTTTAATCCTTGAAATTCTTGCGGAACATTAGCTAATCTGCCATTTTCATCAATTATTATTTTTGGCCCTTCGATTTCATTTTTATGTCTCTGCCAAATTTCAAAGTCAGCCGTATCGTGCGCAGGAGTCACTTTTACCGCTCCGGTGCCAAATTTCATATCAATCGCGTTATCGGCAATAATAGGAATTTTTTTGTTGATTAACGGTATAATAGCCGTTTTGCCGATTAAATTTTTATATTTTTTATCTTTTGGATTTACGGCAACAGCTGTGTCGCCAAACATTGTTTCCGGCCGCGTTGTTGCTACAGTTAAATAATTTGAACCATTTTTATTGTTTATTATTTGATATTTTATGTAATACAATGAGTCTTCTCGTTCAATATATTTTATCTCTAAATCAGAGAGCGATGTTTTGTGTTTTGGACACCAGTTTATGACTCGTAAGCCGCGGTAGGCAAGCCCGTCTTTATATAATTGTTCAAAGGTTTCATATACCGTTTTTATAATATCCGAATCCAGAGTAAATTTTTCACGCGACCAATCGCATGACGCGCCCAGTTTTCTTAGCTGTTCCTCTGTTATTTTTTTGTTGGTTTGAGTGAAATCCCATATTTCTTGATAAATTTGTTCTCGAGGAATCTGGAATCGGTTTCTGCCTTCTTTTTCCAATTTTTTATCAAACACAACTTGTGTTTCAAATCCTGCGTGGTCGGTTCCCGGAAGCCATAATGTTTTAAACCCCTTCATTCTTTTATAGCGAATCATTATATCTTGAAGCGTCACAAAAACAGCATGCCCCAAATGAAGCGAGCCGTTTGCGTTTGCAGGAGGCATTATAATAGTAAATGGTTTTTTATGGCAGTCGGGCAGTTTATCAGGCGAAAAAAACCCGCTTTTTTCCCAGATGGCGTAAATTTTATCTTCAACCGTTTTTGGCTCGTAGGCTCCTGAAATTTCCGGCTTGTCTTGCAAAGCGGGATTTTGTTTTTCCACCCCGTTAGAAATATTATTTTTTGTCATAGTATTCAATTTCTATCCTCGTTAAAAATAATTGTTAAAATTTCTAACGGGGTCCATGTTTAAAATATACATAAATGCTTGTGATTAGTCTAATAATTTATATAGACTATTTTACGTCACAAACAGCTCTCCTGTTTTTCAGGGGTGGTGCACTTCAGATTTTGTTTTTGGGCACACCTTCAGTAGAAGAAGTTGTGTCTCGGGCGCTTTTGGGCGTGACATTTATTTTTTTAAGCACCCCTCTATTTCAACCACTCGCTTTTCCAATAATTTTACTTCCTCAACATCAACTTTTTTAGTTAAATAAAGTTTTAACTCATTGATTTCATTTTTTATAGACTTGATTTCAAATTCAATATTACTTAATCTATTATTAGTTATTTTTGCCTCCGCTTCAATTCCGTCTAATCTGTTATTTATAATTTTTATTTCCTTTTTAATTCCAGTTATCTCTTCTTTGACTTCCGTCATTTCTACTCTTAATTTTCCCACTTCTTCAAAAGTAGCGTCGCCTTTTTGTCTAACCAAGGCCAATTCGCTTTTAAAATCTTTAAAATCACCTCTTATTTGATCTGTGACAACTGTCAAATAATTTATACCCTTTTTTAAATCCAAAATATCTTCTTTTTGGGAATTCATATCTTTTTTTAAGTCAAGAATACTTTCTTTAACGGAAAATTTTTTTTCAGGCAATTTTTTACCCGCAGCTTTTTTATGCGTTTTAATATTTCGCGTAAATACAGATGATTTAATTTTTTTATTTTTTACTTTCACACTTTTATCATATCATAAAAATTATCTGGCGCAAAACAAATATTGCCCTTTTCTATTTTTGCGCTATACTCGGTTTTATGAGTCAAAAATCATTGAATATTTTGTCTTACATCATAAAAGGCGGGTTGTTCATATTACCAGTTCTTTCTCTTTTTGTGAGTAATGTTTTATTCTTTCCTTTTATAACAAGCAAGAATTTTTTCTTTAGGACAGTGGTGGAAATATTATTGCTTCTCTGGGTATTTTTGGCTGTTTTTGATCCAAAATATCGCCTTAAAAAATCGCCATTGCTATTTGCCTTGCTCGCCCTTCTTGCCGTTTTAACGCTCGCGACTTTTTTCGGCGCGAATCCTTATCGCAGTTTTTGGTCTAATTTTGAAAGAATGGAGGGTTTGGTGGGGCACATTCATCTTTTTTTATATTTTTTAATATTATCAAGCGTTTTTAAAAAAGAAACTGACTTTAAGTGGCTGTTTGCCTCGCTTCTTGCTACGAGCGCTATTATTACCGGTTACGCTTATTTGCAATTTTTAGGCAAAATTACCGTTCATCAAGGAGGCGCGAAACTTGACGCGACTCTTGGAAATTCCACTTATCTTGCCATTTTTATAATATTCCATCTTTTTCTTATAAGTTTACTCTGGATTAAAACAAAAAATTTGTGGTTGCGGGGAATTTTAGCCTTTCTGTTTTTTGTGGAACTTCCCATTGTTTATTACACCACCACAAGAGGCGCTATACTCGGTTTTTTGGGAGGCTTGATAATATTCAGTATTTTAATGGCCATTTTTACAAAAAGCAGCAAAGTCCGTTATTCTTTTTTGGGAATTTTTGCTTTGATACTGGTTTTAATCGGTTCTTTTGTCGCTCTTCGTCAAAGTTCTTTTGTTCAAAATAGTCAGGTGCTTGTTAAGCTAGCTTCTATTTCTTTTAAAGAAGGCACGGTTGAATCTCGTCTTACTATTTGGAAAATGGGCTTTGAAGGATTTAAAGAGCATCCGATTTTAGGCTGGGGTCCTGAAAATTTTAATCTTGTTTTTAACAAATATTACAGAGCGAGCATGTGGAAGCAGGAGCCGTGGTTTGACAGGGCGCATAACATTATTTTTGATTGGCTTGTTTCTGCCGGAATAATTGGTTTTGTCGCTTATTGGAGCGTTTTTATTGTCAGTC
>CAZCIQ010000021.1:0-7909 GCA_964499175.1 uncultured Candidatus Saccharibacteria bacterium | reverse complement strand
GGTAAAAAAAGAGATGCGAACTTCTTTGCGGGCCGCATCTCCAACACGGTAGCGGCGCTTCTCTCTTCTTTATTTGCCGCTTATAGTTTTCATAATCTTTTTGTGTTTGATAACCTAACATCTTATTATTTATTTTTTACGATTTTAGCCTATATCCATTTCAGGTATCAACCTTCTTATAATGGACAACATCTAATGGACAATAAAAAAATTGTCCATAACAATCAGATTATAACGGACATTGGTATTGGACATTACTTAATAATAACTTTTGTGTTTATTCTTGTTGTTTTCTCATTATATTTTGTTAATTTAAAACCTTATTTAGCGGCAAAACATATTATTTTGGCTTTGCAAAAATCTTCAAACGGAATGGACACTGACGAAGTTCTAAACGAATTTAATAAAGTTTTTTCTTATGGGACATTTGGAACTGTTGAAGCAAGAGAACAATTAAGCGGTTTTGCCAATAATGTTTCCGGCGCTCAAATAAGTCAAGACAAGAAAACCAGGATTTTAAGCGGGGCAATTAAAGAAATGGAAGAGCAAGTAAAAAAAGTTCCTGACGATTTAAGATATCATTTGTTTTTAGGGAGTTTGTATGAGAAAGCGGGAAGAAACCAAGACGGTTTAAATTCCTTTAAAAAAGCTGTTGAGTTATCTCCCAAAAAACAGCAGGTATATTTCGGCTTAGCCGAAGCCAATTTAGCTCTTAATAATACTGATAAGGCGTTAGAGGCGCTTAAAATCGCCTACGATTTAGACAATGAAAATCCTGAAGCGGTTAAAAACTTGGCAATAATAATGGTGCTAAATAAACAAGAGAAAGAAGCCGAAACGATAATGGAAAAACATTTTGGCGCTAAAGTAATTGCCGACAAACAATTATTAAACGCTTACGCCAGAAATGGAAATTATAAAATGATAAAAGAAATGTGGCTTGAAATTATAAAAAAAGAGCCTGATAACGCCCAAGACTATGTAGGGTTAGCCGCCACATATCTTCAATTAAAAGAAAGAGAAAATAGTATTAAAGCTTTGGAAAAGGCAATAGAATTAGATCCTAGATTTAAACAACAGGGAGAATTTTATATTAAGGAGATTAAGGCCGGAAGAAATCCTTAATTGTTAATTTTTCTAGTTTGATGAATAAAACTTTTGCCATCGTAAAAGTTATCCACAGTTTTGTTTTGTGGTTTTTTTTATTTCTGAGATAATAAAAATAAATTTGTCTTTGGCAAATTATTTTTGAAACTTAAAAAGTCGCTTTTATTAAAATTTCTACGCCTGCGGGTAGTCCCTGAAGGTGAAAAAATTAAATTTATTATTAACAATAAAATAAAATCAAATATGAAATTAAAGATTTTTTTAACGGCAATTTTAGTATTGTCTTTTTCTTTGCTCGTAGGCGTGAGTGTTTCCCGCGCCGCGGTAACTCAGTCGGGGCCGCCTATTGACTATCTTTTTGGCAGTGAAACTGTCGGAGGCGGAGCCATTGTGCCGCTCGCCAGATTTATGGTCGTGGGAGATGGCGCGACTAATTTAACAAAAGTTGGGATTATAATCAGAGCCTCTTCAACAATGGATGTTATAAATCAATTAAGCGGCATTGAGTTGTATAAGGAATCTGGACTTGAAGCCGGTTTTCAAACTCCCGGTCAGCAAAATAGCGATACATTTCTTACCGGGCTATATGGCAGCAATATAGCCACTGGCACTTTGCTTTTACTTCAGCCAACCGCGAATAATACTTTGTCTGTAACAAATACTGAATTTTATATTGTGGCTTCCACTTCACCGACATCTAATATAAGAAACGGCAACGCTTTTGACATTCAACTTCAGCAAGATTACGCTTCAACTACTCCCGCTACCGCAAGCGGAGTGTTCACGGCTTTCAGTTCAAATTCTAAAGTAAATCTTGTGCAAACCGCTCCTATTAAAATAAGCGAGGTTAGAGCTGGCACAACTGGAAATGTAAGCGATGAATTTATTGAACTTTATAATGTGTCTGAAATTCCCATTGATTTATCGCGGCTTCCTTTAAATCTGCATAAATTTTACGCTAGCGGTTCATCATCCCCTGTTGCCATTACTTATTTTAATAAAATAATTCCGGGGCACGGTTATTTCTTAATTACTTCTCAAACTGGTTATGGAGGCACGAAACCAAAAGACGGTTTTTTCGCGACTTCAACTATGGATTTTCTTCCTTATGTAAATGGCGGTTTCTCTATTGCCACAAGTTCAGGGACAACGGCCACCAGTTCAGCAATTGACAGAATCGGTTGGGGACTTCAACCAAACCCTAACGCCGAAACTGCCGCAACCACCACAAATCTTTCCGCTGATAAAAGTTTTGAAAGAAAAGCGCAAGTAGGATCAACTGAAATTAGCATGGCAGCGGGAGGAGCCGATTATTATAAAGGCAATGGTTTTGATGGAAATAATAATATAATTGATTTTGTTTTAAGTAGCGCGCCAGCTCCTCAAAACAGCATAGATTCTAAAGAATTTCCTTTTGGGGGAGGCGGAAATGATACCTCGGCGCCAACGGTAATGCGTTCTTGGCCAAGCGATCAGATGACTGGCATACCAATTGATATGTCTTATATTGGTTTTGAGTTTAGCGAACCGGTTAATACCGATACAATTGTAAGCGTAAGCGCCACGACATCGGTAACGCTCGTGCCTCAAGGCACTGCTCCGGCAGGAGTGGCCGCGGCAAATCTTTGCGCGAGTGTGACCTATAATCCTATGCCCGGCAGTTTTGAGCCGTCGGTAAAATGCAATTTAACTTATGGAACAAGACTCACTGAGAGCGCTACTTATATTTTTGAAGTTGGCACAAGCACGGCTTCTACCATAAGAGATCTTACGGGTAACAGACTTGACCAGGACTCTTTTCAAGCTAATGTGCAATCATATCGGGCGGTATTTACTACCGGTAGCGCAAGCCAAACAATGACCAATGTGACTCCGCCAAGTATTACGGGTAGCACTCCTTTTCCTGGCGGACGTGTGCCGACCAATATCACTAAATTTTTTATTACTTTCAGTCAAACAATGAATGCCGCCAGTTTAAGCGCCAGCAATATTGCTTTTTACAGTAATTTATCAGGAACGAGAACCCCTATTTCTTTGTCGTCAGCCGTGTTTTCTTATAACGCCAGCACTTCTGTTTTAACTATCAGTAATTTCCCGGCTCTTTCCGACAATACTAATTATGAGATTGAAATTGACGGAATGGACAGTCCTTCCGATACTCTCGGCGTAAAAAGCGCGAATAATGTGCTTTTATCAAGCGCATCGTGGAGTATAATGTTTAACACTGGTTCTGCGGACGCCTCCGCTCCCGCGGTGTTAGGAGTAATGCCGGTTCAGCCCGGCACGGCTGGAGTTTTGCTTGGCGCCGTGAACTTTACCATTATTTTTGACGATCACCTTGACGCTTCCACCGCGACTTCCGGAGCTGTCACTTTGGGAGTTGCCGCAGGGGCGACTTCGCCTACCGATGTTTCTTATAATTCAGCTTCAAAAGAACTTTCTTTAACTAGCCAAAATCTTTTGCCTGCTGGACAAACATTGGTTTTAACGGCAAAAGGTGCTTCAATTAAAAACATTTCAGGCACAGCGCTTGGGACAAATTATACATTAAATTTCAGCACCGAGGCGGCAAATACCGATAACAACGCGCCGGCAATCGCCTTTGCGAATGCTGATGAATTTGCTGTTTCCGTAACTTTTAACGAGGCGATTAATTCTACCGACGCGGTTAATTTATCAAATTATTCTTTAAAAGTAGGTACTGCTTCCACGACTTTAAGCGCGATGGCCGGCAACACCATAACTTATAACGCTTCAACAAGAACTGCCAAAATTTCCGGATTTCATATACCGGGTAGCACGGCCTTTACTGTAATAGCTTCCAATATTCGTGATATCACCGGAAATCAAATGACTTTTTCTTCGGCAGCCGGTTCTGTTATGTCAACAACTCAATCTGGAGGAATGACTGATCCAGGAATGGGCGGTGGCGGCGGAGGTATGACAGGACCCCCTCCTTCCACGACTTTTAGTAGCGGAGGAGGAAGCGGTTTTGTGCCGCCGGCGAATATAATGGTAATGAATAATTTCGTGAGCGCCACAAGCACTTACGGTTTTGAAATTCCAATTTCTACGCAAATTCCGGCGGACGGACAAGTTGTCATTACTTTTCCGACAAATTCCGATTTCAGCATTTGTTGCGCCGCCACATCCTCAGCCACTATGCAAATGTTAAATGATTTTAATAGAGATATTAACGGCCCTGGTCTTGGAACAATCGGTATAAAGACAATCGCAAGCAATAATACGGCAAAAACTATTACCTTAACTCTTGACACGGCTACAAGAAGCGAAACGTTTGGAACAGGCACTGATACTCATGATTTCTTAAAATTCGGCATAACCGGTATTAAAAATCCGTCAGTGCCAAAAGGGCCTGATTCAAGCGGTTACAGTCTAGACATTAAAACCAAAAACGCGGCTGGTACTATTTTAGAGTCTAATTTTAGCGTTAATCCTGTATATATAGGAGGAGGCAGTTTTGGCGGAATGGCGACAACCACTATTCAGGGACAAGTGTTAAGCGCTTACGACGGCACTACCGGTTTAAATGGGGTAAATATAATGCTTCAGTCGCCTATTTTAGGACAGATGCCGAGAATGGAGACTACAGCAACCGTAAATAGCGTGGTAGGCACTTACGCTTTTACTAATCTTCCGGTGAATAATGATTATTATATTTTTACTGAACCTACCGTCAGACCGAACTTTGATAGCAATGGAGCCACGACCACCGGTTATTTCGGTTTAATGGAACCAACGCCAATTAGAGCCACTTCAACCAGTATTATTAATAGAAATATGATTTTAACTTCCACAACCTCGGCAATATCTTTACAAGTAAGCATAACAGCTTCAGCTAATACTTTTTCTGCCACTGATAGAGTTGATATTTTCGCGGGCGGTCCAGGAAGTTTTGTTGTTCAGACGCTTACCCCGGGGACAGGCGCCTTGGTTTTTGGCGCGACAACCACTTTATCTTTTCAAAAGGCTTCGTCAACTAATGGAATGTGGTGGGTTGGAATGGGTCCGGCAATGTCAAGAGACGGATCAATGATGGGTCCTCCGCCTTCAGTAAATTGGGTAATGCCAAAACCGCTTGAATTAAATATATCCGGTTGTCCTCAGAATTGTGTTTTAGCCGAATCCGGCATTTCAAAAACCACTCATAATTTTAGTATTTCGTCAGCCGACAAAACAATTTATGGTGTTGTAAAAGACGGGTCTGGTACTGTTATTTCAGGCGCTATGGTCTACGCTTATTCCACCACTCAGATGATGGGAGGTAATAGTCAATCCGACAGCGCGGGCAAGTTCAGTATTAATGTTGCGAGAGGAGTTTATAATGTAGGCGCTTTTTATCCCGGAATGGGAAGTTCTAAAGGAGCTTCGGTTGAAGTTGTTTCAGGAACCGGAGCTAGCACTGTTTATTATGTTGACGGCTCTAAAACCGCTTCAACCGGGCAGACCGGAGCTAATCCTCTTATTGTCACGATTAAACGGCCTTCTTACACAATTACCGGCCGAGTTACAGATGGAACTAATTCAATGTCTAATGTGCCGGTATTTGCTTATAGAACTGACGGACCAGGGCACTCTGATGCAATGACCGATTCTTCCGGAAATTACACTTTATATGTTGATAATGGCGCGTGGAAAGTGAATACTTATATACCAAATTATGGACAGATGACTGAGCAGTCGGTTACCGTGTCTGGAGCTAATCAATCAAATATAAATTTCGCGCCATCAGGTTCCGTCACTTATTGGAGCGTGATGGGAACAGTTTTTGAAAGCGCTAATTCCACTATTGATTCAGGAGAGGGTGTAAGCGGAGTTATGATTAGCGCGAGAAATTCATCTACCGGCGCTTTTTATGAAGCGAAAACCGGGACCGACGGAACTTATACTTTAAGGTTGCCGCAATTAGCCACAACCACCGGCCAGTATAAATTTGACGTGTTTAAGCCTGGTTATGGAAGAATTCCTCTTCTTGACGCAAATCTTTCGGCAATCCCTAGTTTCGGCATTGTCGCGACAACCACTTGGAACGTCAGAATTAACAGTCGCCAGACCGTAACAGTTAATGTAAAAGATTCGTCTGGCAATTTTATAAATGTGCCTGAAGCTTTTATTGATTTATTTGATATGAGCAATAATTACGGCAATCATGCGGAAATCAGAAATGGCACTTCAACCACTATTTTACTTCCTAATGGCGCTTCAACCACTATTCGAGCGTTTATTCCTTCCGCTCCTCCTAGCGCTATTTCAGTAGCTTCAGATAATGTTAACAGCTCAGTTATAGGAAATATTTTAAAGGTTGACGGCGCGGAAACAATTAAAATTGTAATTAATGCTAATTTAAGAACGATTTCTGGGACGGTTTATCACACTTCTGCGACATCAGGCAATGAATTAAAAGATGCTTGGATTGAAGTTTCGGACGCGACAAACGGTATGCATTATGGCGTATCCGCCACTTCAACCAGCGGCGCTTATAGCATTCAATTAGCCGATGGAACTTATAAGATAACTGCTGTAAAGCCTGGTTATATGATGACTCCGCAAAGTTTGACCGTTTCAGCAAATGCCACGCAAAATTTAGTGATGACTTCCGCTGATTTAACCATCTCAGGCACAGTGACAGCTGGAGGCGTGGCGGCTCCATATGCGTTTGTGAGAGGAGAGAAAGTCGGAGGCGGTTTTGGAGGAACGCAAGCTGATGCCAATGGCAGTTATTCTTTATCGGTTGATTCCGGCACTTGGAGAATTTTTGCCGCTTCTGATAAATATAGGGAAAGCGGTTATTCAGGCAATCCTTTAACTATTACTTCTTCGCGAACAGGGATTGATCTCGCCTTGACTTCAGCGGCAAGCATCAGAAGTGAAATTGTTACTTCCAATAGTTTTAAAGATAACGCTTCCGGGTCTTTTGAAGACACCACTTTAAATGTAAAGGTGAGCGCGGACGCGAATACCATTTGTTTATCCAGCGGTTGTTCTGGCAGCGATTCTTATATAACCGCTAATGAAACAGTCAACTATCCTAATACGCCGAGCGTGAATGTTATCGCCGATAAAGCAAAAGAAATTAGCGCAAGTTCCGGAGGCTCTACGGTTACCACCTTAGCGTCAGGTAAAAAAGCGGAGATTGAATTAACTTACACTGTCGCGGAATTGGCTGCTGAAGGAATTGATACGGCTTCCGAAGTAAGCAGATTGCAGGTTTCCACTATTAACGACCAAAGTCAATGGGAGGGTTTGAGCACTATCGCCACTTATAAAGACTCAAGCGGAAATGCCGTGGATGTCGCGACAACTTCTTCAACTATTCCAGATACCGTCGCTAAAGTGACTTTCACTACTACCGAAGCAACCCACTTTTCTCCTTACGCTTTAACGGATAAGAATGACCCTTCAGCTCCAAGTCAGCCAACAGGGCTTACCGCAAGCCAAACTAGCTCTGGAGCGACTTCAATAACATTAAATTGGACAGCTAATTCTGTATCTGACAATGTTACTGGATACTATATATATCGTGACACCGCATCAAATCCGACTTCGCCGCTTTTAACAAGTACTAGCGCCACAACATATGTTGATTCGGGACTTACCGTTGGCAATACCTATTATTATAGAATAGGGGCTTATAGAAGCACTCTTGAATCGCAAGCGTCCTCTGAAGCGTCGGCAACAGTAGCAACGAGCCAGGGAGGCGGATCGGTTAGCATAGGCGCGTCTGGCGGCGGCGGTGGAATCGCCCCCACAATTCCAGCTCAAACCGCAACTCCCGCCACTC
>CAZCIQ010000020.1:0-17777 GCA_964499175.1 uncultured Candidatus Saccharibacteria bacterium | reverse complement strand
GTGGCGTGAGTCGTGGTTGAAAATTGCATTAACTTTCTGACTACTATGGTGCGGACCCAATCGGGATGAGGTGTGCTTGAGCTTGCTTGTCCTGAGATTGTTGAAGGGATTGAAGGGTTTTGCCATGTAAGACGGGATTGCTTGTCTGCTCCCATAGATTGCAGTTCCGTGATTTGAGGAGGAGGGGTTGTGTCGGAGAGGATGAAGGAGAAGCCTCCTTGTCCTCCGTAGCCTTGCGCGGAGGAGGGCGCCGCTCCACCTCCACCGCCTCCGGAGGAAGAGCTACCTCCGCCGCCAGATGAAGTTGTTTCTCCTCCTGAGGTTGCTTGCCCTGAGCTTGTCGAAGGGGTTGAAGGAGTTGTTTGAGCCGCGAGAGTTGTAAATGTTATTATGTTAGAAATTGGAGATTGATTTAATATCTCGTCCAATGTTTTTAAAGCTACTTTGTAAGTGGTGTTTGGGGTGAGTCCTACTAAGGTGTAGTTCATTAAAGATCCTGCGGGTTTAGGAGTTGGTTCTCCAGTTGCTCTTATTATGCTTGTATCATTCCAAGTGTTTTCAGATAGTTCTTGAGTTGAATATCTTATGTCAAATTGATAGGCTGTGCCTTGATTGCCATCGTCTCCCGCGGCAGTCCAAGTCACCAAGTCAACAGATGTTTGAGTGATGTTCTTTGCCGCAAGGTCTGTTGTGCTTGCGGGAGGTATTGTGTCTGTGAGACCTGGGGTTATGAATGAATAGTTTATTGAAATGGCTTCGTTTCCTGAAGAGTCTTTGCTGCGAACTCTGAAGTTGTAGGTGGTGTTGTCAGGAGAAAGGTTTGAGAGTAAAACAGAGTGAGAGGTTGAGAGATTAGAGTCTATGGTTGTTGATGCTCCGTAGGAAGTAGTGAAGCCGTATTCTACTTGTGAAGTCCCCGGTTCATTGGTTGTCCAGTTAATTCTGGCTGTGGTGGTGGATAGTGTGGTTGAAATTACTGAAGAGATTTGAGGCGGCGTGGTGTCTAATTCGTTGTTGTCTGTGGGAGACGAACAATCAGGGTCTAACATATCAATCTTTGTGTCGTTGTCGTTGTCAATTAAGTCAGAGCATTGGGAAGTTGGAGATTGGGTGGTTGCAGAAACTTGGCTTGACTTTGCTGATTCGTTGTTTGAAGCGTCGTAAGCCGAGACGGCATAAGTGTAGGCGGTTCCCGCGGTGAGACCGATGTCAGAATATGAATTGGTTAGCGAGGTTGCGATTTGGGTGGTTGGTGTACAGGTTGAACCGGCGCAACGATAGATTTTGTAGCCGGAAACTCCTATGTTGTCAGTAGCGGCGATCCAAGAGAGGTTGATTTGGGAGGGGGAGATTAGGGTGGTGGTGAGGTTGGTTGGTATACTAGGAGACTGAGTATCAGAAATCAACCTCACACCAATATCGGGCATGCAGGCTGGATTGAAGGTATAGCTCTTTCCGGACAGATCGTGCAAATATTCTTCTATGTTTGTATAACCATTACCATCTTTGTCTAAGGCTGAATCATTGGTCCCTACGCTCAATCCTTTAGTTGTCTCCCAGTTGTCCGCCATACCGTCGTTATCTGTATCAGCCGGGACAGGCAGATTTATGAAAACAGGGTAATCATTCTGGGTAATGTTGTCAATTATTGCCCCGGTTCCTACAGCGAAGTCAGCAACCACTCTCGCATCAACGCTGTCTCTAAGAGGTGCGGTAGCACCGACTGCCAATAATATGCAATCAGCTACTGCGCCGGACATTACAGCAGTTGTAACGGGTGGCACTGGCCATGGAGTGTCTGTTCTCCAAACTGTATCCTGCAATAAGGGTCTATAGTAATTCCCTACAGTCCAATGTTGTTCATTCTGGGTCAATCTTGAAGCGCCAATGTTTCCGTAAACATACAGCAGGGGAGCCGGGGTCTGGCCGCTGGCATAATGAGCAAACTCATAAGACCAGCTGCCTGAGTTGCCGGAGTTATGACCGCGCTTGGCGTAATTGTGCACCCAGTTGACTTTGGGAGTCCCTTCCGCCATGGGCGACGATCCAGCATACCAGTTATAACTGACATTGTTTACAGCATCAACGATCATCTCTTGAGTAGTATTTTCAGGTTTATACAGTAAAGGGCTCCGATCCCAATTATGCGCAACATAATTGTGGTGTACTGATACGGATGTATCATATGTATACTTGGCATCGATGTAGAGGCCTTTACTATGGTCCGGCTCCGGATGGCCCGCATTTTTTAATCCTTCTGAAACTATACTCCACTGTATAGTTGTATCTCTTACCCCTCCTGAAGCACTAAGTGTCTCATCAACTCCCCAGCTTGCTGAAATGTGGTCCAGTATTATGTTGTATGCTCCGTCAAAACCCGACCATCTTTTCCCCCATATTTCCAAAGAATCAAGTACCTCTGTATTCGCCCCTCCCGCGATAGCGCATGGATGCCCTAATTCTTTAGTAGTGATATTTCCTTTACATCCATTTCCTGTTAATCCTGTTGGGGGGAAATCATACTGAAATTGATCATAATATATAATATTCCCATTGCCATCCTTGTCATATTTGACGTTTTTTGTTCCTACCCTAAAACGCATATGCCGCATGATAATATCATGGATTTTAATAATGGTTTTACTCCCGGCTACTAATATTCCTCCGGGAGATGTTTCTCCGGCGATTGTCATGTAGGCGTATGTAATATCCAGATCGGATTCCAGCCAAATAATTCCTGATACTTCAAAAACAACTATTCTATGTCCTGTGTCCTCAAGTCTCTTAATATAAGCTGGCTCTAATTCATTTTTCCAAATTCCGTTCGGATAATGACGAGGTTTTTTATTTCCAGCTGCCACTCGCGCTTCATACTGAGCTAAGGATTCCCATTCCGGAGTATTATTTGCATAATGCCTGGGGGTGGCTTCAACGGCCTCCCTGAAACTTCCCGGACCATAATCATTCAAGTTGGTAACCTTAATAACCTTACCGCCTCTTCCGCCAACACTATTTGCGCCAAAACCTTCAGCACCCGGAAAAGCAGGAAGAAAAATAGAAGATCGCGTTATTGCGTTCACAGCCGCTGACTTCCCGCTCTCATTCCCTGCCATGTCATAAGCAGAAACCGCGTAGGTGTAGGTGGTCAAGGCGGTGAGGCCTGTGTCGGAATATGAAGTTGTGTTTGAGGTTATGATTTGAGTTGTTGGCGTACATGCTGAACCAGAGCAACGATAGATTTTGTAGCCAGTTACTCCCACATTGTCTGTCGAAGCGGTCCAAGAGAGATTGATTTGAGAAGATGAAATTACGGTCGCCGTAAGACCTGTTGGAATTGAAGGCGTAGTGGTATCAGAAGGAGGCGGATTTGCATTATTTAGGGTAATTGTTATTACGCTTGATGTCGCATAATTATTTGATGTGTCTCTTGCTACCGCAATTAAAGTATGAGAGCCATCTGTTATGGTTGCAGTGTCTAAAGAATATGAATAAGGAGAAGTTGTGTCTTCCGTTCCTAATAATGTGTTAGTGTCTAATTTGAATTGAACTCCAGCTATGGCTACATTGTCTGTTGCGTTTACTGTAATTGTAATAGTTCCAGAAACAGTTGCTCCGTTTGTTGGTGAGGTTATTGAGACTGTGGGAGAAGTGGTGTCTCCAGCTGGAGCCGTCACGAAAAAAGAAATTGGGTAATCTGTTGTATTCTGGTTTCCTGCTGTATCTTGGCAACGAACATAATAATTATATGAAGTTCCGTTTGTAAGTCCTGTGATGGTTTGAGAGTGAGATATGGCTCCTGTTGTTGTAAATGTTCCGCCAGCTGGCGGAGCAATTGACGAGTAAGCCGTGTTCGCTACAGTTCCATATTTGCAGGTTGAATTTTCGTCTGTTGTGAGAGATAGCGAAGCTTCAATTGTGCCAGCGGCGAGCGCGCCTGAGGGAGAACCAAAAGAAAGAGTGGGAGGAACGGTGTCTAATGGAGGAATAGAAATAGTTGGTTCTTCGTCCGCTCCTCTGTCCCAAACAGAAGCAATAGGACGAGTTTGACCGTCAATATCATCGAAGAAAGCGAGGTTTGTGTCTGCTGACAAGTCAATGCCTGCGTCTTTAGCAGAAGTGTCGGAGGAAGAGAGGTGAAAATTTTTATTGGTCGCGTCAACGAAGGAAACGGCAGTTGAATTTTTAGAGTTAATGCCAGGAGCATCAGAAGCAAGATCTGAAATATTATAATCTGAACCCGAAGCAAAAGTGCCAACATAACCATCTGTGCAATTTTGAACAAGATTATTTTTTGCTACCGCGTCTAAATATCCCGGTTTAATACAATTACTGCTATTTATAATTGTATTATTATACAGAAACGCCCCGCTATCAGAAACAGTCGCATAAATACCGGACGCAGCAGGACCTCCTTTAAAATCATAAATGATATTATTCCATATTTTAATATTATTACTTGCGCTGGTAAATGCCATTCCCATTCGTCCGTCAGCAGAATTACTATCTTTTATAATATTATTTGATATTCTTATATCACTTGCAATCATACCAGAATTAACCCCATATTTATTTGTAGTTATCCCTAATAAAGATATTTGTAATCCATCAATCCTTATATTGCTTTCATTAATCTTAATCGCAGTCGCATTTGTGATTTCCATATAATATTTATTATTTTCCCACTTCCCGCTATGCCGAGCCGCTGGTGTAGTGTAGATTCTGATGTAATGAGTGGCATCTGTTGTCCAGCCGTCTATAATTACCGCTGTTGTATCTGGGTTTGTCCAAGCACCGTCTATTTGAGCCACGGCAATTTTATCGGCACAAACAAGGTCTCCTTGGGCGCAAGCTCCAAAACTTATACCCCCATAAGCCGCTTCCCATGCGGAAAGAGAAGTAAAACAATTTGAATATCCCGTGCAATCTTGTCTCACTAGTCCAACAGTTTCCGTAGCGGCTTGAGCTATTTGAGTTTGAGGAATTATTAGATCTGCGACTTTCTGTTTCAGTTGATTAAAAATGTTTTGCAGAGATTGCAAAACTCCAGCCATCTGGTCTATTTGAGATTGAGTGGGTTTTGTTTCTACAGAGTAAGTTGACAACGGAGCTGTAATTAAAAACCCCGAGATAATTATCGGCAGAATTATATAGAGAGTTTTTTTCATAAGATGCTTTTTACTTAGAATTTTAACTAAAGACTTTTGTGTAATGTTTTTATTATAATTTAAAAGATTAATTTGGGAAAGAGAAGGGTGGTGGATAAAGTTATTGAAATAAACTTTCGCTTTTTCCTCGTTTGCGGTTATATGTCAGAAACTAGCCATATAACCGCGGCTCTCGGAAAAAATGAAAATAAACTTTCGCTTTTTCCTCGTTTGCGGTTATAATAAAAATAAGAGTTAATTTTATCAGTGTAATTTGGTAAAAATCGGTTTTTTTAAAAAAGCCGGTTAATAATATTTATGATAAAAAAAATAATTGAGAAAAATGAAATTACATTTATAACAGCAAATTCGTTAACCAACGAAGAGATTGAAAAAATAAGAGAAAAAATTCCGTTAAATTCTCTGCTTAAAAACGAGCTTTTAAAACCCACTCTCCAACCGAAGATAAGCCATTTTCGCGATTTGATTTATTTGGTTCTTCATTTCCCTATTTTTGACAACACAACCGACATAAGCAAAAAACAGGAAATTGATTTTGTGCTTGGAAAAAACTTCCTTATGGCGGTGAATTATAATAATAGTTTTCCTCCGATACAGGAATTTATAAAAAAAATGGAAGAAAATACGGAAATAGAAAATGAATATTTTAAAGAAAATACCGGAATTTTGTTTTTTCATCTTATCCAGTATCTTTATAAATTTACTCTTCGCGAGCTTGATTACACTCACAAAAAAATTGATTATATAGAAGAACAGATTTTTTTGAAAAAAGAAAATGAGATGGTCGGAAGAATATCCGTCGTAAGCCGCGATATTATAGAGTTTGGCCGTTCAATAAAAACGCATCAAAGAATCTGGCAGTCATTTGAAAATATGGCGGAAAATTTATATGGAAATGAATATAAAGTTTATTCGTCGGAAATTTTAAACGAATACTTTAATTTAAAGGACTTGTTTGACAGCACGGAGCAAACCATAAACTCGCTTCAAAACACAAACGATTCGCTTGTGTCTATAAAAAGCAACGAAGAAATGCGGGTGATTTCAATCATCGCGTTTACCACTTTTCCTCTTATGCTTTTTTCCGCTCTTTTTGGAATGAACACGATATCCACTCCAATAGTTGGCGAAAAGGGCGATTTTTGGATAATACTGGGAATTATGGCCTTAGGAGCTTCAATAATGTATTCAATTTTTAAACGAAAAAAATGGCTGTAATAAAATTTTACAATACTTTAACCCGTAAAAAAGAAATATTTAAGCCGCTTAACAAGGGGCGTGTTGGTTTATACACTTGCGGACCTACGGTTTATAATTATGCTCACATTGGAAATTTAAGAACTTATATTTTTGAAGACATTCTGCGCAAAACTTTGGAATACAGCGGATATAATGTAAAGCATGTTATGAATATAACGGATGTCGGACATTTAACTTCGGACGCGGATGTAGGTGAGGATAAACTTGAAAAAGAAGCGCAAAAAGAAAAAAAAACGGTTTGGGAAATCGCGGAATTTTACACGAAAGAATTTTTAAAAGACTTAGAATTACTAAATGTAAAAAAAGCCAATATTATTTCTCCTGCGACAAAAAATATAAAAGAGCAAATTTTTCTTATAAAACGGCTTATTAAAAAAGATTTGGCGTATGAAACCGAGCAAGCGATTTATTTTGATGTTTCTAAATTTAAAAATTACACTAAATTGTCGCGGCAAAAATTAAGTGAAAAAATAACCGGAGCGCGCGAAGATGTGATTGTTGATTCGGGTAAACAAAATCCGCAGGATTTTGTTTTATGGTTTAAAGTTGTCGGACATTTTAAAAATCATATTATGCAATGGAATTCGCCGTGGGGAAAAGGTTTTCCCGGCTGGCATATAGAGTGTTCGGCTATTTCCACAAAATATCTTGGACAACCATTTGATATTCATACTGGAGGGATTGACCATATAAATGTTCATCACACGAATGAAATCGCGCAATCTGAAGGAGCTTATAATAAGCCTCTCGCGAGGTATTGGATGCACGGCGAATTTCTTTTAATAGACGAATCAAGAATGGGAAAATCAGAAGGAAATTTTTTGACGCTTAAAAATATAATAGAAAAAAAAATTAATCCTCTTGCTTTTAGATATTTAGTTTTGACATCTCATTATCGTTCAAAACTTAATTTTACATTTGCTTCGCTTCAAGCGGCGGAAAATTCATTAAATCACTTTTATAGTTTTATCCAGGTTTTACTGCGGGAGTCGGACTCCTGTAGTAAAAACAACAGTGATGAAGAGCTGGAATTACAACCTAAATCTAAAATTAATGATTTTAAAACGCAATTTGAAAAAGCGATATATGACGATTTGAATACGCCGAAAGCCGTGGCGACAATATGGAAATTTATAAATGAATATTATAAAAATCCTGAAAAATTTGATTCAAAAAAAATATTAAATATTCTTTGCGAATTTGACAAAGTTCTTGGTTTTGATTTTAAAAAAATAAAAATTGAGAAAATCCCAAAAGAAATTAAAATATTAATTGAAAGAAGAGAAAAACTCAGAAAAGAAAAAAATTGGCAAAAAGCCGATGAAATAAGAAAAGAATTAAAAACGCTGGGCTGGGAATTAAAAGATACTCCGGAAGGTATTGTCGGACGTCGCACTTCCGACACTAATTAATATGCTTCAAGAAAATAAAATTTCGCCGATTTTAAGAATGCCGCCGCAAAATATTGAAGCCGAAATGTCGGTTTTGGGCTCTTTAATGCTGGATCATAACGCGATAATCAAAGTCACCGATATATTGAGCCAAAACTCTTTCTATAAAACGGAACATAAAATAATTTTTGAGGCGATGCTTGATTTATTCCGTAAAAATGAGCCGATAGATATTCTTTCTTTATCTTCAAAACTTAAAGAGAAAAAACAATTTGACGATGCGAGCGGTTTTCCCTATTTAACCGACCTTGTAAATTGCGTGCCTTCTTCGTCAAATGTCGTTTATTACGCGGAAATTGTCCGTAAAAAAGAAATTTTAAGAAACTTGCTTGAAGCTTCAAGCTATGTGTCGGAATTGGGTTATAAAGAAGATCAAGATATTGAAACTATAATAGATGAAGCTGAGAAAAAAATTTTTGGAATTTCTCAAAATGCCCTTAAACAAAGATTTGTGAGCGTGAAAAGCGCGCTTGAAGAAGCGTGGGACAGGATTGACAATCTTCATAAATCTCCGGATAAGCTGCGCGGCGTTCCAACCGGTTTTAAAGATTTGGACAACATTCTTTCCGGCCTTCAAAAATCCGATTTAATAATACTCGCGGCGCGCCCTTCGCTTGGAAAAACCGCTTTGGCTTTGGATATTGCCAGAAATGTGGCGATAAATCACAAAATGCCGGTCGGAATATTCAGTTTGGAAATGCCGGTTCAGCAAATTATAGACAGGCTTCTTTCGGCGGAATCCTCCATTGAACTCGGAAAAATAAGAACCGGCAAACTTAAAGAAGAGCATTTTTCTTATATAAGCAACGCTCTTCAAAAATTATCCGTTGCTCCTATTTTTATAGACGATGAGGCGTCAAATTCAATTTTGCAAATAAGAACTATGGCTCGTAGGCTCCAACTGGAACATGATTTAGGGCTCCTTATAATTGATTACTTACAGCTTATAAAACCGAGAAATCCTTCCGACTCCCCTGTTCAGCAAGTCACGGAAATTTCAAGGTCGTTAAAAGCTTTGGCAAAAGAATTGAACATTCCGATTCTCGCTTTATCTCAATTATCGCGCGCCGTTGAGCAAAGACCCAAAGCTATACCTCGTTTATCCGACCTTCGCGATAGCGGCTGTCTAACCGGAGATACGGTTATTATGGAAGCAAATACCGGAGAACTTATATCTATTAAAAATTTGGAAGGTAAACGCGATATTCCCGTATGGTCGTTAAATAATAATTTTAAATTAGAAATTAAGAAAATTTCAAAAGTATTTTCAAGCGGAAAAAAAGAGATTTTTGAACTTAAAACGCGGAGCGGCAGAATTATTAAAGCTTCAAGCAATCATCCGTTTTTAACAATAAATGGTTGGCAAAAATTAGAATCGCTTTCTACCGATACGCATATAGCATTGCCTCGTTTTATGACATCGTTAAATCAAAAACCTTCTTTATCCGATTCGGAAGTAATTCTTCTAGCGCATCTTTTAGGAGACGGGTGCGTTTTGCTAAGACAGCCAATTCACTATACAAGCGCGGATATGGAAAACATATCAATTGTTTCTCAAACGGCAAAACAATTGTTTAATATTACTCCGCGTTTGGTAAAACAAAAAAATTGGTTTCATCTTTATTTGCCTTCTCCTTATCATCTTGCTCGGGGAAAACATCATCCTATTACGGAATGGTTTAAGAAACTAAATATAAAACCAGCGCGTTCGTATGAAAAAACATTGCCAAAATTATTATTTATGAGTTCTGAAAATCAAATTAGTCTATTTCTTAATCATCTTTGGTCAACTGACGGCAATATTTCTTTTAAATATTTGTTAAACAGAAAAGCCGCCGGCGCAATTTATTATTCTACGACAAGCAAATTTTTGGCGTTTGGCGTTCAGCATTTATTGCTTCGCTTAAACATTATAAGCACTTTACGAAAAGTGTCTCAAGGTTCTTATAGGACAATTTATCAAATTCATATTCAAGATAGTCAAATGCAACTTCGTTTTTGTAAAATAATAGGTTGTTACGGAAAAAGAGGAAAAATCATTGAATCGCTTATTAAAAAATTGGAAATAATTAAACCTAATCCTAATTTAGATGTTATTCCGAAAGATGTATGGAAAACAATAAGCTATTTAAAAAATTATTATGAATTAAGTTGGCGCGATTTTGCAAAACATTTGAATATTGCATACAACGGATCGGCTATATTTAAAAATGGGGTAAGTCGTGAAAGATTGCAAAGAATTACAGAATTTATGCCAAGTTACGAACTTATTAATCTTTATCAGTCTGATATTTACTGGGATAAAATAATATCTATAGAAAAAATAGGCATTGAAGAAGTATATGACGCTACTGTGCCGGAGACGCATAATTTTATCGCAAATGACATCATTGTTCATAATTCCATTGAACAAGACGCGGATGTCGTGATGTTTATATATCGGGAAGACAGATATAAAGAAACTTCTTCAAGAAAAAATCAGGCTGACATATTAATTGAGAAACACAGAAACGGACAGCTTGGCAGGGTTAAACTTTATTTTCATCCGGAAAAAACAACTTTTACGAGTTTTGACGGAAATATAAATGATGAGCAAAATTTCGAAGAAGATTTTGTTGAAGGATTTGAAATATAGTTTGTCGGACATGCGACGTCCGACGCAGACATGCGACGTACGACAAAATTATGAATAATAATATAGAAAAACTAACGGAAGCGCTTCAAAAGCTTCCGGGTATTGGTCCAAGGCAAGCAAAAAGAATAGTTTTCGCGATACTTGAAAAGGAAGAAAGTTTCGCGAAAAATTTATGCGGTCTTATTTCCGAATTAAATAATAGAATAAGAAGATGCAAGTATTGTTTTTACGCTTTTGAAGAAACTGGAAGTAAAACTCAAGAAAATATTTGTTTGCTTTGCAAAAATGCGAGTAGCGATGCCGGCGCGCTTCTTGTTGTGGAAAAAGAGATTGACCTTGAAAATATTGAAAAATCGGGCTGTTATAACGGAAGATATTTTGTGCTCGGCGGAGTTTTGTCTTTGTTTAATAAAAATGACGATTTAAAAAAAATAAGAATGAGAGAATTATTTTATAGAGTAAAAAACGATATAAATATTATTAAAGAAGTTGCCGTGGCAATGAGCGCCACAAAAGAAGGAGACGCTACTATTATGTATATAAACAAAATATTGGAACCAATCGCAAAAAATAGTAATTTAAAAATAACCGCGCTGGGAAGAGGGCTTTCTTCCGGCGCGGAAATTGAGTATAGCGATAAGGACACCATTAAAAACGCTTTTTTAAACAGAAAATAATGATATAATAAAAAAATGGTACAAGACGCGTATTCTTCGCTTGCTGATAATTTTCAATATTTTTTAATTCAAACAATTCAAAATTTTTGGTGGCTTTTACTTTTTATAATAGTTTTTCCAATATTCATTAATCTTTGGCTTTGGTGGAGACAGACTTTGCATGAAGCGGCAATTGTCTGGACGCTCCTTGAAATAAAACCTCCCCGCGAAATCAGAAAAAGCCCGAAAGCGATGGAGCAAGTTTTAACGGGCATATACGCCTTGCGAAATTCTCCCGGTAATTTTTTTGAAAAATGGTGGGACGGAGAAACGACAAAATGGTTTAGTTTGGAAATAGTAAGCATAGGCGGAGAAGTGCATTTTTATATTTACACGCCTGATAAATATAGAAATATAATTGAAGCGAATTTTTACGCCCATTATCCGGACATAGAAATTGCTGTGGTTGACGATTACACCAACAGGTTTCCATCGGATACAACGGAGTTTTATAAAACAGGGTCGGATCTTTTCGGGTCCGAATTAAAGTTAAAATTAGACGACGCGTATCCCGTAAGAACGTATATAGAATTTGAAACTCCGGAAGAAGATGAAAGGCTTGACCCGATATCTTCTTTTATTGAAAATTTAGGAAAGCTTAAAAGACAAGAAAAATTTTGGCTTCAATTTGTAATCAGGCCGTCTGACCCGGAATGGAAAGAAAAAGGAATTAAACTCGTTAAAGAACTGAAAGAAAAATGCACTAAAACAGTAAAAACCGAAACAGGGTCAATCACAATGCCCACAGTTCCCACTCCCGGAGAGCTGGATGTTATAAAAGCGATAGAGCACAATATCGCGAAGCCCGGTTTTGACACGATAATTCGTTTTGTTTATTTTGCTCCGCGCGAGATTTATGACAATACTTTCGCGAATAAAGGAATTCCCACAATATTCAATCAATATTCCGCGATGAATTTAAACTCTTTTGTGCACAACGCGGATGTGCGCACGCTCGCTCCAAAATGGTATAGATTTCCATATTTCAACGGCCAAAAAAGACTAGAAGGCCGAAAACAAAGAATTTTAAAAAGTTATAAGGTTAGAAGTTTTCCGGAAGAACTTACTATAGGAAAATTTTTAAATCTTAATCCGGCTAATTTTAATTTTTTCTCAAAACATTTTGTTTTAAATACCGAAGAGCTCGCGACGGTTTATCATCTTCCTTCTCATTTTATTCTTACGTCGCCTTATATTCCTGAAATTGAATCAAAAAAAGCCGGTCCTCCGGCAGGATTACCTATTTTTAAAGAAGAATAATGGCGTAAGGCCATATATATCGCGCTCTTTAGACGGCGATTAATTTGACTTTTTTAATAAATTATGTAATCTAAAAGACAGATTTGACATTTTGCTTTTGGAAGTAAACTGTTTGTTTTTTTAAAAACTATAAAAAGAAAGGGTCTAAAAATGAAAAAAATGACTCGTCAGCAAATCGGAACTATTGAAGCGGTAACGGCTGAAAATGAAAAAGTGCGCGATTTGGCTAAACGTTTACGGTATAAACCAACTACTCTTGCGGCTTGCATACAAAGAACATTTCCCAGCCTATTGGAACAAAATATATATGTTTTGTTTGCCGGCGAGTGCGAAAAATCTGTTATACGGCCTCAGACCTTCGCCAGACTTCTGCAGCATTTTACCAACGGACAAGAACTTTCGCCTGCCGATTTGGAAGATCGCGAAATAGGTGAAAATCTTATTTACAACAAAGTATCAGACATAGGCGATTGCATTGAAATAGCTCTTTCTCTTATGGAAAAGATTGACAATTTGGATTTAAGCACTCCGATAAGCTCAAAAACGGCTGCCAGACTTGCAAGGGCTTACGGCGAGGATGCGGCTGACATTCTTGAAATAGTTGATAACGAACTTCACTATATTATGGATGAGCTTGGGATGAGAATGCGGCCTATGATAGCGATGACTAAAATCATAAATGCTATTGCTCTTCATGCCGCCGAAGGCGAAGGCAAAGGCGAAAACCCAAACATCCTTTCCGCGGATGATATTATTGAACTTCTTTCTTAAAGGAGTGAATATGAGTTTTGGAAGAGATTTAGTTAAAAAGTTAAAAGGCGACGAATTAAAGGATAATCCACTTGAAATGATATGCCTTTCTCCGGCGATATTAGATCTTAAGTTGTCTCATGAACAATTGCATACACACTGTCTCAAAAGCGCCAAAGACCTTCTTGCGGAATTACATCCGGATAAACATAGCGGTTTTGAAAATCCAGCTTTGAAACGTTATGCCGAGGCATTCAATCTTCTGAAAGATCGGCAAGTTTTTGATAAGGCGCTTGCGGAGTTTCGCGAAGCGCACTCTTATAAAAAAAGGGAAGAAATTACTGTTCAACAGCAAATCTCCAATCTTAAAGACAGTATCAAGTTTTTTGAAAATCAAATTAAAGAAGAAAGAATAATTAGAAAAGAAGATGAGAAGATTCGCAAATGGGCGCAGTGGTATCTTGCGGCGCAATCTATACAATTTTCTTCGGATAAAATCAAGCCGCTCAGTTATAGAGAGCAACTTGCCGTTGTTTCGTTTCAATTTAAGTTTTCCACTTGTCCTTTCCCTCCTTCACTGACTAAGTTTAAAGAAAATTATGGTGTAAATCCGTTCTCCCGTGAAAAAATTACTATTTTAAAAGAATTTTTTAATGAAAACAAGTTGGGCGCGGAAAAATTATCATCGCTAATTAATCGGGCGTTTAAATCCAATTTTAAAACGCCGGCGATACGTTGGAGTTTTGAACTCGGAGCCCGCGAATTGGGTTTTAAGGAATTAGCTCCTTATTTGTCTCGCATAGAAAAAGGAGGGGTTATAAGAGACATATCAATGGAAACTTGGTCTATCGCCACAATTCAAAAATATAGAAAAATTTTGATTTATTTATCTTCAAGACTGGGAAATAATTATGTAATAGAAGCTAGCATTTTTCCCGGTAATGTAAATTTGGGAGATGATAAATTTTTGTGCGGCGATTTGGCAGATAAAAATTTATATGTTCTCGGAACGATAGAGCCAGATATTGGATTTGCTCACATTAAAAATGAAAAATTCGGCCAATCCGGAAACGATACCTCTTGTTTAACAATGGAAAAGAATATTCTTTCAAGAGTTGAACCTTTTCTTTCCGCGGAAAGAGCGCTCGTCTGTATCAGACCGCCTATCAAGAGATTCTCTTTAAGCGCAAATAATTTGAAAGTGCAATGGAATAATTTAAATGAGAAAAGAAGAAATTTAGAACTAATAATGCCCGCGCTTTGCCTTTCACACATCATAGTTGATATGTGAAAGGTACATGCGGGTTTATTGAAAAAAATGACGGCACCAAAAGTGCCGTCAAATTGTTTTTTAAAATATTACCATTGATTAGGATAAACAAATAATGCTGCAACAATAATTTCTACAATTGCCGTTAAAAAACAAATTCCACTAAAACTATAAAACGAATTTGTTTTTTCAGCCAACCCCGCAAATCCAATTAGAGTTATACTAAAAGCCCCTATCACTAATAGAATCATCTTTGCCATTACCGCAGCGTCTTTTCTTTTTTTTATTCTTAAAAAAAGAGTAAAAAACATCAATGGAACTCCGATTAATACAATGATTTCTCCTAATATCATTATTTTTCTCCTATATTATTAAATTAACTTTTCCAGCCGATTTCGTCGTAAATTTTTTTCATACGTTCTATCGCTATCATATAAGCCGCCATTCTTAAAGAAATGTTTTTCGTTTTTGACACATGCAAAACTTCAAGGCAAGCGCATCTTAAATAACCGTCAAGCTCTCTTATAATCTCTTCCTCGTTTCTCATAGTAATGCTTTGGCCGATATTTTTCGCCCATTCAAAATAAGAAACCGTCACTCCTCCGGCATTCGCTAAAATATCAGGCACAACCAATATATTTTTGCTTTTTAAAATATCGTCGGCTTTCGGAGTCGTGGGAGCGTTTGCTCCTTCCAAAATTATTTTAGCTTTTACTTTATCGGCATTCGCTTCGGTAAGCGTGTTTTCAAGCGCGCAAGGAACCAGAATATCGCAAGGTAAAGCAAGTAAATCGTTGTTAGTCACAAAATCGCTTTCAGGAAATCCTACTACGCTTCCATTGTTTTTTGCGTATTCTGTTAGCGCGTGGATATTTAATCCCGCGCTATTATAAACTCCTCCAAAAATATCGCTTACCGCCACTACCTTAAAACCTTCGGCAAAAGCAAATTCAGCATAATGGCTTCCGACATTCCCAAATCCTTGCACGGCTATAGTCGCGTTATTATTATCGCTTTTAATTTTGAAATTATCTAAAATTATTTCCTGCACGATGTATAGTCCCAAACCAGTTGCTTGTTTTCTTACATTGCAACCGCCTATATCAGGCGGCTTTCCGGTCACTACCGCTTTATTGTCATGGTCTGGATAAAAATTATTATATTGATCCCAAATCCAAAACATCGCTTCTTCATTGCTTCCCATATCCGGCGCCGGCACGTAAATAAAAGGGCCTAAGTCTCTGCGAATTTCATTTACAAAACCTCTCATCACTTTTTCAAACTTAACATTTCCTAAAAAATGCGGGTCGCATTGAATACCGCTTTTAGCTCCTCCGAACGGCAAACTTAAAAGCCGGCATTTCCAAGTCATTTCAGCGGCTAATAGTCTTATGATATCCCGATTTACACTGTGATGAACCCTTACGCCTCCTTTAAAAGGCTCTTTTAAAGGACTGCGATGCAAAACAACATAACTTGTGTAAGTTTTAATTTCCCCATTGTCTTCAATGGTTATGTGAGATTTAATTTCTCTTTTTGGTTTTTCCAAAAAATCAATCTGGCTTTCTTTTAGACCGACGAGTTTATCGCCCACTTCTCTAATCATAGACTTCACGTGATCATACGATTTTACATCTTGCGCTATTTCTGTCATTTTAATACCCTTTCTTATATAAATGTTAAAGCGCCATTATTTTTAAAGAATCTATTTTTAGTTTAACACAAAATAAAAAATAGTCTAATTTTTTTATTGGTGAATAAACCTTTTGCGCGGCTTTGCGACGAGCGAGCATGGTCTCGCCACTAGGCGAGGAGCGAGGAGCAACGCCAGCAAAATCACTCGCTGGGTGATTTTGCGGTAGCAAAAGGTTTATTCACCATGTTTGGTTTTTATTAAAAATATGATAATACTTTATTATTTGATGGCCGAATTTGTCTTCGGCTTTAAATTCCAATATGTTTGATCCGGAAGCCAAAACCATTTTTTCTTTAAAATTGCCGTTTTTATCTACAAAAATTTTCCTGCCGTTCAAATAAAAATTAAAAATATTTTTAGCGCTTCCTTCCGCCGTAAAAAATGAATCGTCAACAGTGCTGTATTCTTTTAAATTCAAAATGTTAATTCTTGGTCCCAATATAAAATTTTTCATCTGATAAAATAAATAGCCCGCGAAAATAAGCGCGAGAAAAGAAATAAACATAAATCTAATCCGCAAATTTTTATTCTTTAACATTTCAAATTTCTTTTATGTCTTCTTTTTGAGATGACAAATAAACCTCTCTTGGTTTAGCGCCGTCCGCCGGACCAATTACGCCTTTTCCTTCCAAAATATCCAAAAGCCGCGCGGCTCTCGCGTAACCCACTTTTAATCTTCTTTGCAAATAAGAAGCTGACGCTTTTTTTGCTTCAATAATAACCTTTAAAGCTTCTTCATAAAGCTCGTCCGTTTCATCGTCCGTTTCATTAAAATCGTCAAGAATGGAAGGCATAGAAGGCGCGGCCTTATTTTCATCTTTTGCGCCGTCTGTTTCAAAATCGGCGAAAAGTTCCGTGCCTCCCTCCTCTTCTATATAAGACGAAATCCGTTTTACTTCTTGTTCAGACAAAAACGCTCCTTGAATTCTTCTTGGTTTTGAAGAATCTCCGGATAAAAAAAGCATATCACCGTTGCCAAGCAATTTTTCCGCGCCGGACATATCAAGAATGGTGCGCGAATCAACTTGCGAAGCAACCTGAAACGCGACTCGACTTGTGATGTTTGCTTTAATCAAACCCGTGATAACTTCAACAGATGGGCGTTGAGTGGAAACGATAATATGAATGCCCACGGCGCGAGACATTTGAGCCAAACGAACGATTGACGCCTCAAGTTCCCTTGGATACACCGCCATAATATCAGCCAGTTCGTCAATCACGACAACTATATAAGGCATCTCGTCTTCCTCTCCTTTTTTGCTCATTAATTCTTTTAGCGAATGAATATCGCGCACTTTATGTTCGGAAAGCAATATATATCTTTTTTCCATTTCTTTCACCGCCCAACGCAACGCCATAATTGTTTTTTTAGCGTCTGTGATTACCGGGGCTAACATATGAGGAAGACCGCCGTAGACGGCAAGTTCAACGCGCTTTGGGTCAATCATTAAAAACCTTAAATTTTTTGCGGTATTCCTATAAAGTAAACTGGTGATTAAAGCGTGAATGCAAACTGATTTTCCGGAACCAGTGCTTCCGGCTATTAAAAGATGCGGCATTTTTCCAAGATCGGC
>CAZCIQ010000019.1:6289-18179 GCA_964499175.1 uncultured Candidatus Saccharibacteria bacterium | reverse complement strand
ATGAAGTTTTTGTTTTAGGAAAGATGACTGGTGCGGTTCAGGTTAGTATGTAGGGTTGCTGTATTGACAGTCGCGGTAACCAGATGCCGCGCTGCGCGTAAAGCCATTTAATGAAACTAGAGCAATTAACAATTACCGGGGCTTCGGAAGGTTTCGCGCCACGGCGATATTGCGATATGCCAATGTGTTGCCTAGCGAGCGCGATAATGTCAATTTTTATTAGAGTAAAACCTTTTTCGTTCAGTATGGTTAAGGTTTCTTTACGAGAAATCGGCAAACATAAAGATTCAATGATAACCGCGCAACGGTTTCCAGTAGCTCTATAATTCACATATTCCATTTTCTACTCTCCTTTTCCGTTTGGTTTCTTTTTGTTTATTAATTGTGAAAGAACTGTAAAAATAATTTATTTTAAGACAGGATGGATTTTAAGGTTTTGGATATTAAAATTCGTTTTTTAATTTGGGATAACAAAATTTTTAAAATCTACTTGATATTCCGGTATGCCGAGTGAAATTCCGTAGTGTCTTGCTTCATCATACTGCTCTTCGCTTTTTCGGTCTATGTAAAAAATTTTATCGCGAAAAATTATGTAATGATGAGTATTGTTTTTAAAATCAGCATACCAAGAACCGCCGTGATTATGGTCTAATGACTTACTAATTTCTTGGGCGATTGCTTCTGCTTCGTTTTCCGCAATTTCAACGGTATGTAAAGTCCATTGCGAAAGCCAAGGGGTTTTGTGTTCCTCCACAACTTTTTCAACTTTTGTTAAGAGAATTTTTATTTTTTTAAGTAAGTCTTTATTTTCAAGAGATTCTTCAATGATTACGCCTTGGTATTTCATATTTTGGTCTTTATTTAAATTCTCCGATTTTTTCGAAAAGCATATCGTTTGCTATTGCCATATTCGGATCGTCAAACACATATTTAACAACCGCGTTTTTATCTAAAACAACATAGGTGTGTCCAGGCAAATAACCTTTGTGCATAGATGAATTAGTGGTTAGCAGTCCAAGTTGTCTGGAGGCGTTGGCGTTCATGTCAAACATAGTGGTTGCTTTGGCAAGCTGCGGCATTCTGGCTATTGCCGTTTGCCAGTCTTTCGCGGAATCAACCACAACTGATATAGCCTGAGTTTGATCGTTGTTGAATCTTTTGTCGCTGCCGAATGCCGCCATTTGATTCCAGCAGGCAGGATAACACATAAGACCTTCATTAAAAAACAAGACTGTATTTTTTCCTTTGAAGTCAGCAGGAGTGAATGCCTTTCCATCTTTGTCCGACAGTTGAATGTCAGGCATTGGTTTTCCAATCAAAGAATTAAACTCATTATTTTCAGTAACCGATGGCTCTTCATGCATACCGCTGGTAATTGCCGTAGTCTGAGTATTCTGATTTGAACTTTTCGGAGAAGTTTTGATCAAAAAATACCCCATGGCCAATACTACAACTGAAAGAACGGCGATTATAGCCGTAGATGATATATTATTTTTATTGCTCATATTTTTGTTTTTTTATATTGTTTAATGAATACATACGACATAGACGCGACTATTCCTATAAATAGAAGCGCCCAAATGTACTCTGGTATTAAAGTTATAAAACCGTTAATGGCGTTTAAAAATTTAGCGTTCCATAAATTCATTTCTAGCTGATAACTTGAATGCGTGAATAATTTATTACTGAAAGCCAGGTAGGTTATGTAAGAGCCCATAAGCAGAAAAATCAGTCCGGAAATAAGTTCTGAAATCATAATTTGCCAGTTGTAACTGCCGATTTTCATTGTAACATTTTTGTTGGCGTTAGTAAATCGCGCGGTTAAATTTTTTTTATCTAAGAATGCCGCGATAATAAATAGCGGCAATGTCATACCGACAACATAAGCCAAAGTATATAGCGCTCCCCACACAACCGTTCCGCTCGCGACGGACAACGCAAGCACTCCGGCTAATACCGGAGCGCAGCATGTGGTGGCTATCGCCGAAAAAATTCCAAGAATATAAACTGAGGAAACTCGCCCTTTCATTCCTCTGCGAATAGAAATCGGCGTAGAAAATTTCTTGCCAAAGAGCATTGTTATTCCAAGCGCGATTAAAAAAATTCCGCCAACGGCAAAAATTATGTTGTGGTATTTGCTGAAGAGTTGTGCTAAGAAAGAAGCTCCCAATCCGATTGGCATAAAAACCGTCAAAACTCCCAGAAAAAAAATAAAAGTCATAAAAAATATTTTGTATTTTTCTTTAAAAATATTTCCCAGATATGAGGGAAGTAAGACGGTGATACAGCATGGGGCAAAGAGCGCGGCGACTCCTGCCACGAATGCCGCTATTAACGATGTTCCTACAAGTGTTTCCATATAATTTATAAAATTAGTATATACCCTGCGCTTTATTGGTCAACAATGGAATTATATAGATTGTTTAATTCTTCTATGATTTTAGGATTAAGCGGATTTTTATTTTTATACGCTAAAATTCTATCAAGATTTTCTATTGTAATTTTTCCCGCAGGTTTAAAATCACTATTTCTGAATGTTTCTATTCTGTTAAAGATATCGTTCCAAGAAGCGGTAAGATTATTAATTATTTTTTCTTTGCTTTCATTTGATAAATTTTCGTTTTGAAGCGCATCTAAATATCCCAGCGCGCCATTCAATGGATTTCCAATAAAATCCATAAATCTGTCTCGGATATTTTCTATGTTTTTAGGCTGTTTTTCCATAGTTGTTTTAATAAGTTATTTTTAATATATCATTTATAAATTCTATTTTCCTTTGATAATATTCTTTGACACTAATTCCATTACCCGACTCCTTTAATTTCTTGTATTCTTCCAATGTCTCTGGGTGATTTTTAAGATAATTTTCAAATTTTAAACTTTCTAGCCATCCGGAACTATTTTTGTTAATCAAAAAAATGTCAATATGTTTTCCGTCTTTGCGCGTTACAAAACGCGCTCTTTCAAGAACATAATGACTTCGCGGTTCACCGAACAATTCAGTCAGTGGAATCATATGCTTATTAAACTCTTTTAACGATACTGGTATATAAACATCAATTTCGTCTTGGCCGGATATTTTAAGGTTCGTTGCTCCCCGATGTTCAATTTGCATTTTATCGCCTAATTTTGATTGTATAAGCAGTTTTATCTTTTCAAATTTTTCCTGACTGCTTGGATCAAAAGGGACGATTTTAATTTTTGAATCGTCTGAAAGATGGTCAATCCATTTCTTTTGATCTTCTTTAAGCATAGTTTTTGACCGCCGCGCTTTCGTTTTCCGCTACCGAATTTTGTGTTAACGAAAAATTGGCGCGCCGCACAATAATATTTTACTCGTAGCGCTCTATTGAATCAAGATTCTGTTGCTGATAATTTTTGTATGGTTCTAGTTCTTGCATTTTTGAGTTAAGAATTTTATTTGCCTTTATTCGTGATATGTTAAGTGATTGCCATTTTGAAAAATAAGCAGAATTGCTATTTTGAGCGCGTAAGTATAATTCGCGGGCAAAACCCTTTCTCAAATCTTCATTTGATATATTTAAAATCTTGACAGCATCGGTTATGGCATCGCTTGAAAGGCGGCTCAAATAGTAGATGTCAAGCTTTCCGGTAGTATTAAATCGCTCGATGTTTTGGCGCGCGATGAACTTATCGGGATTTAGAAAGTTCATAACAGCCAAAAATAAGGCGATTGAAATGAAAACTCGGAAAGCAAAAGTGTTCTCTTTTTTGTCTTTATAGATTTTGTAAAGCAACAGACAAAAGATAACTGCCAACAAAATGATAAATGCGTGGCTATACAATCTTAATGTCGTAAATCCATAAGATTGTTCGTATAGAGACAAACGAGTAAAGGCAGAAGCCATGATTAAGATTACTTGCGCAACTAAAAAGGCGCTTAAAATTTTGAATCCTAATAAATGATTTGTCTCTTTTTTAACGGCATATTTTTCTGCGGTCAAAAGCAATAATAAGGAGACAACCGCCACTGCTATCAGTTCAAAAAATCCGCGCCGCGCATACTTGGCATAGGTAAAACCTTGCGCGGATATGTTGCTTTCGCCGCCGAAAAGGTAAGTTAATTGAATAAGTATAAAGATAAAAAACAAAACATTAACTGAACCAAGCAAGATAGAATTTTCTATATGTCCAATATTATAACCTTTGCTATTTTGCTGGGCGGCAATTTGATTTTCTTTTTCTCGGAAAGAGTAGGAATATGCGCCAATATAAACAAGGGTCGCTATCAAAACTAAAATAGATCTGAAAATTGTTTCCGGTTTAACATCAATATTGATCAAATCCGAAACGTATTTTTGGAAAATCAAATCCGCGGATGAGAATAGCAGTAAAAAGACAAATAAAACAGGAATTGCCATCAAAACACCCTTCACAACCTGTGATAAAGCTTTTGGATCTTTGTGCGTTTCGCGCAGCAAGAATAGATTTGACAGTGTTTGAAGTAATGGGCGGATAAAGTTAAATGGCAAAAAAAATATTTTTATATAATCTCCGATTAAAAAGTTTTTTATCTTTCCGCCAAAAGATATTTCAGTAATTAAAAGCAATAATAGCAATGAAGCAACTATATTAAGAAATGTAAGCAAGATGCTGGAACGGACAAAAACCATTGCGCTGAAAAATACGAGCGGCATAAAAAGCCAAAACACTTCTTTGTTTATTTGTTTCTTAACAAAATTTGCAATAGCAAAAAGCCCTGCTATAACAAGCATAACATATAGCGGAAAGGCAATGCCGGGAAATTTGTCATAAAAAAAATAATTAAAAAGCAAACCTAAAATAAAAGATACCCCAATTATTAATCCGGTTTTAGCCAAAGTATTAGATTGTAAGTTTTTGGTATCCATAAAAGATTGGTTAGTTTTTTCGCAAAACTGCCCGGCCGTTGCAGAGGCGAAGCCCCGAGCGAGGCGACTAATTCAATATGGTGGACCTAGGGAGAGTCGAACTCCCGTTTCCCGCGTGCAAAGCGGGTGTTCTGCCACTAAACTATAGGCCCGCGTTTTTCGCTTTAAAGCGAAAAGAAATTTTTAAATCTAAATTTCTAATTTCTAAATAATGCAAAAATAAAAAAATATTAAATCAGTTTAGCCGCTTTGTTTCTGTTAAGTAGCGCCAACGGGATTCGAACCCGTGTTACCACATTGAAAGCGTGGTGTCCTAGACCAGACTAGACGATGGCGCCAAAATATTAAAAAAAATTATTTTATATAAATTCAATTACTACATCAACAGTTTAATCGGTTCTATTCTTACTGTTCCGATTTTATCAAAATCATTATCATAAGAAATTATTTTCATCTTTTTTTGCAAAATCAAAGAATTTGACGCAATAACCGCGTCAATAAATTTTATATTGTATTTTTCATAAAATTCAAGCGCAATTTTCATATCTGCCTTATTTATTATTTTTAGTCCAGTTAAATTTACGACGCTTTTTAAAGATTCAATAACATCTATTTTCTTAAATTTGTAAAAGCTAATAAGAGTAAAAGCGATTTCCGCCAAAACTAAATCAGAAGTAAATATTTTAATTTTACTTTCTTTTATTAATTTTAACAGTTTAAAACATTCATTAAAACTTTTCTCGTCTTCCTTATTTAGAACTCTTAAAAATATGTTAGTGTCAATAAAGTAAAGCATAAAAAACTTAAATTCTTTTATATTTTTTTTCAAAAAACTCTCTTGCTTTTAAAGCTGATTTTTTTGATTTGAATTTTCCGGCTAAATCTAAAATATCAGGATTCTTTTTGATTTTAATTTCTTTTTTATTTTTTTCTAGTTCAAAATTTACTTTAGACAAAGGTTTTAGATCCAAAAAATTTCTTAAATCTTTAGGAACGGTTATCTGCCCCTTTTTAGTTATTGTTGATTGATAAATCATAAATTTAAAATAAATTTAATTAAGTAATACTTAAATTTTAATCCTTACTTTAAGCATAAGTAATACCTATTAAAAGTCAACATTCATTTTTATTCTTCTCTTGAAAAACTTGAAAAGATTCCAAGTGTCGCGAATGAAGCCGCGAGATGCGAGCCACCATAGCTCATAAACGGAAGCGTAAGCCCTGTGACAGGCAAGACGCCGAGATTCATTCCGACATTTATTATAAATTGAAAAAAGAACAAAAAACCTAAACCTACGGCGAAAAGCCTTTCAAAATTATTTGTTCTTACTTCCAAAAGAGCGACTCTCCAGATTCTCCATAGAAATATTCCGAAAAAAGTAAAAATAAAAAGCACGCCTATAAATCCCCATTCTTCGGCAAAAGCCGAAAAGATAAAATCTGTTTCCGGTTCCGGCAAAAAATTTAATCTGCTTTGCGAACCAAAACCTATTCCTTTTCCGAACATCATTCCCGACCCTATGCTTATTTGTGATTGAAGAATATTATATCCCGCTCCACGCGGGTCCAGAAGGGGATTTATAAAAGTTTCTATTCTTAATTTTTGATAAGGCGCTAAAACAAAAAACCAAGCAAGCGCCATGAACAATATTGCCAAAAGAATTATTAAGAAAAGATGTTTTTTATTTATTCCGGAAACTAAAATCATTCCAAGCCATATAAAAAATATTACGCTTGCGGATCCAAAATCAGGCTGCGCGAGAGTTAGTATTGCCGGAATTCCGGCGTAAATTCCGGATATAAAAATGTGTTTTATATTGGCGATTTCCACATGGCGCAAAGAAAAGTATTTAGCGAGAATGAGTATAATAGATATTTTAGCGATATCCGTTGGTTCAAAAGCGAAGTATTTTAAATCAAACCAGCTTTTTGCCCCTTTTGTTTTTGTTTCAAGAAGAAGAAGAAAAATAAGAAGCAGAATGGAAATCATATACACGATTACAAAAAGAAGGGCGTTTCTTTTTAAAAATCTCCAATCTATAGATCTAATGATAAAAAATAAAATAAGGCTTAAGAATATCCAGATTATTTGCCGTTTAAAAAAATAATTTGAATAATTAATACTGCCGGCAACATTAAAATTTCTCATTGTAATGAGACCGGATAGCATAATTGGAATGACCGAAGCAAGAAGAACCGCGTCCAGCCCCTTTATAGATTTAAAAAACATTCGCGTTATCATTTTGTCAGATTCACTCTTGAAAATATTTCTATTTTAGCTGGTTGGTTTTCTAATTTATAAGACCAGGTAAAATTTGCTTCCGCTTTTTTGCCTGAGGTTATATGATCTATTTTTGTGGCGCTCGCGGCGTACGCGTTATCGTTTTCATCCGTAAGCACCGCGTTTAAATATAGGTTATCAAAATCAGAGTTGGCGTCGTTTTTAATTTCGGCTTCAAGCAGTGAAGATTCCGGTTTAAAATCTTTTTTTGTAACGATAAAGTTCGGCGGAATTTTTTTAGTGTATTTCCAGTTTAGAATCGGTTCTATTATTAAAACGGATTTTGCAGGTTTTCTTTTGCCGGCGTATACGCCGTTTTCAAAAATCAAAGCTTTTTCTTTTGAATTCAAAAAAGAATTTCCTTTTTTTTCAACGATAAGAATGTTGTTTTGGTCATAAAGTTTAAAAGTATAGAAGATATTTTCACTTTCCCATTTGTGGTTTAGATTTTCCACTAAAGCGACGGCGTCGTAAGTATCTTTTTCCGGATTTGATTTAAAAAATCTGCTCCATAAAACAAGCGGCTCTTTTAAATTTACAGGGCATGGCGAGCAAACGGCTCCGCAATCAATCCCGCTTTCTCCCTGATTTTTTTTATTGTCAAAACAAGTTCCACCGGAGAATTTAATTAAAAAAAACAGCGAAAAAATCAAGGCAAAAAACAAAACCAGCAAAAGAAAATAAAAAACCTGTTTTTTTGTTCTCCAAGATAAGGCCATATTAAAATTCTACTTTTTTACTGCTCTTTGGCAATATTAATTTCGCGATCAAACACGTTTTGCGCTCCGGAATTACTGTATGTTTTTATTGTGATTTTTTCTTTTGGCAGAAGATCCGCGAATTGATCCAGTTTAAAAACAAAGGTGAGTAATTTTTGATTTTCGCGGGGAGCGACAGAGCCGAGATATTGATTTTTAAAAAAGAAGTCCATTTGTTTTAATGTATTCGCGTTTCCATTTTCTACCTTAACCGTTATTGTATCGTCTGGTTTAAAAATTGTTTCTATGCTTGGTTCTAATATGTTTATGTTTACTGTTGCGGGAGCGATTTCTATGATGTTATTTTCCGTTAAATTTTGATTTTTTGCCCATTCTCGCACAGGATATTCCCAAAGATAAAATTGAGGATCGCTTCCGGGATTATTCGGAATTTCGCCTCGGGGATTATTTTTATCCACCCAATAAAGAATTGAATGGATTTGAGTTATAAGATGATTGTTTTCAATTTTGCCGCGCCATTCTCCGTTTAATATTGGTTTTTGCGGGCGATCGTTGTAATCCGGTTTTTGAAAATTCTCGGGCTGAATTTTTTTAAAAACTTCTTCAAAAACGGAATGCCACAAAGGAGCGGCAATAAAACCGGCGACTTTTTTAACCATTGCCGTGTTATCGTTGTTTCCAACCCAAAGGCCTAAAGCGAAATTCGGCGTGTATCCCACGACCCACGCGTCGCGATAATCGTTTGTTGTTCCGGTTTTTACCGCGACTTCTTTTCCGGGAAAATATAAATAGGAATTTTCTCCAAAAGCTGGCGCGCGGGCTGTGTTGTCTGATAAAACGTCGCTTATAATTTTAGCGATGTTTTCGTCAAGCGCTTGTTCTTCGTTCTTTTCAAATTGTTCTAAAATTCTGCCGTTTTTGTTTTGAATTTCCAGTATTCCCGTGATTTCATTTTTTTTGCCGTTATTGGCAAACACGGAATACGCGCCGGTCATTTCTAAAAGTTTTACTTCGCCGCCTCCTAAAACTAATGTAAGACCGTATCTTCCTGAGCCTTCAAGCGTTGTTATTCCTAAATTGTTCGCGGTTTTTAATGAATCTTTTATTCCCGCTAAATACAGAGTTTTTACGGAGGGCACATTTATGGATTGGGCTAGCGCGTTTCTCAGACTTATAGGCCCTCTGAATTTATTGTCGTAATTTGAAGGGGAGTAGCATTCTTTTTTATTTATACCTGTTTTTGGCGTGCCGTCTGCGTTGCAAGATGCATTAAATTCTGTTTTTAAATCAAACACAACCGTGTCCGGAGTGTATCCTTTTTGAAAAGCTGTGGCGTACACAAAAGGTTTAAACGAGGAACCTGGTTGGCGGCCTTTCATAAAAGTGGCGACATTAACTTTTGGTTCAAATTGGCAGTTCACTCCTGACACGCACCCAACTGGTTTTGAGTCGGCAAACCAGTCCCGCGAACCGACCATTATAAGAATTTGGCCGGTTTTTGGGTCTATTCCGACCATAGAGGCGTTATAAGCATTGAATTTTTTTTCGTTTTCTTCAGCGTATTTTTTTACGAGTTCTTCGGCTTTGTCTTGAAGTTCGCTGTCCAAGGTCGTAATGACTTTTAAACCTCCTTTTTCAATTTTTTCTTCGCCGTATTTTTTTATAAGTTCGTCTTTTATGTAAAGCACGAAGTGAGGGGCTTTTATGCCTTCTTCTTTTTGATTTAAAAACGCGACGCGCTCGCGCTTTGCCGTTTCAAATTCTTCTTCGGATATGAAGTTTAAATCTTTCATTCTTTCCAAGACTATATTTTTTCGGTGATCAAGCTCTTCTTTGTGCGGACCGTAAGGAGAGTAATAACTTGGGGCTTTTGGAAGCGCGGAAAGATATGCCGATTCAGCTAAGTCAATATTTTTAGCTTCTTTTCCGAAAAAATAAAGGCTTGCCGCTTCAACTCCGTAATTGTTTGACCCGTAGGGAATTTCATTAAAATATAAATTTAATATTTGATCTTTTGAATATATTTTTTCAATTCTTAATGCCAAGACAGCTTCTTTTATTTTTCTTGTAAAACTTTTTTCTGAAGTGAGAAGAGTGTTTTTCACAAGCTGTTGGGTAATGGTTGACCCTCCTTGCCCTTTTATTCTGAAAGACAAAATATTTGTAGCGAGCGCTCTAAACATTGAAAAAACGCTTACTCCTTTATGTTGATAAAAATTCGTGTCTTCTATGGCTATAGTGGCGTTTTTAAGATTGCGCGGTATTTGTTCAAAGGGAATGGTTGTTCGGCGCGCGTCTTTATGGAGATCATATAATATTATTTTGCCGGTGCGGTCGTATATTTTTGTGGATTCCATTATTTTTCGTTCTTCAAATTTGCCGAATTCCGGAATTTTAAAAAATATTGTCCAAAGAAAAATAGCGGTCGCAAAAAAACCGCCCAAAATTATGAGTAAAAAAAATGTTTTAAATAATTTCATTTATTCGTGAATTACAAAATTGCTCATTCCTGCGACACGCTCGCTAGTCACCGCCTCGCGATTCTTTCCGTCTTTAGTGACGGAAAGAAACCATGCTCGTCCCGCCATGGCGGGACAAACGGTCGCAGAAACGACAATTTCGTAATTCAAAGTTACTACATCTTAAATTCTTTGATTTTTACTTCCGTGAATTGTTGTCTATGGCCTTTTTTTCTTCTGTGACGGGTTTTACTATGGTATCTAAGAATGGTAATTTTTTTCGCCCTTCCTTCTTTAATTATTTCAGCTTCCACTTTCGCGTTTTCTATGTATGGTTTTCCTATTTTTATGTTGTCTTCCCCAAAACCTAAAAGCACTTTATCAAAATAAACATTAGCGCCGTTTTCGGGCTTTTTAATTTTTTCTATTTTTATAATATCGCCGGGCTGAACTAAATATTGTTTGCCTCCGGTTTCAATCACGGCTGATGTTGTTGTATTCATATTTAAAATATTACTTTATAACATTTACGATTTCAAGTTAAAAGCTATTGACAAAGATGGTTTAATCATATAATATGTACAGGAATTTAAGTTTTTTCTTTGACAATTTAATCACTTTTTAAAGGAGAATAGGGATGGATTGCATGGAAACAGGGCTTTTGGATATGAAAGAAAAGTTTCAAGCGGGAGCATGTAATCAATTGTTAGTTTGGGGAAATATTAAAGATGGAATATTAAATAGAAATTTAAAGGACTATTTTTTGGATTGGCTGAAACCGATGGATATTATTATTGTTTATGATATTTCAGCTGGAATTCAGTTTTCTTGCGCAAGCCAAGAAAAATTATTCAGAGAGATTACGGGATTTAAAAATAAACTTTTTAAGGTTGATGATCAAATGAGAAAAGATTTGGGAGAGCGAAAAGCAAAAGAAGTTGAAGAGGCGATTAATAAAGAGAAAGAAAATGAAGAAGAACCTCCTTTTCCCCGCAAGCCTTCGGTAGCCTTATCTATTATAGAAAGCGCGATGACGAATCATTTGAAAAATGGCAACGGCAAACCGTGCGCTCAGCCAAAAAAATACAAAATAGCTTTAATTATTGATTATGCCGAGACATTGGCGCCGCAGGATGTTGGCGGTTTGTCCGAAGACGATAGAGTTAATACTGTGGCTTTGCGGAGGTTGGCTGATAATTGTGAAATTAAAAAAGATTCTATTGTGGTTTTTATAACAAGAAATTTGGGTGATTTGCATGAAAGTTTGAGAGGCAGAGGTTCGCGACTTAAAACGGTTGAGATTCCGTTACCTCAAAAAGAAGAGAGGCTGCGTTTTATAAAGAGCAATGCTCGCAGGTCAAATTTTGAAATGAGCGCGGAGGAGTTCGCCGTAAATACCGGAGGGCTTTCTCTTTGCGAAATGGAAAATATTCTGCTTCAGCACAAAACGGTGACTTTTGAGACTGTCACAAGAGAAAAAAATAAATGTCTGGAAGATGAGTTTGGAGATATTTTAAAGATAATAAATCCGGGATTTGGTTTGAATGACGGCATTGGCGG
>CAZCIQ010000019.1:0-6279 GCA_964499175.1 uncultured Candidatus Saccharibacteria bacterium | reverse complement strand
CTTGAAAACATTAAAGAATATTTTAGAGAAATAAAACCGGCGCTTTTAAAGGGCGATGCCCGGATTGTGCCTCCGGCGATTATTTTAATGGGGCCTCCGGGAACAGGTAAGACCGCTTTAGCCGAAGCCTTGGCTTATGAGATTAACGTGCCTTTTGTTGAAATATTGAACGTGCGAAGTATGTGGCACGGTGTTTCTGAAAAAAATATGCTTCGCGTGAGCCAAGCCTTAACATCGCTTGCTCCGTGCGTGCTTTTCTGGGATGAGTTTGACCAAGAAGAAGCGCCCAGAGGTTCATGCGTGGGCGATAGCGGCGTTGGAAATCATTTAAGAAAAATAAGATTTCAGCTTACTTCAGACCCGAAAAACAGAGGAAAATTTCTGATAATTTACGCCACAAACAGACCGGATTTAATTGATCCGGCAGACAAGAGATCGGGGCGGGCTTCTTGCCGCATTCCGATGCTTATGCCGGACAGGGAAGAACAAAGAAAGATTTTTGAAGTTATGCCAAAGAGGTATAACTTTGAAATTAAATTGCGCAGTTTTATGAGCGTGGCTCTTCTTCTTTACCAAAAGCACGGAGATTATATTTCCGGCGCCGATATTGAAGAAATATCAATTTCAGCTTTTAGAGAATCTGCTCGAAACGGCCGCAAAGCCGTGCTTGAAGAAGATTATTTTGCTGCGGTAAATGATTTTGTTCCGCACCATTATGGTCTGGAAGTCATAAAAGGAATGGAAGAAATGGCGGTTTTAGAGCGATCTTCAAACAGATTTCTTTCAAAAAGAGGAAGGGAAATATTAGACAGGACAGGATGCAAAAATAATTAACTTTTATTGTCGTCCAACCACAGAGGTTTCACCTCTGTGGTTGGACCCCATAAATTTGAAGGAAAGAAAAGCAAACTGCTTTGCTTTTCTCCCGATTCTGCCGAAGGCAGAAATTTCTGATGTCATAGACAAGAAAATAGGAGAGAAAAATGGCAAAATATAAAGTATGGGATAAAGTAAAGATTGTTAAAAATTTTTCAAAACCTTATGAGCATCCTCAAATTGCGCCAGATATGTTAGGATTTCAGGGCACAACAGCGACTGTTACTAAAGTCGGTTCGTGTACTGAAAAATGTTGTTATCGCATTAAAGAAGATGATGAAAAATATCATTGGCATGAAAGATGGTTTGAAGGCATTGATTATAAAGAAATTATAGAAATAAAAGGAGCGTTTGCGGCTCTATATAGAGAAAAAGACGGTAAAAGAAAAAAGGACACAGAGGTTAGTCTTGAAAGTTTGATAAGTAAAATTGAAAGAGAAAAGATACAAACACCAATTTTGCCTAACGGAACAAAGTATTATTTTAAAGGAAATGACATAGAAATAATAATTATGGAACAACTTCCTCAAACCCGTTCAGTTTTTTGGATAGATGAAAAGGCAAAAAAACTTTCTAGTTTATCAAGAAAAGAAAGGCGTTTGTTTTTATTTAATTTGTCTTTTCCTTATATTGTTTTCGTGTTCATATTTTGGCGCGGAAATATTTTAAAAACAAAAGTTTTTTACAGAAATGATTCTTTAACTTCTTTAAAGAATAAACTTTATCATACTAATCTTCAGAATGTTTATTGTGGAAGCAGTGAAATTTGTATGAGAACGAATACTCAAGGCGAAAGTTTAAAAAGGCAATTTGAAATTTTCTTAGAATCTTTCTGGCAGTTTTCATTTAACGAAGACCTTGGAAATGATAGCGACTTTTGTTTGTCCAAAAAAGAAATAAATGATAAAAGAATAAATTCAGTTCAAAATTGGCAAGATGCAACTAAAAAAAATCCGTCGTTTATCACAAAGATTAATTGGGTTAAGTCAGAATTTACGGTAGAGAATTTAATAAAAGGGTTGTTATTAAGTTTTGGTGATAAAAAAAGAAATATTGAAATTGAAAGCGAAAACGAATTAGCCGATTTAATGTATAGAATAGGAGAATAGAGAATGAAGATATTAAATAACTTAAAGGGAATATTTACAAGACAAACCGATGGAAAAAAACAAATGATAAACGAGGAACAAAAAGAAGAATTTGTAAGAATAGAAGAAGAATACGCGATTTTGTTGTGTTTGAAAAATGGGCAAGAAAAGGAAATTAAAAGGGTTTTGCTCCGCGATTTAATAAAAAAGATTAAAGGAGAAAATATTGGCCAAATACAAACTCCAACTCTACCTAATGGGGCAAGATATTATGCAAGGCAAAAGGATGCGGAAATAATTGTGATTGAAACTCCGCCTCAGACGCGCACAATTGTGTGGTCGGAACAAAGCATAAGCGGATTTCAAAAAGAGAAAGAGCACAAAAGATACACTCTGTCTTTTCCTTATATGGTTTTCGTGTTTAAAATTGTGGAATCAGAAGTTTTGTATTGTAATCCGTTTCCGCGTCTTTTTTACAGAAACGAACCTTTAACGAGTTTAGACGATGTTTTGCTTCATACAAATCTTCAAAATGTCAGTTTTAACTATAATTGGCTGTGTATGCATCCGAAAGAAATCCAAGGAGATTTAAAGAAAAAAATAGAACATTTTTTAGCCGAGTTTTGGAATGAAGCGTTTACCAATAATATGGGCGTTGATGATTTTTATTTTACCGTTAATCAAGCTTTGGATAAAAGAATAAACTCTATTGAAGCGTGGGAAAATGAAAGCCGAAACGATTCGCTTTTTGCCGTAAAAGTCAATTGGCTTAAAACGGATTTAACATTAAGAAATGTGATTGACGGCATGCTAAAAGACGAGACGGAAAAAAGAGAAATAAAAGATGCGAGCGACTTGATAGATATTATTTATCAACTGTAATGTTTGCGACGCGCGACATACTTTTACAGGACATGCGACGTCCTGTAAAAGTCGTGAAAGTTATATAACAAATAAAAAAAGAGGAGAAAGTGAAATGGCTATTGGATTGGAATTTAATGTTTATTTGAATGATGAAGATTTTGAAGAACCGAAAGATGAGCCGATATATTATCTGCTTGCCGCAAACGGTTTGTTTAAGATAAGCATTGGAAAGTTTATTAGTTCATCTTCTTTGGTTTTTGAGCCAAAAAAAGAATATAAACTATTCTGGTATTTAGAGAAAGAAAAAAAAGAAGGAAAAAAGCTTGAGTGGTTGAAAGAACATAAAGAATACGCAAAAATTCATTTTCCGAAAAAAATTCCTCAATTTCTTATTGACGAGGTGATAGAATTTTTTCGCGAAGTTTATAAGAAATTTAAAGGAAGCGAAGCGATATGTTTGTTCTATTACAAAGAAAAGGAAGAAGAATATGAATTGATAGCGCCGGAGCAGGAAGTGGGTTGTGGTTTTTTGCCGACCTACAAAGTTGGCCCCAATCCTCAAGGAAAAATAAGGATTGGAACCATACATTCGCATGGATCGCTCGGAGCCTTTCATTCTTCAACAGATAATGGCGATGAAAAACATGATGACGGATTGCATATAACTGTAGGAAATTTAAACAGGGATCTGCCAAGCATTTCATGTTCCGTTGTTGCGGAAGGCATAAGATGCAGGCTGGAATTAGAGGAAATAGCGGATATAACGGATAAGAAAGAATTTGTTAAGGACGCGTTATTTCCGTCAGAATGGATTGAAAGAGTAAAAGAAATGCCTTACAAATATTCAAAATATGAATACGCAAAATATTCTTATCCTTATAATTATCGGTCGGAATATTGGCCGCGATATTCTGGTTTGTCCGGTAAAAAATAAAGGAGAGCGGATATGAAAAAAATAAAAGTTATCGGGCTAGGAGGGATTGGAACGAATCTCGCGCCGCATTTATGCCGATATTTGAATTTTGAAGGCGAGAAAATTAGAATAGTTTTTGTAGATGGAGATTCTTTTGAAGAGAAAAATAAAAAAAGGCAAACTTTTAAAAGATTTGGCAATAAAGCGGAAGTTGTCGCGCAAGACATGGCGCAGGAGTTTCAATATCTGTCAATAAGAGCGATAAGAGAATATATTTCAAATGAAAATATTTCAGAAATAATTCAGGACGGAGACATTGTTTTTTTGTGCGTTGACAATCACTCCACTCGGAGGCTCGTTTCCGATTATTGCGAAACTCTTGACGATATTATTTTGATTTCTGGCGGAAACGAACTTACGGATGGCAATGTTCAAGTATATATAAAAGAAAGTGGAAAAGATATCACGGCGGCGCTTACCCGTTTTCATCCTGAAATTAGGAATGCAAAGGGAAAGTCGCCGGCTGAAATGGATTGTATGGAACTCGCGAGTCAACCGGAATCAAAACAGCTTTTGTTTGCCAATTTACAAGCGGCCACAGCTATGCTTGTAAATTTCTGGAGAATAGAGCAAGGTTTAATTGAAGACCTTGGGGAAACTTATTTTGACATAAAAACAGGAAAAATGATAACGGTGTCTCGCCGCGTTTAAGGAGGAGAAAAAAATGCTTGAAATTTTACGCAGCCCCAAAAAATTAACGAACAAACCAAAAATCAAAGAAGAACAGGAAAACCCTAGAGAGGAGCCGGGAAACATTTTTTTATCTTACGGCATCCATGTCAATCGGCCATTTCCTTTGGCTGGGAAAAAAGTGAAGGATGTTAAAGAAATTCTTAGAAGCGCGGTAAACGCCGATGAAGATTGCGATTTTCTAATTAATGGAAAAGAGATTAATGAAGATTATGAACTTCAAAAAAATGATTTATTTGAGTTTGTAAAGTTAGCCGGAGAAAAAGGAGTTTTACAGGACGAGGACGTCGCATGTCCTGTAAAAGTAAAATAAATTGATTAAAAACAACTAAAGGCGGAAGAAAAAACTTTCGCCTTTTTAATTTCTGTTTTTTATTTTAATAAAATAATTTAAAATTTTATTCTATAAATTTTCAGGCATTTCGGAAAGGGTCGCTGAAACATTTATTTCTTTTCCATCGCGCAAAATTTTTAAATTTATCGTATCGCCGACGGTTTTTTTGCGGATGAGATCGGATAGACTGTTGTTTGAATCAATTTTTACTCCGTCAAATTCCAAAATAATATCTTTTTCTTTAATGCCCGATTTTTCCGCAGGACTGTCCGGCGCCACCGCCTTCTCTTCTTTATCGCCGGCAATAAGCGCTCCGTAATCCACCGGAAGTTTGTTTTTCTCTTTTATTTCCTGATTTATTATAATATATCGCACTCCAAGATACGGATTTTTTATCTTTCCGAATTTTTGAATGTCATTCAAATCTTTTTTTAGAAAATTTATCGGCAAAGCAAAACCGATATTTTCCGCGCCTTGGGCTATAGCCGTGTTTATTCCGATAGCTCTTCCTTGCAAATCTAAAAGCGGACCGCCGGAATTCCCGGGGTTTATGGCGGCGTCCGTTTGAATAAGAGCCTGTAGTTTTTCCGGACCGCTTTTCGCGCCTCCAGCCACGATAGTTCTTTTAAGACCTGAAATTACTCCCGTAGATACCGTGTTTTGAAATTCACCCAAAGCGTTTCCTATCGCTATTACAGTTTGCCCCACTTTCACATTATCTGAATTTCCTAGAGGAATAAACGGATAATTGCCGCCGTCAATTTTGAGTATTGCCACATCTTGAAATTTATCTCTGCTTAAAACGCGCGCCTGAAGAGTTTTACCGTTATTCATTATAACCGAATATTCGGCTTCCGTGTCTTCAACAACGTGTTTGTTTGTGGCTATAAGTCCGTCTCCGGATATTAGAAATCCGCTTCCGCTTGATACCTGTTTTTTTTCAGTGCCTTTTTGGCGGAATTGCGGGACTTTTATATCCGGCAGAAGACTGGGCGGAACTAATCCGTTAAGTTCATCTTCAAAAGGATTGACGAAAAACTGCTCTATTACCGGCAGATTTTTTGTCGCTATAACGCTTACTACGGACGGTTTTACCTTATCAATTATTTTTATCGTTAAATCTTCCTGGGTTATAATGACAAATTGGTCTTTTTGGTTTGAAGTAGTGGTGGCGTTTTCTTCTATGCCGGAAATTGTTTTTTGAATGACTCTGCTTATGGTGTTTGTTATCGGCGGAGGATTCTGGCTAAATAGAATCGTTATTATAATTCCTGTGGTTAAAGACGCCACAAAACTCGCGAGAAGCACAAAAAACACCATTTGAGTTTTTGTAAGATTGTTTTCATTTTCATTATTCATGTTATTATTATATGACATTGTTTGTTATAAAAGCAAGTTGATAAACGCAAACTCTAATCTGAACTGCACCACCCTTTAAAAAACATAACTCTGTG
>CAZCIQ010000018.1:0-18300 GCA_964499175.1 uncultured Candidatus Saccharibacteria bacterium | reverse complement strand
GGGATGGACTATATCATCATCCTAAATAAGATGCGAGGCGCTTCCTTTCTAATAAAAATCAGAAAGTACTCTCTTTCAAGATAGTCTCTACACCTTCCCCATCACTTATCATGGGGCTTGGCACGGTATTACCCGATTTTTTTTCAAAGGGTTCCACCGTTTTCACCTCGTTTTTCAATCCCAATTTCTCGGGAAAGCTGCGTAATATCACAGCCAGTCGCTCTACCATTGAGCTACCGCGGAATATATTTTTTAAATTTTAAAAAAACTCTAAATTTAGAATACAAATTTACGCCCGATATACAATATCATAAATTAGAAATTTTACTTCCCCACCCTCCTCTCTGTTTTTAAAAACTTTTTAATCGCTCTCCGAAATTCCTCCGGCTTAAAATCCGGCCACAATGTTTCTGTAAAATAATACTGAGAATACGCCGCGTCAAACATCATAAAACCGGCTGAATTATGGGGATCGCTTTCTTCTCCTGTTCTTATTATTAAATCTACCGGTGGCGTGGCGCTCGTCCAAAGATTTTGCTTTATTATTTCTTCTGAAATTTCTTCCGGTCTTAAGTTTTTTACGGCAATACTCCGCACCGCGTCAACCATTTCATCCGTGCCGCTATAACCTATCAAAATATTAAAAAACTTTCCATTATTTTTTTCAGTCGCCTTTTCAATTTCATTTATAATTTTAATTGTTTCCTTAGGCAAAAGTTCTCTAAAACGCCCCAAAACCTTAACTTTTATCTTATGTTTTTCCAGCCATTTTCTTTTTGAAAGTCCGGCAAGCCACTTATCATAAACTTTAAAGAGGCGGTGAATCTCCTTAGACGTCCGCTTAGTTAAATTATCATAAGAACCGCCCCAAAAAGTTACGCAATAAATTCCCATTGCAAAGGCTTCGTCTAAAATTTTTTGTAGAGCCCTAGCTCCCCACGCATGCCCCGCCCAAGAAGACAACCCTTTTTTCTTTGCCCATCTTCTGTTTCCATCCGGAATTAAAGCAATGTGAATTTGATTGTTGTTAGATAAATTTAGAAAAGTCTCCTCTTTGTTTGCCATACAATTCTAAAATATTTTTTAATTCTAACTTACCTGTAATGCCTAAGTTAATACTCTTTTAATTTGTGGGCTTTTTGATGCTGTTTTATTCTCTCAATCGCCTTTGCTTCTATCTGGCGGATTCGTTCGCGCGTTACCCCAAATTCCTGACCAACTTCTTCCAAAGTAAAAGTCCTTCCTTCATACTCCCCCAAGCCATAACGCATTTTTAAAATTTTTTCTTCTCTTTGGGTTAAATCTTTAATTATTTCCGCAATCTGCTCGGTTAAAATTCTTCTTGCCGTTCTCTGATCTGAAGACAGCATTTTTTGATCTTCTATAAATTCGCCGAGAGTTGATTCTTCGTCTCCGCCCGCGCCTCCTCCTATCGGAGTTTCCAAGGAAATTGTGTCTTGGGAAATTCTTTGAATATGATAAACCTTATCAACTTCTATACTCATTTCCGAAGCTATTTCTTCGGCAAGAGGCTCTCGTCCTAAATCTTGGGTTAAATGCCGCACAGTCTGATGATATTTTGAAATCGTCTCAACCATATGCACCGGAATTCTTATTATCTTACTTTGATCGGCTAAAGCGCGCGTGATAGCCTGCCGTATCCACCAAGTCGCGTAAGTTGAAAATTTATAACCTTTCGTCCAATCAAATTTTTCAACGGCCCGAAAAAGCCCAAGATTACCTTCTTGGATTAAATCCAGAAAACTTAGATTAGAACTTCTGCCGATATAACGTTTAGCAATAGACACCACCAATCTTAGGTTCGCTTCCGCGAGCCTCAAGCGCGCGGCTTCATCGCCGCGTTCAATCCGTCTTGCCAACTCTTTCTCTTCTTTGGCGGATATAAGAGAAGTTTTTCCTATTTCCTTTAAATAAAGCTGGACGGAATCCGCCGCTCCAAGACGTTTGCCTAATTTGCCTATGTTATCAATGTCTTTTAAATTGCCGCTTATATCAAGCAACTCCCCACTTTCAAGCACGTCAACTCCGGCTTCTTCCAAATGGCCGTACAAATCCTCAAGAAGAGTTATATTTTCTTCTATGGAGGGAAAATATTTCAAAATCTCGTTATAAGTCACGAAGCCTTTTATCCTTCCGTTTTCAATAACGGTTTTTATTTTTTCTTCGTCGCTTTTTTCTATCTCAGCCATTTGCGCCATTATTTTCTGGGGTTTGACAAAATGCCTGCCGCGCGTCAAAGCGGGTCTACCTCGCTTGAGAGTCTTTAAAGCCGGCTTATGTTTCGCGGATGAAGCGGGCCTGCCTCGTTTTGCGGATGAAACGGGCTTACCTTTTTTCAACCCGCCGCTCGCGGATTCTTTTTTCTCTTTGTTTTTCTTTACCGTATCGTATTTTTTCACCGTTATTTTTTTGTCTTTATCTTTTTTTGTCCCGCCAAGACGGAATTTTTTTTTTATTTTATTTTTCATATATATTAAATTAATTTCACAGGACGTCGCGTGTCCTGTGAAATTATAAATTTTTTAGTTCTTTTGAAAGTTGGTTAAATTCTTCTATTTTATGCAAAATATCGCCGGGTTGTTCTTTGTTTATTTTTTTAATCTCAACTCCCAAGACATTAAGCTTATCTCTAATTCTTTCTTTTTTCAAATCGTTTAATAAACTTAAAAACTCCAATTCAAATTCATCATCGTTTAAATTATAAAACACTTCTGTTTTTAAAGCAAGAGTTTGCAAAAATGTGTTTTCTTCATTTGTTTTAGCATTGCCGTTCTCTAAAATCTTTTTTAAAAAAAGCTGATGCTGAACCGAAAAATTATCCAGGTCTTTTAAAATCACGCCGCTTAATTTATCTTTTATTGATTTTTCTTTTATAGGCTCTGAGTAAGCGATAGCCAAAATTCCTATTATTCTTTCTTCAAGGCGCGCGAGCCTTGTTTGTTTATTTTGATTATCCGCCTCATCGCTTTGTTTTTCAACATTTGAGCGATCACCCGAAGGGTGAAAGCCATTTTTCTTTTGCCGAGCCATAGCGTTATTAAATTTTTGAAATTCAAGCCATACGGCGTCCTCCTTAACACCTACGCGATTCGCCATTTTTCTAATCCATAAACTTTTTTCAATTTCATTGCTTATTAAAATAAGCCGCGGGAAAATCATATTTTTCGCCTCCGCGGCAAATTTAAGATCGTCTTCGCCGTATTTATTTTTTAAAAAATCAAGATAAAAATCTATGATATCCGATTTTTTTTGCGTCACGGCTTCCTCCCATAATTTCTTATCTTTTTTAATCAAATCCGCCGGATCTTTTTCCCCTTTTATATCCAAAACTTTTATCTCAAAACCTTTCTCCAAAAGCAAATCAATGCTTCTCTCCGTTGCCGCGCTTCCCGCTGCGTCAGAATCAAAACTCGTAACAACGCTTTTAACAAGTCTGCCGATTGAATCCAAATGCCCGTGAGTCAAAGCCGTCCCGCTTACGGCAACGACATTCTTTATTCCGGCTTGATAAGACATTATCGCGTCCATATAACCTTCAACCAACACGCAAAAATCTTGTTTTCCGATTTCAAACTTCGCTTTATTAAAGTTATAAAGAACGCGCGACTTATCATAAAGAACCGTTTGAGGAGAATTAATATATTTTGCCGGCTCTATTTCCCGATGTCCAGCGTCTGGATTATTCACGACATCTGATGTTTGAGTAAAAATTCTTCCGCCAAAAGCGACAGTTCTTCCACTTTGATCATTTATCGGAAACATTATCCGTCCGCGAAAACGGTCATAATAACCGTAAGGCGGTTTATCGGACTTAATAACTAAACCGGTCTTTAAAATATCTTGCTCGCTAAATCCCTGATTTCGCAAAAAATTGAACGCCGTTCGCCAATCGTCCAAAGCGTATCCCAGTTCAAATTCTTTTATCGTTTCTTGTATAAGCCCTCTTTCGTTTATTAAATAACTCATCGCCCTTTCGTTTTCTTCCAATTTTTTCGCGTAAAAATTTTTGGCGGATTCTAAAATTTTTAATAATCCTGTCCGCTCGTTTGCGACAGCCGGATTTTCTTTCTTAATTTCAATGCCGGCGCGTTTAGCAAGCGAGGTAAGCGCCTCGGAAAAATCCATTTTCTCAATTTCCATTACAAAATCAAAAACGCTTCCTCCTTTGGAACATCCAAAACAATGCCACACGTTCCGTGAAGGAGAAATATAAAAAGAAGGAGTTTTTTCATTATGAAAAGGACAGCAAGCTTTAAAGTTAGAGCCGGCTTTTTCAACTTTAATATACTGTCTTATGACGTCCGTTAAATCAAGACGTTGTTTTATTTGGTCAACGGTAGTGGACATTTAGATTATTTTTAAATGCAATTCTTTTAACTGCGCCTCACTTGCTTCCGCGGGACTTTCCATCATAGGGTCGCGGCCTTCGCCTGTTTTTGGAAAAGCGATTACTTCGCGGATATTCGGCTCGTTTTGTAAAATCATAATAATCCTGTCCACGCCGGGAGCAATTCCTCCATGAGGCGGCGCTCCATATTGAAAAGCGCTTAAAATATGGCCGAATTTTTCCTGTATAGCCTCTTGCGAATGACCTAAAATTTCAAAAACTTTTTTTAACATTTCCGACTTATGTATTCTTATTCCGCCGCCGCCGGCTTCATATCCGTTTAAAGCCAAATCATATTGCTGTGAAATAATATTTTCTAAATTCTTTTCTTCCATTAAATCATTTTCAAATTCCGGTTTAGGAGCCGTAAAAGGATTATGAGAATAAGTCCATTTGCCGGTTTCTCCGTCTTTTTCAAAAACAGGAAAATCCAAAATCCAGGCAAAAGCAAGTTCATTTGAATTATTTTTATCTTTTCTTAAATCCGGCTTGTCTGAATTATATTTTGCGATCGCCTCCTTATAAGATAATCGCGGAAAAGGAATTTCAGAAATTTGTTTTTCCGGACATATGATTTTTATCATTTCTATCATAAGTTCTTCAACAATATTTAAAATGTCTTCCCGCTCCACAAAACTCATTTCCAAATCCATTTGCGTAAATTCAGGCTGGCGGTCACCTCTCGTGTCTTCATCTCTAAAACATCTCGCGATTTGAAAATATTTTTCAATTCCCGCGACCATTAAAAGCTGTTTATACTGCTGAGGGCTTTGCGGAAGAGCGTAAAAATTACCGGGGTAAACGCGCGCCGGCACAAGATAATCGCGCGCGCCTTCCGGAGTGGCTTTTGTTAAAATCGGGGTCTCAATTTCTAAAAAACCGCGCGCGTCCAAAAAATCACGGATAAATTTTATAACTTTATGGCGCAAAAGAAGATTTTTAAACAAACGCTCTCTTCTTAAATCAAGATAGCGATATTTAAGGCGTGTTTCTTCGCCCACATCATATCCATCCTTTCCTGAAATCTCAAAAGGAGAAGTTTTGGCTTCATTTAAAACTTTAACCGACGAAACTTCAACTTCTATTTTACCTGTTTCAATATTTGGATTAAACATTTTTTCCGGCCGCGCTTTCACGATTCCTTGAATTTCTAAAACCCACTCCGGCCGGAGCGTTTCCGCAACTTTGTAAGCTCCTTCATTTTGAGGAATAAAAACAAGTTGGCAAATTCCGCTTCTGTCGCGTAAATCAATAAAAATAATCTTGCCATGATCTCTCCTTGCGTCAATCCAACCATTTAATAAAAACTGCTCGCCGATTTTTTCCTTAATTTGATTAATTAAAACTCTTTCCATTTCTTTTTGATTTTAATAAATCCCGTTAGAAATAGCAACTTGCAGTTTAAGATAAAAATATGAGGTTTAAAAATTCTTGCTTTAATTTCTAACGGGATAAAAATTTTCCAAAAAGAAAAGCCCCCGCAAAGGCGGAGACTTTTCTTAAATTCTATTTAAACAATAACGTCTATTGCACCACGTCATAGCAATGTGAACCCTGACTGCTTCCAGCGGTTCCGCTGCAAGCATCTGTATCGGCTCCCCAAGCGCCCGTGCAATCACCCGGTTTTTTACTGGAACTACCATCATAATCCGCATCAAGCCCAAAACCACCATCTCTTTCAAGCGCGGCTCCTAAATGATATGTGACTTGATTAGGACATAACTCATAAGTATAGTTGGCCCCTAAAGGATCTTTCGGCACAGTGGCGATATATGTTAAAAGTTTAACATCAGTAAGATCTGACGGATATACATTACCCTCAACATCAAAATAAAGTTCAAACGCCAATTGAAGTTGTTTAATATCCGCGACTCTTTTCGCGTCTCTTGCTTTTTCCCTGGCGCTGTTTAATGAAGCAAGCACAACAGACGCCAAAACTCCTATGATAGCGATAACCACTAATAATTCAATTAAGGTAAAACCTTCCTTCTCTTTTTTGCTAATATTTTTTACTCTGTTCATATCATAAGACCGCTCCTTATTTTTATTTTACAATAACTAATTTTCTCCAGCAGAGTTACAAGCAGTTCCAGCAGCTACTTCTCTGCATCCGCCGCTATCACACCACGTCATTTTTGTGGAATCGGCTTCAAAAGTAGTGCTTACTAAACAAAAATCTCCATCGCTGTCCGTATTTAAGTACAAATAATCAGCACTGCCTGTTGGATTTTTTGGTCTTCCGCCGGGTAAATACTTTGTTAATGTGGCATCCACATTTACACATGTTGCCACGGTAGTGCAACCAGAGGCAAGATGCGGAGGATATACAGCTAATGTCGCGCTATCATCCGTGTATAACTGAAATGCTGTTACTAAGCCTCTTAAGTCGGCCTTCATTCTCGCGTCTCTTGCTTTTTGTCTGGCGCTGTTTAATGAAACGAGCACAACGGATGCCAAAACTCCAATAATCGCGATAACCACTAATAATTCAATTAAGGTAAATCCCGTTAGAGATTTCTTTTGTTTATGTTTTTTCATTTCTGTTTTATTTATCCCGTCAGAATTGCCAATCTCTAATGGGATAAAACCTTTTTTCGCTTTAAATTTCATTTTAAAATTTTTTGTCTAAAAAATGTCGACCTTTATTAATTAAAAATACCTTCTTATAATATTTTACCAAAAAAAATAAATTATAAAATACCAATTGTGGATTTCTCAAACTGAAGACGCTATGTTATAAATCGGAATAAGTATGGCGGCGACTATAACTCCTACCCCTCCTCCTAAAAGCAATATCATAAGCGGCTCTATTAATTTGACCAGCGCGTCAACGGTATTGTCAACTTCTTTTCTGTAAAATCTGGCGATGGTTTTTAAAACAAAGTTTAATTTTCCTGTTTCTTCGCCTATTCTTATCATTTGCGTGACAAAAGACGGTATTTCTTTGTAACGAGAAAATGCCGAGGAAATAGAACCTCCGCCTTTTATGGAATCAATAGATTCCTTTAAAATATCTTTATAAATTTCATTTTGCACGGCCTCCGACGACAGCTCAAGAGACCTTATAACCGCGACTCCGCCCGAAAGAAGAGTATCTAAATTGTCTGAAATGCGGGCTAAATAAAATTCTTTAAAAATTTTTCTTATTATAGGAATTGAAATCTGAACACGGGAGATATTCTTTTGTCCGCCCGCCGTTTTTAAATATTGCCAAAATAAAACTACTACTCCCACAAAAACAACCAGTAAAAATAAACCAAATTTTCTTAAGAAAAAGCTTATCCACATTATAATTTGAGTAAATAATGGTATTGCCTGACCAGAATCTTCAATAATGGAAGTGAGCTTTGGCACGACAACCACAAACATCACAATCATCACGGCAATAAACGCCACCAGCACAAAAGCGGGATAAATTAAGGCATTTTTTACTTTACTGCCAAGTTCGTAATTACGCTCCAGATAATCGGCTAAAAAAGCAAAAATTTCGTCAAGCCTGCCGGATTCTTCTCCAACCTTTACCATACTTGTGAAAAAAGGTGAAAAAACTTCCGGATGAGCAGAAAAAGCCTGAGACATTGGCAAACCTCCTTCTATATCTTCTATTATCTCGGAAATATGTCTCCTTAAAACGGAGCTTTCGCTTTCTTCAAGTATTATTTTAAGAGAATCTATAACCGGAACTTTTGCTTCAAAAAGCGTTGAAAGTTGTCTAGCAATGATAACGACATCTTTTGTTTTAATCCGTTCAAAAATACTAATGCCTTTGCTGAAAAAGGAGGTTTTTCCGGCCGGAGAAAGTGAAATAATTATTAATTCTTTCTTTTGTAAATTGGAAACCGCCAGCTCTAAATTAGGAGCTTCAAGCGTGCCGTTTTCTTCCTTACCCTCTTTTCCTCTTGCTTTATAAATAAATTGCATAGGCTAAAATTTTCCAATCATTTTTTGCAAACTTTGAGGATCGTAAGCGTATGTTAAAGCGTTTTCAATAGTAATTTCTCCTCTACTCGTAAGATCCAATAAAGATTGGGTGAGACTCACCATTCCGGCTTCCCTGCTTGTTTCAATGACAAGATCTATTTCATAAATTCTGTTTTCTCTTATTAAATTTCTTACCGCCGTATTCGCTATCAAAAGCTCGTATGCCGGAATTAAGCCGCCGGAAATACGGGGAATAAGCCTTTGGGAATATATGCCGAGCAAGCTTCCGGAAAGCTGAGCTCTAATCTGATTTTGCTGTTCAGCCGGAAAAGAATCTATAATTCTAAAAATTGTCTGCGAAGCGGTATTGGTATGAAGGGAAGAAAGAATCAAATGGCCTGTTTCGGCGGCCGTCACCGCTGTGGATATTGTGTCGGAATCTCCTATCATTGCCACATCAACATCTTCGCGAAACATAGACCTTAAAGCTTTTGGAAAACTAAAAGTATCAAAACCGACTTCTCTTTGAGAAATGATTGATTTGTCTTGTTGAAATAAATACTCTATCGGGTCTTCAATTGTGATTATATGTTTATTTTGTTCATGGTTTATAATATCAACCAAGCTCGCTAAAGTCGTTGATTTGCCGTGTCCGGTAGGACCTACCACCAAAAAAAATCCCTGTTCTTTTTTAATAAAATCTTTTAAGACCATGGGCAGGTTAAGTTCTTCAACGGTTTTAATTTCTATAGAAATTAAACGCAAAGACGCCGCCGGGTATCCTTTTTGGAGATAGACATTTACCCTGAATCTCGCCTTGTCTTCAAAATTATATGAAAAATCAAGCTCTTTATCGCGAAGAAAAACTTCTTTTTGATTTGCGCTAAATAACGAAAAAACAAGACCCTCGGCAATTTCCGGCGAGACAACTGGTTTTTTTAATAAAGGAATAAGCGTTCCGGATATTCTAAGAGTCGGATGCCTGCCGACATTAATATGCAAATCAGACGCTCCTTCTTTAGCAGTGGTTAAAATAAGGTCTTTAAGTTCTTCCGGATAATTCATTTTTTAGCTTTTAGCTTTTAGCTTTTAGCTTTTAGAAATTGGGGGGAACTAAAAGCCAAAAAAACTGCGAGCTATAAATTACTTTTCTAAAATTTGCTTTATTTTATCCACAACTTCGCTTGGAGTGTTGTGGGCTTTTATAATATAATCGTTCGCGCCCAAATCTAAACCCCTGCTTACTTCTTCTTTCTGTCCTAAATTGCTTAACATTACCATCTTAACTTCTTTAAGGCTTTGCTTTTCTTTAAGTTGCCTCAGCAATTCAAAACCGTCCATGCCCGGCATCAAAATATCCATTAAAATAATATCCGGCAAACTGGAAATATTTTCAACTTTCTGCAAAGCCTCATTTCCGCTTGTGGCAACCTCAACATTAAAACCCGACTCTTTAAATTTTAAAGCATACATATCAAGCAAAAACATATCGTCGTCCACTATTAAAATTTTATGATTAGTGTCCATATTATTTTTTTCTATTATAACATATTGAAATTAATAAAAAAATACAAGATTATCCACAAGCGCCGCTTTTCCGCTTTTCCCGCCAACTTCGGGAGTCGGACTCCCGAAGTTGTGTTATGTATGTGTTTAAATCATTGCGATATTATCCGCTATTTCCGATAAAAACCTGGATGGCTTATTAATTTTTCTGTCTCCAAAAATAACGCGTGTTTTGGCGTAAGATAAAAATAAATTTTTTTTTGCTCTCGTAAGGCTCACGTAAAAAAGCCTTCTTTCCTCTTCAAGCTTCATATCTTTATTTTGATCGCTGAAAGAAGAGTACGGAAAAAGCCCTTCTTCAAGCCCTGCCACGAAAACAGTATCAAACTCAAGGCCCTTGGCGGCATGGACAGTTATTATTTTGACGGTTTTTCTTTGTTCTTTTAAATTATCCTGTTCGGATATTAGCGCGCAATCATCAAGCATTTTTAACGCTCCGTCGGGAGGCGCGAAAGCATCATACTTTTTCGCGAGACTAACTAATTCTTTTATGTTTCCGGCTTTTCTTTCCCCTTCTTCTTTTTGACCGGCTAAATAATCTTCATAACCGGACTTCTTGAAAATATTTTTTAAAACAAGCGAAGGAGACATCGCGTAAAGCATATTTTTTGTTTCATCGGCAAAATCCGCGATTTCTTTTATCTTATTTCTTTTTTCGGCGGAAGATATTTTTTCATTTTTAAAATATTTAAGCATTGTTTTTTCTCCAATTCCGGTCGGCATAGAGCGAATAATTCTTCCGAAGCTCAAAAAATCATTCCTATTCAAACTAAATTTCACGAACGCGAGCATATTTTTAATTTCTTCTCTTTCAAAAAATTTAACTCCTATAACTTCATACGGAATATCGTGTTTTAAAAAAACTTCTTCAAAAATTCTTGATTGAAAATTTGTCCTTAAAAGCACGGCTAGAGACGCGTCGTTATCGCCAATGTTTTTTATTATATTAGCCGCGAACTCTCCTTCGTCTAATTCGTTTTCAGCGGAATAAAGCGCGGGTAAATCTCCGATATTTTGAGACGCGCTATACAGATTTTTAGGGAGCCGAATTTTATTAAAAGAAATAGAGGCGTTGGCGGCATTCAAAATGCTTTGAGTGGAACGGTAGTTTGTTTCAAGAGTTATAACTTTCGGATTTTTCCAGTCTTTTTCAAATCTCAAAATGTTTGAAAAATCCGCTCCGCGCCAAGAATAAATTGCCTGATCCACATCCCCCACAACGCAAATATTTCCTTTTTCCTCGGCAAGCAAACGAGCTAAAATATATTGGCTATGATTAGTGTCTTGATACTCGTCCACATGCACAAACTCCCATTTATCACGGTATTTTTGAAGAATTTCCGGATTATTCCTGAACAAATTTATGGTCTTTACGATTAAATCGTCAAAATCAAGGCTTGAATGTTCTTTTAACTTTTTTTCATATAGATTCCAGATTTGCGCGACTATTTTTGGAAAATACTCAGTTGCCGATTCATTAAATGTTTCGCGATTTATTAAAATATTTTTTTGCTGCGATATAAAAGATTTTACGCGAGCAGGCTGAAAACTCTGAATATTTAATCCTAACTCATTTAAACCTTCCTTAATTATTTTTAAAGCGTCGTTTTCATCAAGAATAGAAAAATGGCGGGAAATGCCGATTTTATCTCCGTCTTCCCGCAATATTCGCGCTCCTAAAGCATGAAAAGTGCTCACAAATGGGCTTCCCTCGCGGCGATGCTCCGCCCTTAGGCTTAAAAGTTTCAAAATTCTTTCTTTCATTTCTTTCGCGGCTTTATTCGTGAAAGTTATGGCCAATATTTTTTCCGAACTTATACCGCCTGAAATAAGATGGGCGATGCGGTGAGCTATAACCTTTGTCTTTCCGCTTCCTGCTCCGGCTATTACTAAAAGCGGCCCTTCCGTATGCAGGACCGCCTGTTTTTGCTCTTCATTTAAACCGTATAAAATATCCGTCATTAATAATTTAATTTAGATATCGCAAAAAAATCAATTCCAATTTTTTGTTTCAAGGGCGTTTGAAGCGGCATTCTGCTCCGCTTCCTGCTTTGATAAACCCTCTCCTTCTCCGGCTAAATCATCGCACAAAAACACTCCCATTTTAAAATGTTTATTGTGGTCGGGACCCCATTCTTTCAAAACTTTATATTGAGGAGTTATTCCGGTCGCCTCCTGCGCTTTTTCCTGAAAAAAGCTTTTCGCGTCCCGCCAAAGATTTTTCTCCAAAACTTCTTCCAAATTAACTAAAATGCTTTTTTCTATAAACTCCTTTGTTGTTTTATAACCGCCGTCTAAATAAAGAGCTCCTATCAAAGCTTCAAGGCTGTTTGCCAAAATAAACTGGCGCGCTTTGCCAATATCTTTCGCTTCTCCTTTTGAAAGAAGCAGAAAATTATTCATATCCAGACTTAGCGCTGTTTTAGACAGCATTGTCGTATTTACAAGCGCGGCGCGAAGACTGGTTAATTCGCCTTCCGGTTTTTCAGGAAATTTATTAAATAAATATTCAGTTGTCACAAGCTCAAGAACGGCGTCCCCCAAAAATTCCAGCCGTTCATTATGAGATAAAAGCAAAGAATGTTTTTCATTTAAATAAGACCTATGAGTAAAAGCTTGTTTAAGTAAACTTTTATTTTTGAAAATTACGCCGATTTTTTTTTCAAATTTTAAGAAATCAACCATAAATTATTTTTAAGCGAGCGAGAGAAATGAGAAAACGTGAGTTTAGCATTTCCGAGCCGCGAAGAAAACAAAAGCGTTTATTTCATTAATATATTTATCGCTTTTGTTAAAAACGGAAAAATGTCATTATAAATTTTTAATTCCGGCAATTCGGCGGCTTCAAACCACTTCGCGTCGTCAAGCCCACCCGACTCTTTTAAATTCAAGATTTCATCATTTGTTTCCCCAAGAAAATAATTCACTCTTTTAAGTATTTTTCCTTTTTGAGGATCAAAAGCTATATAACTGTTTTCTCCAAGTTTTTCTTTAAGATTTATGGAAAGACCGAGCTCATCTTTTACGCTTCGCGCGGCGCCTTCCTCCAAATTTTCACCTTCTCCCAATTTTCCTTTAGGCAATGTCCAATAGCCGAAAACATCGTGAACAAGCGCGAATTTTAGCGCTCCGTTATCCCGTTTATACACTACTGCGCCAACCAAATCTTCTTTTATTTCCGGTTCCGTATCTTTTTTATGCAGAGAAACATCAAACTTTCCCGGCTCGCCTATTTCTTTATAAACGGTACCAAGCACTCCGTTCACGAATTTACCGGATGTTTCTCCTCCAAACGATTTCGCGAGCTCTATAGCCTCGTTTATCGCGACTTTTGGCGGCACTTCGTTTCTATCCTCAAAGAGAAGTTCATAAAGACCTAAACGCAAAACATTTTTATCAATAGTCGCAATCTGATCAATTGGCCATTCCGGAGCGGCTTTTTGTATAATCTCATCAATTTCCTCTTTTTTTTGAAGAATACCGTTGGTTAAATCTTCTATAAAATCAACATTTTCTATTCCCGCGCCAAAATTACTTATGGCATAACGCGCCACTTCTTTAACATCAATATTTTTTTCCCTGTTAAAATCCAAATCAAAAAGTATCTGAAGTACTATTGATCTTGATAAATGACGGCTGGACATATTATTTTCAAGCTAGCGAGAGAAATGAGAAAACATCAGTTTTCGCATTTCCGAGCAGCGAAAGAAACAAAGGCATTTATTTTCTTGATAACTCCGCGGCATCAAGAGATTTTGTTGATTTTAAAGTCTCTTGTTCTTTTAATTCTTTTTCTTTCTTTTTGCGTTCTTTTTTCGTGAGTTTTTTAAGCACGTCAAAAACTTCCCTGTTTTTATAATAACCGCAATTAAGGCACATGGTATGTTGCGGTTTTTCTTTTCCGCATTTAGGGCAAGACGAGAGGTCCGCGGCCGTAAGGCTGTGGTGCGACCTTCTTCTTCTTGAATGCGAGCTAGTGTGTCTCATTCTTATTGACATATTTCAATAATAAAATAAAAATAAATTTTTGCAACAAAATTTCGCTATTTTGAAAATTTGAGTACAATAGACCATATGAAAACAAAAATTATAATGTTATTAATAATAACAACAGTCATTTCTCCATTTTTAAGTTTCGCGGCAACAAAAACCATTCCAGCAAAAAAGAGTCTGGAAAAAACCAAATTTTATTACGGCGCGTGGTTGCCTTATTGGAAAGAAGAAGAAAGCCTCGCGGAAATCAAGCCTTATTTAAACAAATTCAAAGAATTAAGCCCGTTTTCTTATGAAGTTGGCGCGGGCGGAGTAATTAAAGATAAATTTAAAATAAACGAAGAGTTATGGCAAAATTTTCTTCCGCTTACCATAAGCGCCAATATTAAAATTATTCCGACAATAGCGTGGTTTGATAAAGATGAAATTCATAAATTTTTAAGCAAAAAAGGAAACAGAGAAAAACAAATTGCCGACATAATTTCGCTTGTTGAAAAAAACGGCTTTGACGGCATAGACGTTGATTACGAAAACAAAAAAGCCGAAACCGGAATTTATTTTTCAAAATTCATAAAAAGCCTATCTCTTGCTTTGCATCAAAAAAAGAAAATTCTTGCCTGTTCAGTTGAAGCAAGAACTCCGCTTCACTCGCGGCTTACCGTCATTCCAAAAGATTTAAAATACGCGAACGATTATTATGTTTTGGCTAAATACTGCGACGAAACAAGAATTTTAGCTTATGACCAAAGAAATGTTGACTTAATTTTAAACAAGAAAAAAGGAGGCGAAAAAATTTATATGCCAGTCGCGGATATTGAATGGGTAGAAAAAGTGATTAAAGAAACCAAAAGATATGTAGCACCCCAAAAAATAATGCTCGGAATACCGACTTTTGGACACGAATACAAGATAAGCCCCGCAAACGGGACAAGCAAAAACGGTAAAAATTATTCTTATGAAAAAATAAGGAGCGTAACATATAAAGACGCTATAGATTTAGCAAACAGCTTAAATATAAAACCGGAACGAAACAGCGCTGGCGAACTGAGCTTTATCTACGCAACTAGCTCGCCGTTAAAATTAAATTCAGATTGTAAAAACTGCGAATTAACTTACGCAACATCAACGCGACTTGTATTATTTAGTGATGCCGTTTCAATGTCCGAAAAAATAAAACTGGAGAAAAAATATAAACTTCGCGGAGCAATATTCTTTAAATTTGACGGAGAGACAGACCCCGCGATATGGAATTTGTTTTAAAATGAACTACCCCGCCCTAATGCGGGGCTGTTTTTATCTTTTATCATTACATATTCGCTCAGTATTGTAGATAAAAACAAAAAGGCCTGCGAGATTCCTCTGATTCTCGCAGGCAATAATGCTATTTTTTTTTAAAATCTGAATCCAAAAGCAACTCATTTAATAATTGTTCATTCAACTCTTCATCATTATAACCAGTACATACAACATGATTATCTTGAATCCTCAAATAAAATTCCGGCTTTACTAGAAGCGGGGCTTCGCCAATTTTCTCTCCCCATTCATCTCTTTGCCATCTTTTGAGTGGCCAGTGGCCGGTGTTATCAAAAAGAGGATTCCTGGCGACCATATTTATGTTCATCGCACGCTGGCCTAAAATTTTCTCATCCTTCTCATAATAGGGATTATTATATCCCTTTACTCGCCAAGTGGCGCTCATTGCCATTCTTTCAAACTCGGCGCGCGCCACATCCCGCGCAAAATATTCCGAAGTATTATAATATTCAAGACGACAAAAAACAAAGCGCGCCATATAAAAATACTTAGTACAATCGTTTGAACGGGTATAACGAAAACCGTCAACTATCATACAATGGACTTTATTAACCATTTCTTGGCGCTCCTGACAAAAAGCGTCCACCATTGCATATTCAGCTCTATCAAGATCACGAAGAAAATCATATACAGACACGGTATTTACTTCCGTATCCATAAATAATTCTCCGTCTCCTAGATCGGCATTCGCCAACCTCTCGTCCGACTCAATCATCGTCTCCTTTTTAAGCCATTTTAAAGTGGTTGGCATCGCGTTCTTATTGGAACAAGAAAATTGCAAAACAACGAGCCTAACATTCTCATTCAATATGCTTAACCGACTAATTTCGCTCATTTTTCTTTCCTCCTATTTTCTGTAAATTTCTTTTGCTACCTACTTTGAATTACGAAATTGTCGTTTCAAGACCGTTTGCAGTCTCGCGAGCATTGTTTCATTGCTGAAAGCAAGGAATCGCGAGACGAAACAGAGCGAGCTAGTCGCTGGACTAGCGAGCGTGTCTTGAAATGAGCAATTTCGTAATTCACGATTCTTTCAAAAATCTAACTATATATTACATAAATCAAAAAAAATGTCAACCCCGTTTGACATCGAACTTAAAGAATAAAACTTTATTTATCTAAAAAGGATTTTTTGCGCCTCTTACTTCAAAATGGACATGACATCCGGTAGCGAGTCCGGTTCTGCCCACATATCCGATTTGTTCTCCCTGCGAAACATGGTCGCCTTGAGAAACAATGTTTTCGCTATTGTGAGAATAAAGAGTCTGCGTCCCATTAGGATGGTTTATAACAATATAATTGCCGTATCCTCCGTTCCAACCGGGAGATCTTGCAATAATCACCTCGCCGGAAGCCGAAGCGTAAAGCGGCGCTCCGCAATAAATTGCCAAATCAACTCCATTATTACCATGAAGACCTTGAGATTTATATCCTCCGTTTACAGGAGCGGCATAATACCCATTATAAGAAGGTAAATTTGAGGCGTATTTCCTTGCTTGTTTTTGCACAGGCGGCTCTTTAGAACTTTTAGGACGTTCGGAATGTCCGTCGCCTAATTCTCCGTTCGGCACCAATATTATTTCACCGGTCGTTAAACCATCGTTTGCGTCCAAATCGTTAAACTGCATAATTTCTTCGTCATCGCCCCCGAATTTTTTCGCGATTGACGCCAAAGTATCTCCTTTTTTAACAGTATATTGAATACCAGAAATAGGAAGAATAACCAACTGATCGCCAACCTTTAAAGCGCCACCTTTTTTAAGATTATTTGCCCAACGAATAGTGTTCGCAGTTACATCAAACATTTCGGCGATGCTTGAAAGAGTATCTCCTTTCCTTACGGTGTAAACACTTATTTTAGTTGACGGGATATTCTGAATATTCGCAATAGTGCCATAAGGACCGCTGCTCGCCAGAAGAGAGTCCTGGCTAACAATTGAAACATTCTGCGTTGATTTTGAAAGCGGATCAATATTTGACGGCGCCTCAAGAATAGGCATTGTTGACGCGCTTGATGTTGGAATAATTTCTTCTTTTTCAATGCCCAGTATTTTATTAAAAAAAGACATCACTCCCGCTTCCGCGTAACCAGCATCAATAGCTAAAAATATAAAAATAATCCCAAAAAGTAAAAACTTCTTGAAATAAAGAAGGTCAAAAATGGTATTATTTACCGTATTTTTACTTAATTTATCCTTTTTTCCAAATACAATTTTAAAAACACGGATTTTATATTTATGTAAAATAAGCCTTAAAATTAAAGGGCGTTAGCCCTTATTAATACGCTATTTTGTTATAGCTTTAATTATACATAATTATCAAAAAAAATTCAACCCCGTTAGAAATTCATAAAAGTCTTTCCTATTAGATTTGCAGTAAGGCGAAGCCGCCTTACGGCTTAAATTATCGTTTATCCAAAGTCAAACCATAAATTTCTAACGGGGTCAACCATTTGCTTAACATTACTTCGGCCTGTAATCAGGCACGACTTTCACGGTGATTTGTTTTGTTTCGGTTATTTGTTCTCCCGTGCTGTTATTTACGCAAGTTAAGATATAATCGCTTGTCCTTTTTGGAGAAACCGTTTGCGATCCTGAAATAGGCTTGTTTCCGCTCCAATCGTTGTTGTATCCTCCTGTCGCTTCACAAGAATCAACGTTTTGAGCTGTCCAGGAAAGAATAGTGCTTTCTCCTTGTTTTATTGTTTCGGGAGAAGCTGAAAATGTTATCGTGGGAGAGGGAATGCAAGATCCTGAAACGCAGGTTTCGCCTGCTCCGCAAGGCGAAGGAGGAGAACTCCATTCAAGACAAGCGTCCGCATCATAATTTCCGCAAGTTTGGACAGAGTTTCCAACGCATCCCTTGCTTCCCAAAGGAGAGCAATCGTTTGAACAGGTCGCGACCGTAATATCCGCGTAAGCGTTAATGCCTAAATATCTGCCCCGCACTCTATCTGGACCAATTGCTTGACCCGTAACGCGGCCTGTTGAATTTATTATTGTGTTTGCCGGACCTATTGGAACAATCCACCATTGAATCAAATTTCTGGCTATTGTTGTTTCTGGAGCCGAGCCTCCGGGACCGTCTGAATCGTATTT
>CAZCIQ010000017.1:0-18697 GCA_964499175.1 uncultured Candidatus Saccharibacteria bacterium | reverse complement strand
AAAAGGAAACGGATACTTTGGCAAATCAACAATAAAGAAGATTCAAGAATTATATGGAAAGAAAGAAGTGAAGAAGGAGATTAAGAAAGTTAAAAAGGTTGTTAGGAAGAAGATTGTCGGGGGGAGGAAGAGATAGAGAAAATAAAAATCCTTCAATAAAGAAGGAGTGTTTAACGATTAAAAAGAAAGTGCTAGAGTTTTTCCTTTATCGGACGCCGTTTTTAAACAATCAAAGCATATAAATACTTCTTTTCCGGCAATCATTATTCTTATTCCAAGTCCTTTTCTGTATTTTAGAAAATCAGGGTCGGCGATTTTTATCAAAGATCCAAGCGGATCATACAAAAAATTAATGTAATGTTTTACTTCATTTTCGCAGAAGGCGCATTTTGACATTTAAACTCTCCTTTGCTATTTAGCTTCTTTTTTGTTTGATTCTTTAACGATTTCAGCGAAAATTTCAGGTTTGTATTCCGCTAAGTTTGACAAAATTTTTCTATCCAGCGTGATATTGGCTTTTTTAAGTTTATTAATAAAACGGCTGTAAGATAAACCATTTTGTCTTACTCCGGCATTTATTTTAATCTGCCAAAGTTTTCTCATTTCGCTTTTTTTTTTGCGGCGATCCTGAAAAGAATGAATTCCAGCGTGAAGAAGAGCTTCGTTTGCCGCTCTTTCTTTTGATTTTCTTCCCCAACGAAAACCTTTTGTTTGTTTTAATATTTTTCGGCGATGTTTTACAGATGTAACGCCTCGTTTAACTCTTGTCATATTTTTTTAACTGAACGGTAAAAATTTTTTTAATTCTTTTTTTGAAATATTAAAATTCTGCAAACTTTTTTGATGAAGCTGTGTTTTTCTGGACTCTTTTGCTTTAAAATGATCTTGTCCCGGTTTCCTTGACAAAATTTTGCCTTTGCGGGTTAATTTTAATCGTTTGGCGTATGATTTATTAGTTTTTCCCGGCATATTCAATATATTATATTTAAACTTTAAATTTTTTCTAAAAGCATTAATAATCTATTTGGCTGAATTTTTACTCCTTCTGAAATTTTATAGTCTGTATTTATAAAGTCTAATATTCTTTTAAATCTTTCTTGAAGAAGAGACCTGTCTAAAAATTTTTCTCTTCCTTTAAGCAACATATCTATTTTTACTTTATCGTTTTGTTCTAAAAATTCAGATATTTTTTTAGCTTTTACTTCTAAATCGTGTTTTGAGATTCCAAGGCTTATTCTTATTTCTCTTATTGTTGTCTGGTGAATTGTTTTGGTTTTTTTCTTCTTTCTTGTTTCTATGTAAATAAATTTTCCGTAGTCCATTAATTTGCATACCGGCGGCATTGCCGTGGGCGATATTTCTATCAAATCGGTTTGTTTTTCTTTTGCAATGTTCAGCGCTTCTTGAATATCTAAAACGCCTAAATTATTTCCATTGTCTTCAATGACTCTTACTTTCTGCGCTTTTATTTGATTGTTAATTCTTGTGTTTTTTTTCAGAATGTTAATTAAGGTTATAAAAAATGTTTATTTCTAAATGCAATTCCAGAACTTGATTTTAAATATTTTTCAAAAGCAAATGCTTTTTTCTTATTTTTAAAAACACAATACCAATTTAATTTAAAAGGACGTTTCGAAGAAGAATAGATTGATAATCCGCTATTATGTTCTAATAAACGCCTTTTTAAATTAGTTGTTATTCCTGTATAATAACTATAATCTTTTTGGCTTTTAATTATATATACAAAATACATTATTGAAGCCCTACTTCGCTTGAAGCTACGCAGGACACTTCTTCGCCTCCTAAAATTATATCATTGTATTTAAAAGTGCCGTGCACTTCGTAGCTCCGTAGCGAAGCAAAGGAGCGAAGAAGTGGAGATGGCGGGAATCGAACCCGCGTCGCGATAAATATATCAAAACAATCTACAAGTTTATCCTAATTTATTCCGCCGTGGCGGAAAAGCCGTAAATTAAAATTAGGAAAAATTTTTCGGCTTTTTTCCAATTATTTTATGTTAAGAAAGATATTGGAAAATCTGGCTTAACAGGCTTGCGATTTATAGCGTTGATTTTTGCTTCCGCAAGCCAGAAGCAAAGTCAACGGTTTATGCCTTATTTTTAGGCGTAAACAGGAGTTAAATTAAAGCTGTTTGCGAAATTCGCTGCAGCTGATTTAACTTTTGTGAATAAGTTTGCACTTATTTTTTTGGCATTTTTTTGAGACGCCTTACTCAACTTGCCTGTTTTAACTAATTTTACCGCTCAAAGCCGGTCACCCCCATTTTAATGTTCTTTCTATTTTTCTTTTTGCCTCTTTTTCTTTTATTTTTTCCCTTTTGTCGTGTTTTTTAAGACCTTTCACAACAGCAAACTCAACTTTTATGAGGTTGTTTTTAATATACACTCTAAGAGGTATTAAAGTCAAGCCTTTTTCATTTGTTTTCCCGATTAAATAATTAATTTCTTTTTTGCGAAGAAGAAGTTTTTTTGTTCTTTGAGGATCGTAATCTTTCGGAGTGTTTAAAGGTTGGTATGGATTTATTTCAAAGCCAACGACAAACGTTTCCCCGCCTCGCACAAGGACCCTGCTTCCCAAGAGCGATCCTTTTTTATTTCTTAAAGACTTAACTTCTTGTCCCAGAAGTTTTATTCCGGCGTCAAATTTTTCAATTATTTCATAATCAAAAAAAGCTTTTTTGTTTTGAAGAAGCGTCATTTATAGATAATAACATAAATAAATGCTTTTGTTTTCTTCGCGGCTCGGAAATGTTCCCGCTTAGCGGGACTATTTCTCTCGCTCGCTTGATAATAAATGCTTTTGTTATCTTCACGGCTCGGAAATGTGAAAACTTCGTTTTCCTATTTCTCTCGCTCGCTTGATAATAAAATTCCGGCAAAGCGCGCCGGAATATTTTTCTAATTATTTTTGGACGTCGGACGTCCAATTATTGATGGTTCGTTTTTTGTTTATCTGCTATTTCTATTTGAAATTCTAACTTTTTTGAGATGTCGGGGAAACATCTCGTTATTTCAATAGAAACTTTTTGACCGAGCGAAGCATCAAGCACGGCAATTACAAAATCTTGCCATTTTTTAATTTCTTTATCTCCAAATTTTTTTATAATGTCGCCCCTTTTAAGGCCGATCCGTTCCGCGGGCGAATCTTTTTCTATTTTTGTAATGAGTACTCCGTAATCTTCGCTTTCAGTGAGTATATTCATTATTACGAGCGTCTTAATGTCAGAAATTCCAGTCCATTCGTCCAAGTCTTCCAAATCGTTCACATCTTGCAAATTAAAAGATTTTTTTATCTTTTGCTGAAGGACTTTAATTCCCAATTCACCTCTTTTTATATACGGCTCTTTTTTCATTCTGTTTAAGAATCTTTTGGCGTAATTAATTGGAATGGCGAATCCTAAGTTGTCTCCGCCTCCGGCAAAATTTATGCCCACCACTTCTCCTTGAGAGTTAATCAAAGGACCTCCTGAATTTCCCGGATTTATAGGAGCGTCCATTTGAATCAAATCTCCTCCCACAAAATTTGGCATTCCCGATATTCCGCTTGGCAAGTGCCTGTGTATTTGGCTTATAATTCCGGCAGTCGCCGTATTATCTAAATTATAAGGATTGCCTATGGCTATGACTCCGTCGCCGGGAAGCATCTTGTCCGAATCTCCTAAAAAGGCAACCGGAGCATTTTTTTCTAAGTAGAGAGCGGGTATTTTGAGCAGACCGATATCAAAATATTTATTTGAGCTTACAAACTCAGCTTTCATTTTTATATTCATTCTGGTTATCCAATAAGAATATTCAGCTTTATTTTCCATCATTTTTATTTCTTCCGTCGAATTTTCCTCGTCTATGTCGCTGTGAATCACATGATTATTGGTTAAAATCCAGGCAAATCCGTTTTCTATCGCGATAATAAAACCAGATCCGCCCCATTTTTCTCCTGTTTTTGAAGAAGTCTGCGCGGGGTTCTTTTTTACGGTTTCAACGTCAATAACTATTTTTTCATAATCTTTTATGATATCAACAAAATTTTTAGAATAAGATATATTGTAATAAAATAAAGAAAATACAAGAGTTAATGCCAAAATAAATACCGTTTTTCTTTTCATCGCCGTCTTCCTTCTCTTGGATGATTGTTTGATATGATATTTAAATGTGCCTCCATTTTCATTTTATAAAATACAAAATAAAAAAACAAGCAAAAATTTTTTAGCTTAAAATAACATTTGCCAAAACTGTCAATATCATCATTATTCCAACCAATAATAATGGCGCTACTACCCAAATAAATAATATGATTAAGCAAAATACGATTAACGATGATCCCGGGTCTTCTAAAATTCCTAATAATATAAGTATAGCGATGCCGATAAGAACATATTCAATAATAGAAGGCATTTTTTCTCCTTTAAGAGTAGTTTTTCTGATTCGCGTATTTTTCTGAAAATTTTTTTAAATTATTAAAGTGCTGTTTACAATTTATAATATAACAATAAATAAAAAAATCCACTAATTTTTAGTTGATAAAATACGGCGGACGATTTATTATTAAAAACAATGATAAGCTCACTTAGAGGAAAAGTAATTTTTACGGGAGAAAATTTTATAATTTTGGAGGATGCCTCCGGAGTCGGCCATAAAGTTTTTTTGCCTCTTGAATTTTTAAAAACCGTTTCTTTGAAGGATAAAAACAACTCTGAGGACTCGGGATTGTTTTTATGGAGCCGTTTTTATAAACGCGAAGACAGCGATGAATTGTATGGATTTGAAAATTACGCTGAATTGGATTTTTTTGAGAGTTTGATAAAAATTTCCGGTGTAGGTCCGAAATCGGCGCTTGCGATTTTAAATGTCGCGCCGGTTGATGTTTTAAAAAACGCTATAGCAAGCGGAGAAACGGCTTATTTAACAAGGGTTTCTGGTATAGGAAGAAAAATAGCGGAAAAAGTGGTGCTTGAATTAAGAGATAAAATGGGCGCGAAAGGGGGAACTCAGTTTCAATTTAAAGAAGATGAAGACGTTTTTGAAGCCTTAAAGTCTTTGGGTTATGAGCCTAGAAAAATAAGGGAAGCTTTAAATAAAGTTTCAAAGGAATCAAACGGAGTGGAAAACAGATTAAAAGAAGCCTTAAAAATAATGGGTAGTTGATTTTTTATTTATTTCTCAAGCGTTATGAAGGAAGACTGTGATTTAATTGTAAGGCCGGGAATTATGTCTTTAACTTTTTTTCTTAAAAGCGAATCGTTTTCAAGCGTCGTGATAACGCATGAACTTGCGCAATTTATTTTTTCAATATTTTCCGGCAAAATGTAACTTATATTTTTCTCTTTTTGCCACTGCGGTAAAAATGTCTTTGTTATAAACATTATTGTTTGCGTTGGCATTGGCATTCCTCGAACATTTGTGTCGTTTGCGTTTACCACCACATATTTTGCAAGGTCTTTCGGCAGTGAATTGAGATAATTTCCAATATCGGCGTAATTCTCACTAAAAGCGTCGGCTACATTTGGATTTCCGGCCCATCTTAAAAAATAGGTGTCAAAAGAATAAATTCCTGTTGAAATAAAAAATAAGATTAATAAAATAAACAATTCTTTTTTTATTCTTTGTATTTGAAGCGCGCGTTCGGCGTAATTTGTTTCCCATTTTTCTATTAAATTCCCAACTTTTTTTATTATAGCTTCAAGGCCTACAGCCGATATTATCATTACGGCCGGTATTATTATTATTGCCCTAAGAGCGTGGGGAATGCCTTCGTTAGACACAATAACAGGCGCTAAACCGATTATTAACCAAAATAACAATAATAATTCGGGAAGAATATCTCTATCAAAAATCCCAAATCCCAATTTCCCCACCTTCACTGAAGTTGCGGCGGGCGGGCAATTTCCAATAAAATCAAAATTTCTAAGCCTTAAATTATTTGTTTTTTGGTCATTGGAACTTGGGATTTTATTTGACATTGGGTTTTTGATATTGGGATTTAAAATTCTATATATACACATTAAAATTCCTAACCCAAACAATATTCCTATTGGCCAAAAAAGTTCCGGTCTTCCTGAAAAATTATGTCTCCAATTATAATCTCCTTGATACCAAAACATGCCAAATGTTTTTACGGTATTTAAAGCTAAATCTTTAATTGGATTTTCACTTGAAAAAACTGAAATTTGCGATGTTCTTCCCAAAAAATCGGCAGGATTTTGATAAAAATAAAATAGTAAAGGAGAAATAACGATAAAAAAAGAAAAAATAAAGAAAAAACCGTTAAAAATAATTTTACGCCTGTTTTCTTTTTGTTTAAACCAAAAATAAGCGAAAATTAAAATTATTAAAACTGGAGTCGCGCGATAGGCAATATAGGAATGGAATCCGAGACCATACACTAATCCTGATATTATAGAAAAGAAAGCAATTTTCAATTTACAATTTATAATTTTCAATGAATTTTTAATTTCACAATTTTCAAAATTAATAAAATTTAAAGATTTTAAAAGAAAATATAATCCCCACACTAGAAAAAATGGCGCCATTATAGCTCTGAAACCGATGCGTGAAAAATTTATATGCCAAAGGCTCGTCGCGAGAAAATAGCAAGAAATTAAAGCTATTTTTTCGCGACGAAAAATCCCAAATCCCAAATCCCAATTTTCAAATAAATTCCAATTACCAAATTTCAAACGGCTAAAACGAAGGCTATTTTGTTTTGAATTTTGAAAATTTGTCCTGCCAAGGCGGGATTGAATTTTGGATTTAGGATTTTTAAAATTAAACAGTTCTTTCGTCAAAAAATAAACCCCTAAAACTGTTAAAACTCCAAATGCCGATGAAACCAGCCGTAATGCCCACGGTTTATTTCCAAAAATAGCAACTGAAGCCGCCTGGATATTTATAAATAAACCTTCTCTGCCGTTATTTTCCGGATAAAAAATTTTAAAATCCCCTTTTTCAATCGCTTCCAGCGCGTTATTTCCGTTCATTGCTTCGTCGGGATAAAGGCCCGGCGGAATGTTTTGAATTTGCCAAAAACGAAAAAAAGCGGCAATAGCGATAATTAAACACAATATAATAATTTTTTTGTTCATTAAATTTATTATACACATTTTTGATGTGGATAAAAAATTTTTCAACTTTTTAAATATGTGGTAATATTAAAGGGTCGGAATTAATTAAAAAATTAAAATCAAATATTAAAAAATGTGGCAAAATTTTATTAATGGATTTTTGGGGTTATGGGTGGTGCTCTTGGGATTTTTGGGACTGCCGGCTTCTTTAAGCCGGATTTTATTGGTAATAACGGGAATTATTATTTCCGTTTTAAGTTTTTGGTCGACTTCTGCGGTTTCCAAAGCGGAAGCGGAGTCTTCCGTTTATGGAGCCGACAAAAATAATTCTAATAAAGAAGTTTAAATTAAAAGAGAAAATATGAAAAAGAAAACAATTATTTTAATAGATGACGACAAATGGATAACGGATCTTTACGGAGAAAAATTGCAAGAAGAAGGTTTTAATATATTTACCGCCAATAACGGAAAAGAGGGCGCGAAATTAATAGGAATTTATAAGCCTGATTTGATACTTTTGGATGTAGTGATGCCCGGAGGAGACGGTTTTAGCGTTTTAAAGCAAGTAAAAAGCAATGAAGAAACAAAAGCCGTTCCGGTAGTAATGCTTACAAATCTTTCAAATGATGAAGACAAAAAAACGGCTGAGAGTCTTGGGGCGGAGTATTATATGATTAAAGTTAATAAAACGCCGGCGCAAGTGGCGGAAAAAATAAAAGAAATTCTTAAAGTAAAATGATTTTATCAAAACCAAAAACTTAAAAGCCAAAACACAAAATTACAAATAAAAAATAAAAAGTTTAATGAAAATGGTTTTTGGTTTTTGGTTATATTTTTGGATTTTTTGTTTTTGATTTTAAATATGGAACCTATTATTAAAATAACAAATCTGTCTGTTATTTATGATAAGAGTTTGCCCTCGGAAACTCGGGCTTTAAATAACATAAATGTGGAAATAAATCCTCGTGAGTTCGTGATAATTTTCGGGCCTTCCGGTTGCGGAAAATCAACTTTGCTTTACACGATTTCAGGAATGGAAAGCAATTTTGAGGGTGATATTTTAGTCGGCGAAGAAGACATAAAGAAATTAAATCCAATTAAACTGGCCGAATTCAGAAGGGATAAAGTCGGTTTAATTTTTCAGGCGTTTAACCTCATTCCCTCTTTAAATGTTTTAATAAATGTCGTTTTGCCGCAAATTTTTAACGGCGGAGGAAGAATTACAAGAGTAAGAAAAGCCAAAAAACTTTTGGCAAGATTCGGCATTTTGGCTCTTGCCTTCCGTCTTCCTCAGCTTCTTTCGGGCGGTCAACAGCAAAGAGTGGCAATAGCGAGAGCTTTGATAAACGAGCCTTTAATCGTTTTGGCGGACGAGCCTCTCGGTAACCTTGATTCCAAATCGGCGATTGAAGTTATGAAAATTTTAAAGGAATTAAACCAAATTGAAGGAAAGACAATCATTATGGTGACCCACGAAGCTCTTTATCTTAAATACGCCGAAAAAATTATCTATATGAAAGACGGAGAAATTATAAGGATAGAAACGCAAAAACCAATTTCGGTTGGAGAAAGCTTGGATACAAGCGAAGAGCCGGCAAATGTAAGGCACATAAAAATAAGAGAAAGCGTTGATAAATATTTGGTGTCGTCGTAAATTATATGTATTCAAAAATAAATTCAATTATTTTAAATATTATTTCCAAACTAAAAAATTTCAGTTCAAGAAGGCCTCTTAAAAAGTATGTAAAAAGTTTACTGAATCAGGGATATTTTAAAGATCAAATAATAGAACAGCTTATAAGCGCCGGATTTAAAGAAAGAGATATTGACGATGTTTTTTCGGAAATAGAAGGGCGCGTTAAAGCCGAACAAACAAAACGGAGAGAGGCGCAAGTGATTTTGTCGGATAAAGAAAGCGCTCCGTTATATATCGCTGAATCGGCTCTGCAAAAGGAAAAAGGGAAACTAGGTTGGCTTGATTTGCTGTATTTATCGTCTCGTTCATTTAGAAACAGAGCGTCTCGCACTATTTTGACATCTTTGGGAGTGAGCGTCGGGTTTGGGGCGATTTTTGTTTTAATATCTTTGGGATACGGCCTTCAAAATATTTTAATAAAACAATTGATTTCTTCGGACGCTCTTCTAAGTTTAAGCGTAGTGCCTTCGGAAAGCGTAAAACTTACCCCGGAAAGGCTTGATGAAATTTCTGATTTCAATGGAGTTTCCGAGATAAGTCCTATGGCGGTTTTTTCTTCAGAATTGGCTTTCCACGACATTACAAGCAATGTTTTCACGTATGCCGTTCCTCCTTCGTATTTTCGCCTTTCGGCGCTTAAAGCAAAAGCCGGAGATATTTTAAAAGACAACGATCCTTATTCAGTCGTGATTTCCTCGGCGCTAATGGAAAGTTTGGTTATAAAAGAATATAAAGACATTTTAGGCAAAGAAGTAAAACTTACTTTATTTATTTCTAAGGAGGAAAACGGAGAAGCGGGGACAATTGAGCTTATGCCTTTGGAAAAGCCGTTTAAAATAGCGGGGGTGATAGACGACCCCACCACAAGCTATCTTTATTTAAACATTAATTTCGTTAAAAATTTAAAAAACATTTCTTATAGGGAAGCGAAAATAAAAGTTTCAAAAAGCGATTATATAGATCCGGTTCAGGAAAAAATTTTAAACGCCGGATTTCTTTCTTCTTCTTTATCCGCGATGGTAAAACAAGCAAACAAGGTTTTTAAAGCTATTCAAATCGTGTTGGGTATTTTTGGAGCCGTGGCTCTTATGGTTTCGGCTATAGGTATGATTAACACTATGACCATTACTCTTTTGGAACGCATTAATGAAATAGGCATTATGAAAGCGGTTGGCGCCACAAATAAAGATATAAGAAAATTATTTTTAACGGAATCTCTTCTTATAGCGACCGCGGGAGGCGTGGGAGGGCTCTTAATAGGTATAATTTTTCAAACTTTGATAAATTTAGGATTTAATATTTTAGCGAAAAGTTTGGGGGGCAAAGCTATAAATTTATTTTATCAGCCTCTATGGTTTGTCATTACTTTAGTTGTTTTTCCTATCGCGATAGGATTTTTTACCGGTTTCTGGCCCGCTAAGAAAGCTTCAAAAATTGATCCTTTGCGGGCGTTGAGATACAAGTAAAAATAATTTCTAATTTTCAATTTCTAATTTCTAAATTAATCGGCCATAATCTTAAAAAGACTTTGCCGATTATTTGTTTTAAAGATATTGGGCCGAAATCGCGCGAATCAATGCTTTTTTCTCTGTTGTCTCCAAAAACAAAATATTCATTTTTGCCTAGTGTGATTTTTAAATCAGGATATGTCTTTGCGCCTTGCGGAAGATATTTTTCTGAGAGGCGAATCCATTGATCTTGTTTTTTATCATAGATGAAAATACTGCCGTCTTTAATTTGCAATGTTTCTTCGGGTAAGCCGGCTATTCTTTTAACAAAAAGCTCTTTTTTTGAATTCGGTAAAAAAACCACCACATCTCTTCTTGCGGGTTTCTTAAAAAAATAAGAAATTTTGTCAATAATTAAAAAATCTTTATTTGAAAAAGACGGCTCCATTGAAATGCCATCAACTAAAAACGGCTGAACGACAAAATACCTTATCGGAACGGCGATAATTAAAGAAATAAAAACGATTATTAAAATTCTTTTAATTTTTTGCCGAAAATTAGCGGTGTTCATATAAATTTATATTTATTTCAATTTTTTTATTATAATCAAATTTTGCCAAATAAGGTTAACTGTATGTAAATTTGACTTTTAATAATTACTTGCTATACTAAATTTACTAAACTTGAAAAGCATCCTATATGGGTGCTTTTCACATTTTCAGCAGTTCTCTCAAATATTCAAAATCCCTAAAATTAGAGCCAGCAAATTGCCTTATTTCTTTAGCTGTTCTTTCGCCTCTACCTAGTATGATCACTTTTTTTCTCTTTTTTTTGAGGTATTTTAAGACAGGCAAAAAATCTCCGTCGCCAGATAACACAATTATTCGGTCAAAATTATCACTTTCTTTCATAAGATGAAATGCCATATCAACATCGCAATTCGCTTTTCGCTTTGTCGTGCCATCATCTTGTTCGTACAACTTTACCGGTTTAAGGAATAGTTTATAGCCAAATTTATTGAGTTGTAGATAAAATCTCGTTCTTTGGAGGTGTCGTCCAATAAGAAGCAATTGAGCTTCATTTATTTTTTTGTTTTTATTTTGAAGCAAACTAAATAGGTGTTTTTCCACAGCCTTTAGAGGAACTGTTTCATCAGTTTGATAATTATATTTAAAATTATGCGTTTCAATGCCGCCAAAATAAAAAGTTTGGTTTACGCCATATTTATTTTTGAGATACTGTATGAGTCTTTGGTAATCAATTTTCCAGCCTAAACTTTTTTCACCGCCATAAAAAAGATTTGAGGCATCAATAAAGGCATATGTTTTCATATTTAAAGCGTAGATATTTTGATTTAAAAATCAAATAATTGTTAAATTGCCATTATTAGCCTCTCTGTGGAAAACTTTGTTTGCTAATAAACTATTTATTTATTAAAATAAATTTATATGAACAATGACAACAATGACAACAATATGAATGATGAAATTTCTTTTTTTAATGATTCGGCGAGCGGCGGTCAAAACGAAACACAAAAAGACCCGCCGGAAAAACCTGTTTTAGAGAAAAACGATTCCAAAAAAGATTCGGTTGCGAAAGGAGCGACAAAAAAACAAAAGCAGGATGATGAAAAAGGAGGCGGGCTCGCGGTTGAAGTTTTTTCAAGCGGGTCGTTTATTGTTGTGAAGGCGTTTGTCGCTGGCAGCCTGCTTGACGACATTGATGTATCGGTGACCCAAGACACGATAAATATCAGAGGAAAGCGGGAAAGGCCGGATGATAATTTAAGTGATGGATATTATTATCAAGAGCTTTACTGGGGAAGTTTTGCAAGAAAAATACCTCTTCCAGCTGGAGTGGATATTGATAAAGTTGAAGCGATTCTTAAAAATGGCGTTCTCACGATAAAAATGCTGAAACTTGATAAAAGAAAGGAAGAAAAAGTGGATATTAAGGGAGAATAGGCATAGATAATTTACAGTTTCCAATTTTCAATGAATTTTAAATAATTTCTAATTTTCAATTTCTAATTTTTATTAAATTCTTAATGAAAGAATTTTCAAACAACAGGAGTAAAGAATACGATTTAGAAGAAAGAACCGCGAAATTTTCTGAAAATATCATAGAATTTATAAAAATCGTAAAAAGAGACGATATTAATAGAAATATTATTACGCAATTAGTAAGAGCCGCGACTTCAATTGGCGCTAATTATTCTGAAGCAAATGCTTCAAGTTCAAAAAGGGATTTTAGAAATAAAATTTATATTTGCAAGAAAGAAGCAAATGAAACAAAGTACTGGTTAAGAATATTATCTGTTTACCACCCCGATTTAAAAGAAAAAACGAGAATTTTTTGGAAAGAAGCGCATGAATTTCATTTGATTTTTCAAAAAATAACAAACACGATAGATGGCGTGAAGTTTAAAAATTAAAAAATTAGAAATTTAATGAAAATTAGAAATTAGAAATTGAAAATTTTAAACCACCGTTTTACATTAAAAGATGATTAATATTCTTCAGTCTAAATTAAATGATGTCAAAATAAGGTTAAAACAAAAGATTGAACAAAATCCCGCCAGGCTTTATTTTTTTCTCAAACTTAAAATTTTCTTTTACGAACTTTTAATTTCTCTTTTTCCTCTTAAAAAATCCTTTTTTGTTTTTAAGAAGTTTTTTTCGGAATTTAAAGAAATTCTGCGCAAATTTTTTATTCTTGTTTTTTTTGATTCATCAAGGTCTTTTTCATCTTTAATAAATCAAAGTAATTACGCCGAGTGCGCATACTCTTATACGGGATATAAAAATTATCAAAAAAGAGTAAGATTTTTATCCGCAACAGGTATACTTGCAGTTATGTTTGTGATTGCTCTTGCAATAAACTTTATCAGTTTTCCTTATAAAGCGATAAAAGCGGCCACATACACCTTTACGCAAACCGATTGGAGCGGGGGAGCGACCGCGAATAATGCGAGTCATGCGAGCAATCAAAGCGGCTGGACAGAGTATTCGGCAAAAGACGCAAACCTTAATCTCGCAAACAGCGGAGCGGATTTGCAGCTTTCTCAAATTGCCACTGTCAACGAATACACCATCGGCGCGCTGACTAATCTCACTCCTACGGTTACCGGCGTTACCGACAACTCCAACGGCACCTGGACCGTTTCTTTTTCCGGATCGCCCAATTTCTCAAGAATATTCAAAAACGACAAATTCAAGGATTCGGCAAACAAGTCCTGGAAGATTCTCTCGGTCTTTGACTCGGTGGACAAACTGATTGTGATTGATTCCGAAGGCAACGGCGGCTCGCCCGCGGCAAGCGGGACAGGCACAGTGGGAAGGTGGTATGCCAGTATTTCTCTATGGGAAGCGGGAAGGCAGGGAGATTTAACCTCAACGGGCAGAAACGCGATTGAAAGAGGACTGCCGTATTACGATGGAAGCGCAGATACCACCGCGGTTATTATTAACGGCTGGACCACTGACTCCGCGCATTATCCGGAGATCTATGTACCTTTAAGCGAACGACATAGGGGAACATGGGATAATAATAGGTATAGACTTAGTGAGACTGTCGGCAACGGGATCGCTGTGATTGATATACGAATACAAAATTTTAAAATTGACGGTTTACAAATTGAAGTTTTAGGCGTCTCTGGCAGTAAAATAGCGATTCTTATGGGAACAAGTTATGGCACAGACGGCATGAGCATATCAAATAATATAATTAAAAATGGAAGCGCTTCGGACGCAAAAGGTATATTTTTGCAGGGAACTAGCGCTTTGCGGACTAACGTGAAAATATGGAACAATATTGTGTACGACTTTCCTATTTCAAGCGGCACCTCCTGTGTGTCTGCAGATAGTTCTACGGGTGGCAGTATTTTTATATATTCAAACACGGTATATAACTGTTATTACGGGATAAGGACCACCGTTTCTTCATTAGTTACTATCAAAAACAACATCGCCAATGGAAACACAACCGATTATTCAGGCACTTTTGGCGCTTCATCCGCTAACAACATCTCTCAAGACGCTACTTCACCCAACACAACCTTACGAAATACCGCCGTCCCCTTTGTTGACGCCACCAACAAGGATTTTCATCTTGAATTTCGCGACGGCACGGGTAATCCGGCAATGAATGCCGGCGCGGATTTAAGCGCGGACGCCAACCTTGCCTTCTCAACTGACATAGACCAAGACACCCGCTCCGGCACCTGGGACATCGGCGCCGACGATGTGGGCGCGACCTTGGTGAAAGTCCATTCCATTGGCACGGCATCAAGAAACTTTTCAACCCTTTCTAATTGGGAAGCGGCGCGCGATGGCGTGCTTACCACCAGAAATGTGTTTAAGACCGCAAGTCAAACCGGCGCCTTTACCGAAGGAGAAACCATTACCGGCACATCGGGCGCGACCGGAACCTACATTAAAGAACAAGATACGCCATCGGCTTCTGAAACCTATATGACTATTGACAAAGTGAACGGCACCGCGTTTGTGGCCGGAGACACCTTGACCGGCACAAGCGGTTCAACAGCCACGCTTTCCACGATTTTGACCGCCAGCGGCACCATTGAAAGAGGCGAGGCGTATAATGATTCTACTTTCACCGCGGCAGCAAATATACTTACGATAGCAGGTTCAACCGTGAACTCAACTCACTATATGCATTTCACGGCATCGCCTTCAAGTCGGCACCAAGGGAATGCTAATTCAGGAATGAAAATACAATTAAGCGGTAATATGACAGGTAATTTTATTGATGTTACGGATGCCTTTACGAGAATAGAATGGTTAGAAATTGACGGTAATGATAAGAGTTTAAACAATAGCGGCGATGCTTTAAGGGTTTATAATATTACTGGTGGTTTTACACTCAATAATCTTATTATCCATAATTTTAACAATTCTGGTTACATAAAAGCAATTGAGAGGTATGGTCCCAGTAGTACAATATACAACAATATTATATATAATATTGCAGCACCTACTAATATTGTGCGTGGAATTTCCAATGGTGGCTTTGAGGTTTCTAATGTTTATTATAATAATGTATTATACAATCTTACTGGCAATACAAATACTAGCGAAGTAGAAGGTATAATTCTTGCTAACACAACTTCAGCTGTTATAAAAAATAATATTATCATGAATGTTACTAATAATGGCACTGGCGGAACGGAGGCGTTTGACATTGATAATACTTCAAATATTCAATACAGTAATAATATTTCTTCTGATACTACTGCTTCTGGCGTAGGATCTCTCACCAGCCAAACTCTTTCCAATATAGCCTTTGTCTCCACCGCCGCGGGAATGGAAGACTTTCATATCCTGCCCGCATCCATTGCCAAAGACGCGGGAACTACTATTTCCACCTTCACCACCGACATTGACGCAAACATCCGCCCCTACGGCGCATCCTGGGACATCGGCGCGGATGAGTGGGTGTCTTCCACAATTGGGTATATCACTACAGCTCAAACCCTCACGTCTTCCGCGTATGACACCGGCTCGGCCGCGAATCTGATAAGCAAAATCACTTGGTCCACCACAACTCCAGAAGGCACGAACGTAAAATTTCAAATGCGCACAGCCACCACGTCCTCCGACCTATCCTGGCACAACTGGTGCGGTTATGAAGACACTTCAGCCAACTGCAACGGAGGCTATTACTTTACCGCCACATCTTCCAATGTTTCACTCCCCGTAACCCACACCTTAAAATCTTCGGGAGCAACCCCTTCAGTGCAAGACGACAGATGGATGCAGTACAAAATTACTATGACTTCCACGGGAGCAAATACTCCAACCGTTTCAGACATCACAATCACCTATGTCGTGAACGGCAAACCGGAATTTGACACAACTTACGGAACTCATGGAATTACTGTATCTTCACAAGGTTCAGACGGCGCATATTCAATATCTTACAAAATCCGCGACACAGACAGCCCGCAAAGCACCAATAGTTCTCCCGGAGCGGGATATGTCTCACCCTCATTTGAATATTCCGTTGACAGCGGTTTAAACTGGGCAACAATCACAGGCGGACTTTCAGCTCTTGCCACAACATCTAAAGCGGTGGATGTGAGCGGAGGATGTACCGATAACTGCACAATCTATTCAACATATTCATTCACTTTCACTCCTTCCAGCGTTATAGCTCTGCAAAGCAAATACTATAATGGCACAATGCAACTTCGAGCTACCATAGACGACGGAGAAGCGGCAAACAATTCAACTTCAACTGTTTCCGCCTTATTCTCTTTAGACACCAAAGCTCCGACTTTCACTACAATGTTTGTCCGAGCCACCACCACTCCCGCTTCAATCATTCTATCCACAACAGACGATTCTTCATTTAATATGAAGGTAGGACTTGCTTCCAATTTATCAGATGTTGGAGCTTGGATAACTTACGCAAATTCCACGACAACGTCTTTACAAACAGACCCCGACACTGTCTATGCCCAGTTTCAGGACGCTTACGGAAACACAACTTCAATTTATTCTGTCACGACTCCGGAAACTCCGTCTAATTTTATAGTCCAAGACACATCAAATTTAGGATCGCTGGAATTTAGGTTGTTTCTCGCCTGGAAAGTTTCAACAATTGGTTCCTTTGGTTCTTATCGTATTTATCGTTCAACTGATGGCGGAACTTCATATAGTTTGCTTACCACTATAACCGATAGCGCGGTTAATTATTATCTTGACCAAAATCTTACCGCGAGTTCCACTTATTATTATAAAGTCTCGGCAATGGATTCGTTAGGCAATGGTTCATATTTTACCTCGGCAAAACAAGCAATAGCAAATGGAACTGAAGACGCCGGAGAAGGCGGCGGAGGAAGTCCGGAAGACACGCCTGTAATTTCTTCCGTGCTGTCTTCCAGCGCCACAACTCAAAACGTTACAATAACATGGACCACTAAAGACGCGGCCAACAATAACAAACTCGCGAATTCAACAGTAGGATATTGCTCTCCGGCTCCATGTTCATCTAATTACTCTACGCAAGGAGTGGCAAGTTATGTTTCATCGCATTCGGTTGTCTTAAGAGGGTTGTCTCCAAACACCGCATACGGTTATTATGTGCAGTCAACAGACCCGTATAATAATACAGCTTCTTCCACCGGATACACTTTTACCACAAACTCGGGACCTTCTGTCTCCGGAGTGTCTATTACCGATGTTTCTGATGTCGCGGCTTCAATTACGTGGAACACAAATATCGCGGCTTCGGGCTATGTTGTCTACGCGTCGTCCAGCCCTCCTTCTGGTTATGAAGCCGGCTGGGGAACAAAAGATTTAACGCGAACAGTTAATTTAACAGGGCTTGAGCGCGGCACTAAATATTATTTTTATGTAAAATCGCAGGACAATGATGGCAACTGGGCTTATGATTATAATGTTGTAAATGGCGAAACAAAATATTTTGACTTTACAACTTCGCAGGATTCAACCGCTCCGACTATTTCTAATGTTACCGCAACTTCCACGACAGACACTGTTTCCGTGATTTCCTGGGACACGAACGAAGGAGCCACATCTCAAATTGAATACGGAACGACTGCCGGAACTTACACAACAATTTCTTCTTTAAACTCAAGCCTTGATTCTTCTCACGCCATAAAGCTAACGGGACTTACCGCTTCAAAAACTTATTATTACAGAGTAGGCTCAACGGACGGCTCGGGAAACACGGCTTCTTCAACCGAAAAAACATTTACAACTTTAGAACAGCAAATAGGAAGATCCGAGGCTTCTCAATACGCCGGAGGAGGCGGAGTTTCAACCTTCCAATATTTAAGCGAGGTTGAACAAAAAGAAAAACTGGAAAAACTTATTAAAACTCTGGAAACAAGGCCGGACATATCAAAAGACGATTTAGCCGTGATAAGGAAAGAGCTTGATGATTTGAAGACAAAGAGCGTTTCAAAAGATTCTTATGATAAGCTGAGGGAGGAGCTGGAGAAATTAAAAGCCGAACGCGCGGAAGAAAAAGGCAAAGGTGAAGCTGAAAAATTGGAAAAAGAGAAAGCGCAAAATCCTGAAGAAATCGTAAAAAATTTAGCCGCTAAATTTAAGGAAACTCTACTTGGTTTTTCAAACACGCTTACGGTTTCTGAAACGGAGCAGTTAATAACGGAAACCAATGAATCATTGGAAGAGCTTTCAAAAATCGTGCCGCCGCCGATTATGTCCGCGGAGCCTCAAATTGAAATAGGTTCAAATTACGCCGTGATAAAATGGAAAACAAATAAAGAAGCGAATAGCATTGTGGCGTACGCGATGGACAGCGCCTACAGCCCGACTCAACTTGAGTCCTACACGACTCAAGTTGGAGATTCGGAGGAATTGGTTAAAGAACATACTGTGAAGCTTGAAAATCTTCAGCCGGCAACGGTTTATCATTATCAAATGAGATCCAAAGCTAAGCTCGGCGAGTCGGCAAAATCAA
>CAZCIQ010000016.1:0-19805 GCA_964499175.1 uncultured Candidatus Saccharibacteria bacterium | reverse complement strand
TTCTTCTAGTGGAGCGGCGCCCTCCTCCGCGCAAGGCTACGGAGGACAAGGAGGCTCCTCCTACATCCTCTCCGACACAACACCTCCTCCTCAAATCACGGAACTGCAATCAACGGGAGCGGACAAACAATCCCGTCTTACCTGGCAAAACCCTTCAATTTCTTCAACAATCTCAGGACAAGCAAGCTCAAGTGCGCCCCATCCCGATTGGGTCCGTACCATAGTAGTCAGAAAGTTAATGCAATTTGCAACCACGACTCACGCCACTTCAACTAAAGACGGAGAAATAGTTTATGAAGGAAAAGACAATGAATTCGTGGACGTAAAACTAAAAAACAACGCAACCTATCTCTATTCAATATTTACAATAGACAGAGTCCCTAATTACTCTTCTCCCGCGACTACAACAATAAAAACATTGGAAGGAAAAAACTCTCTTGAACTTCAAAAAGAAGTTCAAGAGCAAATCTCCCCTTCTTCGCTAAAGCTACGAAGGGCAAGCAAACTCCAAATATCCAAAAACTTTTTCAAACGAAACCTTAAATTTGGAATGAGAGGAGAAGATGTTAAGAAACTTCAAGAAATACTTTTTGAGAATAACAAAGAACTAATCACGGGATACTTTGGCAAAGAAACTCAAAAAGCATTAATCAAATTTCAAGAAAAATACAAAGAAGATATATTAATTCCAAACAATCTAAAAAAAGGAAACGGATACTTTGGCAAATCAACAATAAAGAAGATTGAAGAATTATATACAAAAAATCCTAAATCTCAAATCCTAAATCCTAAACAAATTAAAAATTCTAAATCCAAAATTATAAACGATAAAACTAATAAAAAGAAACTCATTCTTAAAAAGAAGGTTACCTTGAACATTTAACTCCCACTTGGCTCTCGGAGAGCCAAGTGGGAGTCCTAGGATGTTGAGAGGTTGGAATAGATTGCGCCTTGCGCAGATATTTATAATGATATAAAGTAGAAAATGAATAATTTGTTGTTAAAATAGTTCATTAAAATAAGGAGAATATAAGATGAAAATTAAAGGAGCGGTTTTGGCTGGCGGTTATGGCACTCGTCTTAAACCAATGACAAATGTCACAAACAAGCATTTATTGCCTTTGTATGACGAACCAATGATTTTTCATTCTTTAAAAGCGATGGCTTATTTAGGGGTAAAAGATGTTGTTTTGGTCGTAGGACCTGAACACGCAGGGCACTTTAGTAGCCTTTTGGGTGATGGCAGAAATTTTGGTTTGAATTTATTTTATAAAATACAAATGGAAGCCGGCGGTATTGCCCACGCCTTAAAAATTTGCAAAGATTATTTTGAGAATTCCGAAAGAATAGCGGTTATTTTAGGTGATAACATTTTTGGTAAAAAAAGTTTAGATATAATACAAACGGCTGTTTTAAATTTACAAAGAAGAAATCAAAAAGATGGCGCAATGGTTGTTTTAAAAAGAGTGTATGACCCGACGAGGTTTGGCGTTGCCTCCATTTCTTTAACAGACAACGGTTTGCGAATAAAAAAAATCGTTGAAAAGCCGAAAATATCTGAAACGAATTTGGCCGTAACTGGACTTTATATTTATGACAGGCAAATTTGGGACATTCTTGACGGGCTAGTTCCTTCACACAGAGGCGAGTTGGAAATAACGGATGTAAATAATATGTATGTTGAAAAGAAACAGCTTGATTTTGAACTACTTGAAAATGAAGAAGAATGGTGGGTGGATGCCGGTAATCCAGATTCGCTTTTTTACGCGTCTTGTTTAATTAGAGCCGAGAAACGGGAAGAAAACATAAAAGAAATTCTGGAGGATTACGCCGTATTCATTAATATTCACAAACAAATTTGTCATTTAGAGTTGTTTTGTCATTAAATCTTAACCCCGCCTAAGCGGGGTTTTTAATACCTTGTTTAAAGCTTATATACCCAAATATAACAGGTTTGTGAAATATTTTTGGGTATATATCAATGACACTCGGAGAAAATGAAAATAAATTTTCGCTTTCTCCTCGCTTATTGATATAATTTAAGTATATTATATTAGACTATTGTTTAATAATATGAAAATTATTTATTTAGCCAATATAAGAATGCCTACGGAAAAAGCGCACGGGATTCAGATAATGAAAATGTGCGAGGCGTTCGCGTCGTCAAATTTATTTTCACGGGCGTCAGGGTTTAAAACTTCATCCCAAAATTTAAAAATTGAAGTGGAGTTAATCGTGCCGAAACGGCTAAACAAAATAAAAGACGACCCGTTTGAATATTATGAAACAGACAATGTTTTTAAAATAACAAAACTTCCTTGCATTGACTTAATTCCTTTAAGCGGATTCTTAGGCAAAATCGCTTTTTGGATTGAGTTAATCAGTTTTTTAATTTCCGCCAAAATTTATCTTTTTTCAAAAAAATTTGACATTTTTTACACCAGAGAACAGATCGCAGGTTTTTTTTGGCGAAACGCGGTTTTAGAAATACATTCTTTGCCCTTTAAAAAAAACTGGATTTATAAAAAAAGCTGGAGAAAAAGCCGCGCGCTAATTGTTCTGACTAAGTTTATAAAAGATGATTTAATAGGAATTGGCGTTCCTGAAAAAAAAATTTTAGTCGCGGCCGACGCGGTTGATTTGAATAAAATAGACGTCTTTTTTTCAAAAGAGGAGGCAAGACAAAAATTGGATTTGTCTAAAAATAAGATTTTAGTCGGATATGTCGGAATGTTAAAAACAATGGGAATGGAAAAGGGGGTGGATGTCGCTCTTAAATCTTTAAAACTTCTTAACGGCGATGCCTTTTTGGTTTTGGTCGGCGGAAGCAATGAAGATATTTTGTTTTATAAAAAATTGGCGGAAAATCTTGGTTTAAAAGACAGGGTGTTGTTTGTAAGCCGCGTTAAACACAATTTAATTTCTTTATATTTAAAATCATTTGATGTTTTAATCGCGCCGTTTCCGAGCTTCACGCATTATAAATTTTATATGTCTCCTTTAAAAATTTTTGAGTATATGGCGTCACGCAGGCCAATAGTGGCGTCCGACTTGCCTTCCATTAGGGAAATCTTGAATGACCCTTCAACAAGTTCAGGGCAAGGCAATGCGGTTTTAGTGGAGCCGGATAATCCGCAAGCTTTGGCTCGCGGCATAAAAAAAGTTTTGGAAAACAAAGTTTTAGCAGAAAAAATTTCCAATCAAGCATTTCAAGATGTCAAACAATATACTTGGGAAAAAAGAGCAAAGAAAATTTTATCCTTTTTTGATTTGTGGGAAGAAGAGTATTATGAAATGATTTCGCGAATATCGGAAAAAAACGGAAAGGATTTAAAAGATGATAAAATAAGCGATTATTTAGCGGAGGCGTTTTCCGACGGGTGGAAAATGTTGGAAATCGGTTGCGGTTCCGCAGAAATATCTCGCGATATAAAAGATAATGTTTTTTACACGGGCGTTGACGTATCTAATTACGCTCTTCAACTTGCAAGACAAAAAACATTGGATAAAAAAAATGTCTCTTTTTTTATTGCCGAGGCAAATGAACTGCCTTTTGAAAACAATAATTTTGATGTTGTTTTATGCCGATTTAGTCTTGAGCATTTTAAGAAGCCTGCCGAGACATTAATTGAAGCGGAGCGAGTTTTAAAAACAGGCGGCTCTTTAATTATAGTTTCTCCTAATTTAGAATTTCCGTTTTGTTTTCCTTCAGCTCTGCGTCACAAAGGGTTTTCATTTAGAATTAAATTTTATCTACTCAGATTATATGATTATTTCGCGCGTTTGCTTGGACTGTACCATTTTAGGGTTTTAAAAGATAATTATCTTTATGCTACAGGCCGTTATGAAAAAGAAGATGATGATTTGGTTTATCTTGTTTCTTCTTTTGAGGTTGTTAATTTTTTAAAAAAAATAAATTTCAGCTTAGTTTTTAATAATGAATTGAAACAATCTTCGGGCAATTTTAAACAAAAAATCAGAAAATTAATAACTTATTTGCCGGGAATGAAATATTATGGAGTAGAGTTGTTTATTTTCGTTAAAAAGAATGCGAAATTATGAAAATTTTTTTTGTAAATCATTTTTATCCCAAGGAAATTATAGGCGGTTCAGAAATTCAATGTTTTCTTTTAGCCAAATATTTGGCTAAAAGAGGTCATCAAACATATTATTTTGCCGTTCGCGGTTTAAGCGAAGAAAAAGAAAGAAAAGCTGATGGTTTCAATGTTTATTATCTTTCAAAAAAAGGCGAAACTAAATTTAGGGCATTTGTAAGATTTTATAAGTTTTTAAAGAAAGAAAAACCGGATATTTGTTATATTCGTATTTTTAGATATTTGTTTTTTTTATCCAGAATCGCAAGTTTTTGCAAGGTGCCGGTGGTTTTTAACACTTCGCATATCAATGATTGTTATCCAAAATTAGAAACTTTTCAATTTAGTTTTAATATTTTTAGATTATTTCGGTCTATGCGGCTGGATATGCAAAGGCGTTTAAATTTTTTCAGTCTTAAAAAAGCGAAGGTTATTACGATTAATAAGCATCAATCCCGGTTGTTAAAAGAGCAACACAATATTGAGACAACTTCTATTTATAATAGTATGGAAGATTTGTATGAAGAAAATCGCGGCAAAAAACAAAAACAAATAGTCTGGGTTAATAATATAAAAGCTCGGAAAAGACCGGAATTATTTATCAGATTAGCCGATGCGTTAAAAGATAGAGGTTATAAATTTTTAATGATAGGATATATTCAAGATAAGGCTTATAAAAATATAATTGAAGAAAGCGAAAAGAAAAATGGTGATTTTAAATATCTTGGAGGAAGAAGCCCCGCAGAGGTTGATAAAATTCTTGCTGTTTCCGAAATTTTCGCGCACACTTGCGAGCCTGAAGGTTTTGGGAATAATTTTATTCAGGCGTGGTTTAACGGATGCGCGACGGTTACTTTGGAATTTGATCCGGACGAAATAATGGAAAAAAATAATATTGGATACCGAGCGGGGGATTTTTTAAAGATGGTAGACATTATAAGAAAATTAATGTATGATGATAACTTGCGATTAGAAATAGGAAAAAGAGCGAGAGAATACGCCTTAGCAAATCACAGCATAGAAAAAAATATTATTTTATACGAGAATTATTTTAAAAACATTTTAATTAATGATAAAAAAAATAAATAAAATTTTAAATAAAGTGGAGAATGTTTTGTTGAGAAATTATGTTTTTTCTCTGCCTCGTTACGCGCAGATAGAGCCGACAAATTTATGCAATCAAAAATGCAAGATGTGTCCTAGAAACACTCATTTGGACGTTTCGCACAACACAATGAAATTAGACGATTTTAAAAAAATCATTAATCAGATTCCGTCAATAGAAAATTTGTCTTTAAGCGGTTTGGGGGAGCCTTTGTTTTGCCATGATTTATTTGAAATGATTAAATTCGCCAAGAGCCGCGGGATAATCACGAGTACTACTTCAAATTGCGGAATAATGACAAAAGAAAAAGCTGAAGCGCTGATTATGAGCGGTTTGGATCATTTTAAAATATCTTTAGACTCTTTAAATCCTTCTATTTATCACTCAATTCGTCAGGCGGAGCTTGTTCCTTCACTTCAAGGAATCAGGGATTTTATGGAAGTAAAAAATAATTTAAAATCAAAAAGTCCGTCTGTCTGGTTCAATTCCATAATTATGAAAGACAATTACAAGGATTTAATTGATATTTTAAAGTTAGGGGAGGAGTTGAAGGTTAATTTTATCCGTTTTAAACCAATAAATGTTTTTGATTTATACGAAGACAAAAATTTAAAAGTTGACAATAACGAACTTTCAAAAAATATTGAAAGTGTTTTGGAGCAAGCTAAAAATTTAAAAGTAAATCATAATTTATTGAAAGTTTTAGAAAACTTGAAAGGGGATAAGTATTATCGGTCTTTTTTAAAAATACCTTGTTATACCCCGTGGAATGAAATTTATATTCAGCAATATGGCGGAGCGAGGCTTTGCTGCGAATTTTATAGCAAAAAATATGATATCGGAAATATCTTTGAAGAAGATTTTAAAAAAATTTGGAACGGCGTGAAGATGAAAAAAATCAGAAGCGAGTTTAAAAAAGGCAATACCTTTTTTCCGGTTTGCAAGAATTGCAATCGTTTTCAAAAAAATATCAATCTTTGGAACAGAATTAATAAAGTTAAAAATAAATTTGGAATTAGATAAATTATATGTGCGGAATATTTGGATTTTCAGCAAAAAATAAAAATAAATTTAAAAAAAAAGAATATGAGAAAATCATAGAGACGCTTTTTAAATTGTCAGAGTCCCGCGGCAAAGAGGCAGCTGGTTTAGCCGTGAAGCGCGAAAATTCCATTGATGTTTTAAAATCTCCGCTTGCCGCCGCTGATTTTATAAAAACTAAAGAATATAAGAAATTCATAAACGGCGTTTTTGATTTTTCAAAAATAACGGATTCTAATTTCGCGATTATAGGACATTCCCGTCTTGCGACGCATGGTTCGGAATACGACAGCAATAATAATCAGCCGATAATAAAAGACGGCGCCGTTTGCGTTCATAACGGCATTATTGTAAACAATGAAGAGCTGTGGCTAAAGTTTCCGGAATTAAAAAAAGAAAGCGAGGTTGACACTGAAGTTTTTTTGGCGCTGTTAAAAAAATTTTTAAGACAGACAGACTCTTTAAACTCCGCTGTTTCAAAAGTTTTTGAGGAAATGGAAGGTTCGGCTTCTGTCGCAATTTTATTTAATAATATTCCCGCTCTTTTGCTCGCGACAAATACCGGCTCTTTGTATGAGTGCGTGAATGATAATAAAGACGCTTTGGTTTTTGGTTCGGAAAGTTATATACTTGAAGAATTTTCCCGTAAAACGAAAAAAAATTATTTTTTTTCCGCTCACAATATAAAACAGATTAAACCAGGGAGCGGCATAGTTGTTGATTTAACCGACTTTAGTTTTAAAAATTTTTATTTTTCCGGCGAAAAAAAACAGACAAATGTTGAAATGTCATTTGTTCCGGTTAAAGAAGATAAAATTAATGATTATTCTGAGAATGTTTTAGTAAAATCGCCTATTGGAATTTTGACCTCTAGCGATTTTAAAATCAAGTCGGAAGCGCGAAGAGAAATGGAAGAAGTGTGGAAAAACATTTACACTGGACACGGATTAAAAAGATGCGTAAAGTGCCTTTTGCCTCAAAGTATGACTTTTATAGAATTTGATGAACGCGGAGTTTGTAATTATTGCAGAGATTATAAAAAAATTGAAACATTAGGCGAAGATGAACTTGAAAAAATTGTTTCCAAACATCGGCGCTCAGACGGAAAACCGGATTGTCTCGCGCCTTTTAGCGGAGGCAGAGATAGCTCATACGGTTTGCATTATCTTAAGAATGTTTTAAAAATGCATCCGGTTGCTTACACTTTTGATTGGGGCGTGCTTACCGATTTAGGCAGAAGGAACGAGGCGAGGATATGCGGCGAGCTGGGGATTGAACATATAATTATTTCGGCGGACATAAGAAAAAAAAGGCGCAACATCAGAAAAAATATAGAAGCGTGGCTGAAAAGACCGGAGCTCGGAATGATACCGCTTTTCATGGCAGGCGATAAAGAGCTTTTAATGCACGCTGAATGGCTTATGAAAAAGATGCGTCTCAATGTGTCAATTGATTGCTGTACGAAAGGATTTGAAGATGACCTTATAAAGATAGGCCTTGCCGGAATAAAATTGGGTCACGGAGAAGAATATAATTATATGTCGCTTAAAAATAAAGCAAGTTTGGCCAAATATTATTTTTCGCAGTATATTATTAATCCTTCTTACATAAATAAATCCATTGCCGATACCGCCTTTGCTTCTTATTGCGCTTTTGTTTATCATCCAAAGAGCATTCATTTGTACGGCTATATAAAGTGGGAGGAAGAAATTATTTTATCTACTATTATTAATAAATATAAATGGGAAAAGGCGAAAGACACTATCGCTACTTGGCGGATAGACGACGGTACCGCTCCTTTTTATAATTATATTTATATGGCGGCGGCAGGTATTACCGAGAATGATATTTTTCGCAGTATTCAGATTAGAGAAGGACAAATTAATAGAGAAGACGCCGGCAAAATTGTCGCGGAAGAAAATAAACCTCGTTTTGACGCGATAGAGTGGTATGCTAAAACCATCGGTTTTGATATTAATCACGCCATCAAAATAATAAACACTATTCCCAAGAGATATGAACTAAAAAATAAATGACCTTTTTTATTGATAAGATAAAAAATAATTATTTTTTGCTATCTCCAAATCAGCTTCAAAAAGGCGTTTTGTGGAACTTTTTAAGTTTTGTTGTTTTGGCTTTGAGCGGAATTATTTTAAATATTCTTATCGTTTTAAATTATGGGACCGATGCCTTAGGCGTTTTTAATCAAGTTTATGCCGTTTATGTTTTAGCATCCCAACTTGCTGTTTTTGGTCTTTATGCTTCAGTTTTAAAATATGTTTCAGAATATTCTGAGGATAAAGAGAAGTGTGATGGAATAATGACCAGCGCCGTTTTGCTTTGCGCTTTTATCGCGGCTATTATTTCTTTTCTCTATTTTTACGCGGCGTCTTTTTTTGGAGATATATTTCATAGCCCTGATGTCGGGAAAGGAGTCGCGCTTTCTTCAATAGGGCTTTGGTTTTTTGCGATGAATAAAGTTTTCTTGTCTTTTTTAAATGGTAAAAGTTTAATGAAAGAGTTTGCCTTATTTTATATTTTTCGTTATCTAGCGCTTCTCGCGTCGCTTATTGTTTTAATAATTTTTGGTTTTTCCGGTTCCGTTATTCCTTTAATTTTTACTTCGGCGGAATTTTTCCTATTTTTTGTTTTAATATTTTTTTTGTTTAAATTTCGCGGTTTTTCTTTTTCCGCGCGCGATTTTTTTGATTGGATAAAAAAACATTTTATTTTTGGAGCAAAATCGTTTATTGGCGGCGGCGTGATTGAAGTGAATGCCAGAGTCGACGTGGTGATGATAGGAATTTTTTTGAGCGATAAAGCCGTGGGTGTTTATAGCTTTGCTTCAATGATCGCGGAAGGCGCGGCTCATATTCCAAGTATTTTTAAGGCAAATTATGATCCGATATTAACCAAACTTATTACCAATTCAAAGTTTGACGAGCTTTCCGCATTAATCAAAAGTTTTTTAAAAAAATGGATGCCGCCGGCAATTATTTTAGCCGTTATTTTAGCGCTTATTTTTCCTTTGGCAGGCAAAATGTTTTTAGAAGAAGATGAATTTGTTTTAAGCTGGATTATTTTTTCAATTTTGATCATCGGCACTGTCATAAAATCCGGGTATGATGTGTTTTGGAATTTGCCCAGCCAAGCCGGCTTCCCGGTTTATCAGACCGTTTTAATCTTATCAGTCGCTTTAAGCAACATATTTTTGAATTATTTTCTTATTTCTAGTTTTGGGCTGTATGGAGCCGCCGCTGAATTGACTATAAGCGCTTTATTTGGTATATTTCTTTTGAGAAAAATTGTCAGGAAAATTATAGGAATTTCAATTTAATGAAAAATATTTTATGGCAAATTTAGTAATCATACCGGCTTTTAATGAGTCTTTAAAAATAGGAGATATTATTGAAAAAGTAAAAAAAAGTTTAGCGGAGGCGGATATTTTAATTGTTGACGACGGTTCTTCCGACAGGACGGCGGAAGTAGCGAGTAAGCATGGGGTAAAGGCGGTGTCTTTGCCTTTTAATTTAGGGTACGGCGCGGCGCTGGAAACCGGTTATAAATATGGCTTTAAAGAAGGATATGAGTATGTTGTTCAGATGGATGCCGACGGCCAACACGAACCGCGATGCATTAATGATTTACTTGCCGGATTAAAAAACGGAGAAGCCGATATTGTCATAGGTTCTCGTTATCTTAAGGATTGCGGATATAAAACAACATTCGCGAGATATATCGGCACTTTTATTTTTTCAAAAATCGCGACTTTATTTTCAGGGCAAAAGATCACGGATCCCACCAGCGGATTTCAGGCGTTAAATCGCAAAGTTTTAGAATTTTTCATAAAAGGTTTTTATCCTTCGGATTATCCGGATGCCGATGTGCTGATTTTGTTGAATAAATCAGGTTTCCGCATTTCAGAGATACCTGTTATTATGTATTCAAGCGATTCCAAAAAATCAATGCATGCCGGATTTTTTAAGCCGCTTTATTATAATTTTAAAATGTTTTTATCCATTTTAATGATTTTCTTGCGAAAAAAGCCTTTTTAAACATGACGTTTCATCAAAAAATATTTGCTGTAATCGTTTCCATTAGTCTCTTGATAGTTATTTTGGAAATGGTGCGCCGGAGACGTTTGAAGGAAGAGTATTCTTGGCTTTGGCTTTTAGTTGGAGTGGTTATGTTAGTATTGGTTTTATGGCCTTCTTTGCTTAATATATTAAGTTTTTTAATCGGTGCCGAGGATCCATTAACTACAGTATTTCTTTTCGGATTTATTTTTCTGGTTTTAATAAATCTTGATTTTTCTATGCAAATTTCAAAACATAAAGAGCAAATAAAAAAATTAGCCCAACAAGCGGCTATCTCTTCCCGCGAGTTAAAAGATTTAAAAAACAAAAATGAAAATTTTATTAGTTAATCCGCCCAGATTTAATAATAATCCCATGGTGCGTGAAATGCGCTGCGCGGGGCTTTCCGCTAGTTCTATTTATCCTCCGATTGAACTCGCTTATTTGGCAGGCGCTTTAAGATTAAACGCGGAAGTTAAAATAATTGACGCGAACGCTTTGGATTTAACTTTTGAAGAAATTAAAAATGAGATTAAATCATTTTGTCCTGATTTTGTTGTTTTTACCGTTTCTCCTTCTAGTTTTGGCTCTGATGTTAAAATCGCGGAAATATCTAAAGAGGTGAGCGATTCTATAAAAACCATTTTGCTTGATTCTCATATTGTTCCGGTGATGCCGGAGAAAATAAAAGAGAGATTTTCCGGAATTGATTGTATGGTAAGCGCTAAGCCTTTATTCAACATTCCTAAAATTCTAGGGTTTAAGGGAGTTGAAGAAGTTGAAAATCATCCTTTGCCGGCTTATGATTTATTGCCTATTAAAAAATATTTTTCTTTGACTTACGCGAAACGCAAACCTTTTGCTACTCTCATTTCCAGCGTCGGCTGTCCTAACCGTTGCGATTTTTGCATTGTGGGAGGCGCGACCGTAGATAGAGGTTATGGTCATAAATGGCAATTTAAAAGCGCTGAAAAAATATTTCAAGAAATTAAATATGTTTTAAGCCTTGGCGTAAAAAGCATTTATTTTTTTGACGAAACTTTCACTGTTTCAAGGCAGAGGGTTATAGAATTATGCGACAAGATAATAGAAGAAAAAATAAAAATTGATTGGACGTGCAACGGCCGCGTGGATACTTTGGATGAAGAGGTTATAAAAATAATGAAAAGAGCCGGTTGCTGGAATATTATGTTTGGAGTAGAGTCTGGTTCGGAAGATATGCTTGAAAACGTGCATAAGGGCACGACTTTAGCTAGGGCTTTGCGGATAGTGGAATATTGCAAAAAAAACGGCATTAATGTTTCCGCCTCTTTTGTCATAGGTTTGCCTGAGGAAGATTGGCAGACGGTGAAGAGAACTCTTGAGATTGCCAAAAAAGTCAATCCTTACCGCGCTCAGTTCGTGATAGCCACTCCTTATCCGGGAACAAAGCTTTATGATGATATGAAAAAAGAAGGATTGCTTTTAAAAGATTATGATTTTTCCGGTTATGATGCTTATTGCGTTGCCGGTTCGCCTGTTATCAAAACACGGCATATGAGCCCGCAAGAATTATTGCGCGCTCAAAAATATATTTATAGAAAATTTTATTTTAGGATTTCTTTTTTGATTCAGACATTATTTTCAATTAAATCTTTTAGCCAATTAACGAATTTAATAAAAGTAATTTATTACGTAAAATAAATTTAATATTTCTATTTCAACACGTATTTTTTAATTAAAGCGATAAAATTGTTTAAACCGATTTTAAAATCTCGAAAAGAACGCACTTCGGAAACTTTTTTAATAATGTAAATCGGCCGGAGATAAAATTCGCGATAGCCGCGGCGCGCGGCTTCATAAATTTCTTTTTTTGAAAGATGAAGATATTCGTAAATCGGAGGTCCGACAGGATCGAATTTTTTCCAATCATCGGTAAGCAATAGTCCGTTTTGTTTTAGAAACTCATAAAATTTTGTTTTAGGCAGAGGTTGCGCCACGCCCATTGTGACAAAATCGGCCGGCAGAGATTTCGCGAATTTAATTGATTTTTTTATTGACTCTTTTGTTTCGCCCGGCAGGCCGAATATAAAGTAGACAACCACTCTCATTTTTAATTTTTTAATTAATAGCACCGCGTCTTTTACCTGTTTAGGGGTTATGTTTTTTCCGACATTTTTCAGTATGGTTGGATCGGCGCTTTCCATACCAATAGCCAAAGTATGGCAACCGGCTTTTTTCATTTTTTCCAAAAGTTCGGGCGTAAGCTTGTCGGCTCGCGCGTTTGTCCACCACGACAGGTCTAAATGATTACTTATCATTTCATCCAGCAAATTATTTATCCATTTAAAATTATATGATATTCCGGCATTTATAAACTTAAACTCTTTATAACCCAATTCTTTTATCCATTTTAATTCTTTAATAACGTGGCCCACGCTTCTTTCCCGGTATTGGTATAGCACGGGGCAAATGCAAAAGGTGCATTTATTAATGCAGCCGCGCTGCGCCATAACTAAAGCAAGAGGACTTTTCTTCATCATAAAATCGTAGTACATTTCTTTTTTTACGAGATCGTGAGCAGGGAAGCCGAGTTCGTCCAGATTGGGTTTTATTTTTTGAGGAGGGTTTTTTTTGATTTCTCCGCTGGAATCGCGATAACAAATGCCGTCTACCTTAGACAAGTCTTCTTTGGATTCAGCTAAATTTTTAACCACTATTTCTTCGTCATCGCTGTATACGGCCGCGTTTAAATCAAGGCTTAATTTAAGCGTTTCTTCGGGCAAGGCCATTATATGAGAACCTACTGCCACTGTTATAATGTCTTTAGAAATTTCTTTTGTTATTTTAGCCGTGATTAAATCGGAATAAATAGTTGTGGTTGAAGTTGAAAAAACCACTATGTCCGGTTTTTCGCTTGCGATAAAATTTTTTACTTCATCGGAAGTTTTTTTAAGTCCGCCGGCATCGTAAATTAATGTTTCTATCCCAAATTGTCTTACATATCCCGCTATGCTCATTAATTCTATCGGCGGCCAAATAAAATCCGCCTTACTTGTTCCGAAGCTGCCGTAAAATCTGCTGATATTACCTAACTCGCTTTGAGGCGGTTCAATAAAAACTATTTTTATTTTTTTAGAAATTTCATTATTTGACATAATTATTATATTTAAAGTTAAAAACAGATATAAAATTTTTAAACCGGTTTATCTAATGAATAACTGATCTTAACACTTCCATTCCGCCGTTTAAATAGTAGATTAAGTTGGGAATGGACCGAATATTTTTAATCGCCTGGAAAATATATTGCGGCCGCAGATAAAATGATTTATTGGCTTTTTTAATTTCTTCCCGCATTTGTTCAAAAGTGAGGTTGTCTTCAAAGATAACATAATTTCCTTTTCCGAAAAAAGTGCCGGCAAGATTGTCTTTTCTGCTTAGAGTTCTTAATTTTCCCCGGTATGTTTTGTCTTGCACCGATTTAAAAAACTGGCTGCCAGGATAAACTATCAATATTCCCCAACTCACGAAATTCGGTTTTATTTTTTTCGCTAAATCAATTGTTTCTTGAATTGATTTTTTTGTTTCGTGAGGCAAGCCTATCATAAGATAAGCCAAGGTTGATATTCCTATTTTTCTCGTCAGTTTAAAGGCGGAAATTATTTGGTTTATTGTTATGCCTTTATTGATTGAATTTAATATTTGCTGGTTGCCGGATTCCACGCCGTAAGAGATAAGCCAGCAGCCGGCGCCCTTCATTTTTTTTAGCAGGTTTTCATCAACCAAATTAACTCTTGTGGTGCAGGACCAATTAATTTTAATTTTTCTTTTTACAATTTCATCGCAGATTTTTTCCGCCCTTTTCATATCCATTGTGAAATCGTCGTCATAAAAATGAATTTCTCGGCAGTTGTGTTTTGAAATTAAATATTCTATTTCATCGCAAACTTTTTGAGGGGATCTGGCTCTAAAAACTTGCCTAAAAACATCTTTTGAACAATAAGCGCAGTGAAATGGGCATCCGCGTGAAGTGATCATTGAAAAATAGGGATTTTTTCTGCCGTAAGGAGGATGAGTTTTATATTTTTTTAAGGGAAAAAGTTCTCTTTCCGGAAACGGCAAACTGTCCAATTCTTTGATGAAGTCTCTTGCCGTGGTTGTTTTAATTTCTTCTTTTTCTCTGTAAGAGAGTCCGTTAATTTCAGAAAAGGGGAGACCGCTTGCGATTTCACTCATTGTTATTTCGCCTTCGCCTATGACGCACGCGTCTAATTGGGGAATTTCTTGTATGGTTAAAACCGGCACGGCGGAAGGATGAGGCCCTCCAGCTATAATTAAGGAATTTGGCAGAGCTTCTCTGCATATTTCAATGGTTGTTTTGGCTTCATCGTAGCGCGGACTTACCATATAAATACCCACAATATCGGCTTTGCTTTCTGAAATTTTTTCTTTTAGTTTTAGAAAGTCAATTTTTTCCGCCCAGGCGTCAAGCGCTGAAACATCTATGTTTTTATTTTTTTGTTTTAAATAAGCGGCGATTGACGCCAAACCCAAAGGCAAAATTGGCGTCTTAAATTCGCTCGGAGGATTAACTAAAAGAATTTTTTTAGTTGTAAAATTATTCATATTTATTTAAATTATTTAACCCCATTTAATTGCCGCTATAATTTGTTTTAAAATTGATTTATCTTTGACTAATGTTTCTTCTTCTAAGTTTTTTAGAGACTGTCCCGTTTTTTCTCCGATAAGGATAAAATTATAAGCGAAAAGCGACGGCCAAATCCGCGCCAAGATATTAATTGGTCCGGAAATAATTTCTGGAAAAGGAGTGGGGGTGGCGCCGATAATTTTTTTTGTTTCAAATCCGCATAGCTTAAGAATATTTTTTAAGCGGCGAATGGTAAAGAATCTTATATGGGAATTTATTATTCTTTGCGGGATTTCTAAATCGGAAAAGATTCCGAAAAAAAGCAACGCCCTGGAAAGAAAGAAAGCGGCGTTAGGGCAGGAAATAATTATCCTTCCTCTGTCTTCAAGAGTTCTGTTTATTTCTTTTAAAGCTTCGGAAGGGTTGTATAAGTGTTCCAATATATCAAGGCAGGCAACGGTGGAAAAATATTTATCTTGGAACGGCAATTTATTTTCTTGATTAATATTATTGATGTTAATGTTTGAAACTGACGCGTAGCCTAAATTTTTGCAAGTTTCAATATTTTTTTCGTCAATATCAACTCCGTAAAAATCAGCAGTTTTTTCCGTTGCCATTTTAAAACGCCCGTTTCCGCAACCCAAATCTAAAACCTTGCCTTCTTTAACGAAAGACGCGATTTTTTTGTATCTATTAATTACCCAAGTTTCCCCCAAGAAAACATAAGGGTTGATGATAATTTTTTTATCCATTTATTGCGCTAAAAACGATCTTTTTAAAAGATTCGCCGCCCCTTTCACTAACTGAATACATTCGTTAGCCGACCTTATTTTATAGGCTCTTTTTAATATATAATAAGGCCTTAAATAAAATTTTAAATAAGCTTTTTTTGCCATGTCCGCGATTTCTTCCGATTTCAAACCGGGATATTCCAGAACCGAATTTTCAGAAGCCTCAAATTTTGACCAGTCATGGGTTTTCAGCCAATTATTTTTTTCCGCTTCTTCGTAAAACTCAGTGCCGGGAAATGGCATCGCGATGCCGAATTGGGCGTAATCGCTGTTTAATTTTACAGCAAATTTAACGGTGTTTTCAAGCGTTTCTTTTGTTTCTCCGGGAAGTCCTAAAGTGTAGGATGCGTGAGTTTCAAGTCCGGCCTTTTTCGCTATTTTAAACGCTTTTGTAATTTGCTCTATGGTGATTCCTTTTTTGATTCGCTTAAGTATTTCCGGAGACGAGCTTTCCACTCCTAAACGAATCATATAGCATCCAGCTTTTTTCATCTTTGTCAGCATTTCTTGATTTACAGTATCCACTCTGCCCATGCAGGACCATGGAATTTTTATTTTTCTTTTCAAAATTTCATCGCAGATTTCAATTACTCTTTGAGGAACAAGAGTGAAAGTGTCGTCTTCAAAATACAAACCTTTCGCTCCGTAAACATTAATTAAATGTTCAATCTCGTCAACTATTTTTTTAGGGCTGCGAAAACGGGTTTTCCTGCCGTACATAGTTTGCGTCCAAAGGCAAAAAGAGCACTGGTAAGGACAGCCGCGGCTGCCCATTAATCTGAAAGTTTTTTTGGATTTAAAAATAGGTTCAAAGTAGGCGTCCATAGGCAGAAAATCGCGGGCCGGCAAAGGCAGTTCGTCAAGATTTTCAATATAAGTCCTTTCGGGATTTCTGATTATTTCATTCCCTTTTCTAAAAGTTATGCCTGAAATATTTTCCGGATTTATTTTTTCATTTATAGCTTTCGCGAGATCCAAAATAGTATATTCGTATTCTCTCCGGGCTATGAAGTCCACAAAATCATTTTGAGAAAGAGTTTCTTTGTCAAGAACCGAAACATGCGAACCAACAAGGGCGATTTTTACTTCAGGGAATTTAAGCCTGATTTGTTTGGCTGTTTCCAAATCTTCTTTTATTGAAGGAGTGGATGTTTGAATAACCGCCAATTCAACTTCTTTATCAAACTTTTCTACAAGCTCTTCCATTGGGGTGTAAAAAGGCCGGCAGTCTATCAGTTCAACGGGCAAATTTTCTTTTTTTAGAACAGCTGTTGCATAAGCCAAAAAAAGCGGTTCAATTACCGTCCCACCCACTCCTTTTGCCGGCCACCTGCCGCTTCTGTCAAAGCCTATTTCACATGGAGGATTAATGATTAGGGTTTTCATTTTAAAATAATGGAAATAGTTTTTTGATTTAAAGTTGATAAAGTTTAATTTCTGTTTTTGCCTTTTGCCGGAAAAAATAATTCTCTTAAAAAACCGGTAGACCATCCTATTGTAAGCAGTAATATGGCATAAGGCACGAAAACAGCCGATACAAATGTTTTAAGTTTAAATAACGCTAAAAAAAAGTAGACAATTAAAAAAATGGCCATGCTTAAAATTAAATACATAAGCAATTTTAAATTTAAAATTGCGAGAAATATAAAAATAAGTAAAAGTATAGGCAGACTCAATCCGGCGATTATATGCGTGACATTAATCATTTTTTTATCCCTTTTTCCGATTAAAAGCCTGCCCAAAGCGTATCGATGCATTTGTTTTAAAAATTTTTTCGGCGACGGTCGGCGGTAATGCCAAACAATTGTATCTGGCGTGTAGAGCAGTTTATATCCAAACTCGCGAATTTTTTGATTCATTATATAATCCTCGGCTTCTATAAGAGTTTCATCCATAGGCATAACTTTTTGGAGAACTTCTTTTTTAAAAATCATATTGCATCCCGGAATGCTTTTAACCTCTTTGATTTTATCTAATATTCGTCCATGAATGGATCCGGCGCTAAAAATAGCCTGATTAAAGACAAATCCGACGGCTTTGCCGAAAGCCGTTTCGTCATCGGGAGTAATATTTGGACCGCCCACGCCGCCTATAGCAGGATCTTTAAAATATTTTAAGCTGTTATTGATCCAGTTTTTATCCATTACGCAATCTGCGTCGGAAAAGGCGATGATTTCACCTTTGGCTATTTTAAAGCCTTCATTTCTTCCCGCGCAGACGCTTCTTTTTGGAGTAGAAACTACAACCGCGCCATATTTTCTGGAAATTTCTTGAGTGTTGTCGGTTGACTCGCTGTCCGCGATAATAATCTCGTATTTATCTTTAGGATAATTAAGCTCGTTTAAACTTTTAAGACACCGACCGATTATGCCGCACACATTTCTTACCGGAATAATAATTGAGACAAAAGGAAAATTCATAAAATTTATTTTTTATTTATACTTGCTTTAATTGTTTGAATTACGGCTTCTCGCGAGTTAAGTTTCGGCGTCCAGCCGAGCGATTTCATTAATCTTGTGTCAAGCAACATTTTGGGCACGTCGCCAACCCATCCTCGGTCGCCGCCTGTGAATAAAATTTTCGTTTTATGAAGCTCCAATTCTTGAAGTAAAACTTTCGCGATTCCCGCCACTTCTATTGAATCATCGGTTCCTAAGTTTAAAATGTTGAATTTTTCTTTTCCATTTTTAATGCCGTAAATAATTCCGTCTACGCAGTCTTTAACGTAAATATAGGATTTTTTTTGTTTGCCGTTTCCTAAAACTTGCAAAATGTTTTGATCCTTTTTTAATTTATTGATAAAGTCAAAAATAGCTCCGTGCGTAAGCCGAGGGCCGATAACGTTTGCAAAACGAAATACCCATACGTTCCAATTAAAAACGTGCGAGTAGCTTGAAATAAGCGCTTCGCACGATAATTTAGCGGCGCCATACACTGACACTGGTTTTAAAGGCCCGTAGTTTTCGGGCGTTGGCATTGTTTTTGGTTCGCCGAAAATGGCAAAAAAAGATGAAAAAGCGACCTTGTTTATTTTATTCAGACGCATTGCTTCAATGACGTTAAAAGTCGCCAAAACTCCTTGTTCAAAGTCAATTTTTGGGCTTAAAGAAGATTTTTTTATATCAGAATTGGCGGCCAAATGAAAAACAAAATCATTGCCTTTTATTGATTTGTTTAAAAGTTTTTGGTCTAAAAGATCTCCTTTAATAAATTTAAAATTTTTATTTTTAAAATGATCTTTTATAAATTCTTTTGAACCTAAAGAAAGGTTGTCATAAACAACAACCTTATTATTTTTTTTAATAAGTTCGTCAACCAAATGGCTACCGATAAAACCGGCTCCGCCGGTAACAAAATATTTCATAATTTATTTAATCGTTTCTCTGAAGTATGTCATAATTAAATGACATATTGCTTCATGAGCGCTTTCAACGATTTCGTATTTTTGGGATGGGATATGAATTTTGGCGTTAGACATGCGCGATAGTTTCCCGCCGTCAAATCCCGACAAGCTTATAATTGGCATATGGCTTTTTTTAGCGACCTTTACGGCGTTTATTATATTTGGAGAGTTTCCGCTTGAACTTATCGCGAATAGCGCGTCATGCGGTTTGGCAAAATTTTTTAATTGCTCGGAAAAAACTTTATTAAAGCCGACATCGTTTGCCCAGGCGGTAAGAGCCGAGGTGTTGTCCGCAAGACAGATTGCCTGGAATCTTTTTACGTTTTTTTCGCCTTTTTGTCCGAAAACCGTTTTATTTAAGTCGTTCGCGAAGTGAGAGGCTATCGCCGCCGAACCGCCGTTGCCGATAAGAAAAATTTTGCCGTCATACTCATAGGCGGAGTGAATAATTCTAATCGCGGAAGCTATTTCTCTCCATGAAACTTTATTTATTTGGACGTTAAGGTCTTCCAGAAAATTTTTAATATAATTTTCCATTTCAGTTTTTAAAAACAATTTTACTGCCGGCTTCGGTAAAACGAAACGGCGTGAACTTATATTGTTTAAGCGAGTCCTTTATTTTTTGCTGTTTTTCAGGCGGAGCGGCGACCAAAAGAAATCCGCCTCCG
>CAZCIQ010000015.1:0-23531 GCA_964499175.1 uncultured Candidatus Saccharibacteria bacterium | reverse complement strand
AGTTTATCTATTTGGTAACCGCGCAGCTTGCTGCGCGGAATAATGCAAGTTTAAATTCTCTTAAAATTGTGAAAGTGCTCGTTTTTTTAGCTTGTTTTATAATATATTTTTTAAACAATTTGTCAAGTCTTTGTTTCATTGTTTATTTATTTATAATTAATTTAATGGCAAAATATGATTTTGTAATAAAGAATGGACTTGTGTTTGACGGAACAAAAAATTCCGAGCCAAAACAAACAAACATAGGCGTAAAAGGAGAATATATTAAAGAAGTGGGCGATATTCATGACGCGGACGCCGAGTCTGTTATTGACGCTTCAAATCAATATGTTTGCCCGGGATTCATTGATTTAACCAGCCATTCCGACACTTTTTGGACAATTTTTTCAGACCCTTTTCAGGAAAGTTTAATTACCCAGGGAATCACAACTATTTTAGGCGGAAATTGCGGTTCTTCGCTCGCGCCTCTGGTATCGCAAAAAGATATTCAGGGCATTCAAAAATGGACGGATGTTTCAGCGATTAATATTGATTGGCAAGAATTAAAAGAATTTTTTGACAAACTTAATGAAACAAAACTGGGAGTGAATTTCGCTACTTTAATAGGTCACGGAACCTTGCGAAGAAATATTATAGGGAACGAAACAAGACCAGCCACGGAAGATGAGTTAAACAAAATTATTTTTTTGCTTGAAAAAGCGTTAGAGCAAGGAGCTTTTGGCGTATCTTTTAATTTAGGGTCGGCGCATGAAAAAGAAACATCGGAAAAAGAAATAACGGCTATTCAAAAAACAGTTAAAAAGTTTGAAGGCTTAATAAAACATCATTTAGAAGACGAGGGCAAGAATATTTTGCCGGCTTTGGCAAAAGTAATAAGCGGAAGCAGAGAAACAAAATCAACCGTTCAAATTTCCCATTTTAAAGCCATAGGCAAAACTGCCTGGGAAAAATTTGACGAATGCTTATCTTTAATAGAAAGGGCGAGAAATGACGGTCTTATGATAACAGCCGACATTTTTCCTTACACAAAAACCGGTTCTAATTTATACACTCTCTTGCCGGAATGGTTAATAAAAAATGGAAAAAATTATATTCTAGATTCGTTAAAAAAACCGAAAGAACGAAACGAGGCGCTTGATTATTTAAAAATGCTAACCCTTCATTATGACAGAATCACAATCTCTTCCGCCCTTCGCGATAAAAACTCAATCGGAAAAACAATTGCCGACATTTCAGCCTCCACCGGTTTTTCTCCTGAAGAAACAGTTTTGAATTTGCTTGAAATAAACGATTTACAAATTTCTATTTTCAACGAAGCGATAAAAGAAGAACACATAGAAAAATTATTGGCTAAAGATTATATTATGATTGCCACGGACGGCTCAGGCTACGATATGGAAACAGCCGATAAAAATCTAAAATCGCGAAACATCAACAATCCTCATCCAAGATCTTTCGGAGCCATTCCTAAATTATTTGGAGAGTTTGTAAGAAATAGGCAGATTTTAAATTGGCAAGACGCCGTTTATAAGGCAAGCGGATATCCCGCAAAAATTTTAGAAATAAAAGACAGAGGAGTTATAAAGACAGGAGCCTTGGCTGATATTGTAATTTTTAATCCAGAGATTATAAAAGATAATGCCACCTATGAAAATCCTTTTCTTTTTTCTTCCGGAATAAATTGGGTTTTTATAAACGGCATTCTCGCTTTAAAAGAAGGCGAATTAACGCGTGAAAAAGCGGGAAAAATCTTAAGAAAAAAATGAAACCATCTTTAAAAGCAGGATTTAGCTTCGGCCTTACATCCGGAGTAATAACAACGCTCGGTATGATTTTAGGCCTTTATTCAAGCACTAATTCCAAACTAGCGATAATAGGAGGAATATTATCAATCGCGATTGCGGATGCTTTTTCGGATTCTTTGGGTATTCATGTTTCGCAGGAAGCCGAAGACCATCATCCTGAAAAAGAAGTATGGGAATCAACCGCTTCTACTTTTGTGGGAAAATTAGTCTTCGCTTTGACTTTTATGATTCCGGTTTTATTCCTTCCAATTAAATTGGCGGTTATAACAAGTGTCATTTGGGGATTTTTCTTGTTGCTCGTTTTTAATTTTTATTTGGCAAAATCAATAAATAAAAGTTATTATAGAATAATTACAGAACACCTAACTATTACCATTTTTGTAATAATAACCACTTATTTTGTAGGAATATTCATAAGAAGTTTCTTTTTTAAATAATAATTAGAAGGGGAGCGACTTTTACAGGAGGTCGGACCTCCTGTAAAATAAAGTCTGCAAATATAAAATGACTTTTTTATTTTTTTTCGCGATAATAGCCGTTTTAATTTTATCTCACGAATTTGGGCATTTTTTAGCCGCAAAAAAAACAGGCACTAAAGTGGAGGAATTCGGTTTTGGTTTTCCTCCCAAAATTTTAAGATGGAAAAAAGGAGAAACAACTTATTCTCTTAACCTTTTTCCAGTTGGAGGTTTTGTTAAGATTTTAGGCGAAAATAGCGAAGAAAATATTCCGGAAAAAGAAAAAAAAAGAAGCTTTTATTTTAAACCTGCTTCCGTTAAAGCGTTTATAATAATGGCGGGCGTGTTATTTAATTTATTGCTCGCGTGGGCGCTTTTATCGGCAAGCTTCGCTATGGGAACGAAAGAACAAATTTCCGACGACGCCGATTTAAAAAGCCTTGGCGTAAAAACAGCCGAAATAGTAATAGTTGATGTTGATAAAAACGGACCCGCTTTTAAAGTTGGTTTAAAAACCGGTGATATATTATTGTCTCTATCTTCAAATAATGTTTTGTCGCTCCCCTTAAAAATAATTGACGTTCAGAATTTCATAAACGCGCATAGAGGCGAAAAAATAGAATTAACTTATAAACGCGGAGATTCAATAAATTCCATTAAAACAGAATTGAGAGACATTGAAGCGAAAGAAGGAGCGCTTGGCATTGCCATGGTTCGTCTTGCAACAATAAAAGAAAATTGGTATATGGCTGTTTTCAAGGGACTGAAACAAACGGCCCTGCTCACTGTGGAAATAACTATTGCTATTTTTTATTTCTTTGCCGGTTTATTTAAAGGAACGGGATTTGAGCAAGTGGCGGGACCCATAGGCATTTTTAATATAGTAGGCGAGTCCGCCAAATTCGGGCTTTCATATATTTTTCAGCTTTCAGCTCTTTTATCCATAAATTTGGCAATAATAAATATTCTTCCGTTTCCGGCGCTGGACGGAGGAAGACTTCTTTTTATTATAATTGAAAAAATCAAAGGCTCTCCGATAAATCCGAAAATTGCAAACGCGATAAATAATTCTGGTTTTATTATTTTAATTCTTCTAATGATAGCAATAACCTATAAAGATATATCGCGAATTATATAGTTGTCAACAGGTTTGAAAAAAAACAAAAATCCCTTGTTTCGCGTTTCGCTTAACAAGGGATTTTTGTTTTTTAATCATTTGTAAGTTAAATTTCTCGTCTTAAACCGCTGGTTTTTTCGATAAGTTCGTCGCGAACTTGCTCGGCTGTTTCTTTTGAAAGCGCCGGCAACCTTCCTTCGGAGCTAAAACCGCCAACAGAACTTCCGTATCTGTTGAATGACGCGCTCGATCCGGCTGTTTGAATGTTTAAATCCGAGAGCCCTAAAAACCTGGCAAGTATGCCGCGGTAAATATCAACATTCTGTATCCTTTCAAAAGGAATGGACACATATTTTTTATATATTACGCCCGCTTCATAGCGAAAACCTCTGTCCGTGATTTCATAACGGTAGAAACGATAAGTAAGCCGCGCCCATGCGAAAAATAAAATCAGCACTGCGGGAACTGCGAGCCAGAGCCACTTTAAGGCACCTTGCAGAAATTCAAGATTTACTCCTTCTTTGTTCAAAGTTAGAATAATCGCGACCGCGACAGGTCCAAAGAACAACGCTAACAACACAAACCAGCGCAAAATAAAACTGAAGAAAAAGAACCAAACTGCTTTTTTATCAAGTTGTTTCATAATTTTTATTTTTGATTAGATTGATAATTCGACACGCCTCAACAAAAATCGACCTTCTTTTATTGAAATTAAAAATTAAAATAATTGGAAAATAAGTTAATTTTATTCCATATTTTCACCGATTTTTACTTCGGTGTTTAGCATATTTGAGTATAATTTTACGGGTCCGGTAAAAATTAAGAATACTTTATTTAATATAAATTATACGCTTTTAAATTAAAAAAATCAAGTGCTGCGCGGTATCGCGATCTTTAAGTCTATAAAAAATTTTGACTATTTCATTTTACTTGCATATTATTGAAGTGATGAAACAATCGCAATTTTTTATGCCAACTCTGAAAGAGGCTCCAAAAGACGAAGAAGCCGTAAATGCTAAATTGCTTATTCGCGCCGGATATATTGATAAACTTATGGCCGGGGTTTATACTTTTTTGCCGCTTGGTTTAAAAGTTCTGCGTAAAATTGAAAACATAGTAAGAGAAGAAATGTCGGAAATCGGAGGACAGGAACTTTTTATGCCGGTTTTACATCCGAAAGAAAATTGGAAAAAAACCGGAAGATGGGATACGGAAGATAATTTGTTTAAATTTACCAGTTTTTATTCAAAGCATGAATTTGCTTTGGGCGCGACGCATGAAGAGGTAATTGTTCCGCTCGTGAAAAGAGCCATTTTTTCATATAAAGATTTGCCGTTTTATCTTTATCAGATTCAAACAAAATTCAGAGATGAGAAAAGAGCAAAGTCGGGTTTGCTCCGCGGCAGAGAATTTTTAATGAAAGATTTATATTCTTTTCATGCCGATGAAGCAGATATGGATAAATATTATGACGATGTTTTAAAAAGCTATGAAAAAATTTTTAATCGGATTGGCATTGGAAACAAAACTTATTTAACATTTGCTTCCGGAGGAAGTTTTTCCAAATATTCGCATGAATTCCAAACCGAAACAAATTCCGGCGAAGACATTATTTATTTTTGTGAAAAATGCAAAATCGGAGTAAACAAAGAAATTATAAGCGAGCAAAATTCCTGTCCAAAATGTTCTAATAAAAATTTAACGGAAAAAAAAGCGGTTGAAACGGGAAATATTTTTAAATTAAAAACAAAATATTCAAAACCTTTTAATTTAACTTACATTGACAAAAATGGAGAAATTAAAGATGTAGTTATGGGATGTTATGGTTTTGGAATAAGCAGAGTAATGGCGGCAATAGTTGAAGCGTTAAGCGACGAGCGCGGAATTATATGGCCGGAAACCGTCGCGCCATTTAAAATTCATTTACTTGTTTTGGGGTCGGATAAAAAAGTGAAAAGCGAAGCTGATGAAGTTTATAAAAAAATTTTAGACGCGGGGATGGAAATTTTATATGACGATAGAGACGGCAAAACCGCCGGAGAAAAATTCGCCGAAGCAGATTTAATCGGAATTCCATACAGAATTGTGGTAAGCGAAAAAACAATAAAAGCGAAAAAAATAGAAGTGAAAGAAAGAACAAAAAAAGAAGCCACCCTTGTTTCTTTAAATGAGTTTTTGAAGCAAAGTAGATAAAAACAGATAAAATGTTCAACAAATTATTTTCATTTTTCTCTTATGATATCGGCATAGATTTGGGTACGGCAAACACCCTTGTTTATGTTAATAAAAAGGGAATTATTATTAACGAGCCGTCGGTTGTTTCCATAAACCAAAAAACAGGGCAGGTTGTCGCCGTAGGGAACAACGCCAAACAAATGATAGGCAAAACGCCTATTCATATTTCCGCCATAAGGCCGCTTATTGAAGGAGTGATTTCCGATTTTGAAGTTACGGAAGAAATGCTGGCTTATTTTATAAAAAAAGCCAATAACGAAAAAAATAAATTTTTTGTACGGCCAAGAATTGTGATAGGCGTGCCGTCAAGCATCACGGAAGTTGAAAGAAAAGCGGTGCGCGAGGCTACCATAAACGCCGGAGCAAGCGAAGTATATCTCGTGGAAGAGCCGATGGCCGCCGCTTTAGGAATTGAAATGCCCATACAAGAGGCGACCGGAAATATGATTGTAGATATAGGAGGAGGCACGACGGATATTGCTGTGATTTCCTTAGGCGGGATAGTCGCGTCAATAAATTTAAGAATAGCGGGAGATAAATTAAATCAAGATATAATAAATTATTTAAGGGACGAGTTTAAAATTTTAATCGGAGAAAGAAGCGCGGAAGAAATAAAAATATCCATTGGCGCCGCCTATATTAATAATTTAGAAAAAATGGAAACAACTGTAAGAGGCCGCGACGTGTTAACAGGTCTTCCAAAAGAAATTATTATGAACTCATTTCACGTAAGAGACGCTATTACAAAATCAATAAAAGCTCTTGTTGATTCAATAAAAGAAGTGGTTGAAGAAACTCCGCCGGAACTCGTGGCAGACATTATGCGTAAAGGAATTTTTTTGGTCGGTGGAGGCGCGCTTTTAAGGGGGCTCGATAAATTAATAGAGAAAGAAGTAAAAATTCCTGTTTTTATAGACAACGATCCTATGACAGCCGTAGTACGGGGAACGGGAAAAGTTCTTGAAGACTTGGAAAAATTAAGAAAAGTGCTTTTAGATTCAAATGAAGGAGCTGTTCCACGTTAAAATGCGTATGCTAAAAGCCTCAAAAAAGAAAAAGAAAATTAATTATTTTATTGCGGCGCTTGCACTGCTATTTTTTATTTTGATTCTAAATAAATCTTACTTAGAAAAAAGCGATGTTTCAAAATATATCGTAAAAGCAAGCATAAATTTAGCTAAGCCCTTGTTTTATATACAAAAAAAATTTATCTCTTCAGAAGAAAAAATAGCGGTTTATTTTAAAACCAAAAAAGAACTGGATTTATTAAACAAAAATCTGCAGGAAGAAAATTTAAAAATTACGCTCAAACTGGAAAGAGCGGAAATGTTAGAAAAAGATAATGACGCTTTGCTTAAAACAATGGGAGAAAAAAATCAAAAAGATTTTTTAACAGCATATGTGATTTTTAGTCCGCCAAGTTCAAATTTTGACACTCTTATTATAGATAGAGGAGAAAAAGATGGAGTAAAAAAAGGCATGAAAGCAGTGGCATATGAAAATGTGATGCTCGGCGAAGTGATGGAAACTTTCCAAAATATGAGCGTTATAAAACTTTTATCGTACTATGGAAATAATTTGAATGTATTGCTTGAAAATACTAACACCATTGTAAGCGCTTCCGGCAAAGGAGGGGAAAATTTTGAAATTATTTTAGAAAAAGAAATGGATGTTCGCGAAAACGAAAATATTTTTCTGCCCAACATTCATAATTTCATAATCGGCAAAATCACTAAAATAGAAAAAGAGGAAAATATGCCGTTTCAAAAAGTTTATTTCCGTTTTCCTTTAAATTTAAATCAGCTCAAATATATTCGTTTAATGCCGGGGGCAGACATTATTAACATGGAAGACATCAAAAACAAATGACAAAAAGAGCGCTATTTTTTTTACTAATGTTTTTAGGGATTATTTTTATACCGTGGTATTTTTTATTCTTTTTTGCCGCCATTTTCGTTTCATTGTTTAAAAACCCTTTTGAAATTATATTTTTAGGGTTATTTTCAGACAGTATTATTTTTTCCTCAGCGCCCAATTTATTTACGATTGGTTTTTTGGCTATGGCTTCTGTCGCGGAAATAATTAAATCTTTAATCAACGCCGAGACAACGCTTGGAAAAACCATAATATTTTTATCATCTTTTGCCGCTTTTGGTTTTATTTACATTTTATTTTTTGTTATTTAAAATTAATCTTGAGATAATATTTTTAAACTATTTAATTTAAACAATGGCATTTAAAAATAAAAAAAAATCGCGCAATAAAGAAATAGCATTTGATGAAATATTTTTGGATTCTAAAAATATTTCCGATTTTGAAACAGAAAGATTTGAAGGCAAACTAGAATTTCCCTTAAATCAAAGTTTAATAAAAACAATAGGCGGTGTTTTTTTAATTTTGCTTTCGCTTTTATTATTAAAAACCGCGAACATTCAGGTTATTAAAGGAAAATATTTTGAAAAAAGGTCGTCTAATAACTTTTTAAAAACGGTTTTAGCGGCTCCGCCAAGAGGAGAAATAACAGACATAAAAGGGAGACTGCTTGCTTGGAACGAGCCTTTGTCAAAATTACAAAAGGAACAAACGCAAGGAACGACTACAGACAAAAAATTTTTTAACGACCAAACCGAATATATCAGAAAATATACAGACAAAGAAGGATTATCGTCAATTCTCGGCTTTGTAAGCTTTGAAGATTCAAAATCAAAAAACGAAAACAAACAGTTTAAAATCGGAAAAGACGGAATAGAAAAATATTATAACGATTATCTTCTGGGAAAACCGGGGGTACGCGTAACGGAAGTAGATTCATTAAACAATTTAATTTCTGAAAACATAAGAACTGAACCTCAAAACGGAGAAAAAATTGTTTTAACGATAGATTCCGAAATTAATTCAAAATTATACGAAATAATAAAACAAGTTAATGTTGAAAGAGAATTTAATGGAGGAGCTGGAATAATTATGGACGTAAGAAATGGCGATATTTTAGCCTTAGCAAGTTTTCCTGAATACAACTCAGAAATCTTGTCTCGCGGCGAAGAAAAAAATCTAATTCAAGAATATTTAACAAATAAACAAAACCCTTTCCTAAACAGAGCGACGACCGGACTTTATTCAATCGGGTCAATAATAAAACCGTTAATCGCGATCGCCGCTTTAAATGAAAATATAATCTCTCCGAATAAAGTTATTTTAACTCACGGCAGTATTTCTGTTCTAAATCCTTATTCTCCGGGAAGTTATACCGTTTTTAAAGATTGGAAAAATCACGGAGAAGTTGATATTTATAAAGCGCTCGCCGTTTCTTCCGACGTTTATTTTTATACAATTGGCGGGGGCTATGGCGGAATTAAAGGTTTGGGAATAGAAAGAATCAAAAAATACGCCGAAATTTTCGGCCTTAACAGAAAAACCGGAATTGATTTAGCGCGCGAAGAAGAAGGCATAATTCCAGATCCGGCTCTTCACGAAAAATTAAACCCCAAAGACCCTATTTGGCGCGTAGGCGACACATATAACGCGAGCATTGGACAAGGAAATTTTCAAACAACGCCTATTGAAATCGCGGTTTACGCGTCGGCTTTAGCAAATAAAGGCGAAATACTCACTCCTCATTTAGTAAAATCAATCGGCGGCTCTCTAAATAACATTAACCAAAACATCGTTAAGAAAGCGGAGATTCCAGAAGAATTTTTTAATGTAGTACAAAAAGGAATGAGGATGGCAGTTCAAGAAGGCACGGCGCGCGGAATGAACGATTTAAAAGTAGAAATTGCCGGCAAAACAGGCACCGCCGAAATCGGAAAAAAATACGTAAACTCCTGGTTTATAGGATTTTGGCCTTATCAAAATCCGAAATACAGCATTACCGTGGTTTTGGAAAAAGGCTCTCCGTATAATTTAATCGGCGGCGTTTATGTCGCGCGCCAACTGCTCGGTTGGATGCAAAATAACGCTCCGGAATATCTTGAGTAGTTGTTTATTTTCTGCTTCCCCCGTTAAAAGCGGAGTCAACAACGAAAATTTCCTTTCGAAAATCAAAATAAAAGCAAAGCGATTTTCTTTTATTTGCAAAAACAATCATAAAATGATTAAATAATTTTATGAAAATAATTACCTTAAGCAAAGATACGGAATATTCCGCATTACTTGAAGCTGTTATGGTTTTGAAAAACGGCGGGATTGTAATCGCTCCGACAGACACTGTTTACGGCATGATTGCCGACGCTTCAAACGAAGAAACGGTAAAAAAAATTTTCACAGTAAAAGGGCGTCCGCCAAATAAACCAATTCCGGTTTTAATAGATTCGTTTAAAATGTTAAACGAAGTCGCCTATGTGAAAAACGACAAAACAAATAAATTTTTAGAGCATACCTGGCCCGGAAAAACAACTTGTGTTTTGTCTTCCCGCGGATGGATGCCTCTGTGCCTTAGGGCCGAAGGATTAAATATAGGAGTCCGCATGCCCAATCATAATTTTCTGCTCTCCTTAATAAAATCTTTTGGGAAACCGATAACCGGCACTTCGGCAAACATTTCCGGAAAAGAAGAAACAAGAAGCTCCGACGATTTAAAAAGGCAATTTCAATATTTGCCGATACAGCCCGACTTAATACTTGACGCGGGCGAATTAATGGAAAGTAAATTATCAACTGTTTTAGATTTAACCAAAGATGAACCGGAAATTATAAGAGAAGGAGCCGTTTCAAAAGAAAATATTCAAAAAATATGGTCATCACTCCGCACATATTAACAAGCGTCGCGTTGTCAAGACAAATTAATAATATTTATCTAATTCCTTTCGCGTCTTTTATTCTTCACTTTTTAGTTGACGCCATTCCTCACTGGGATTATCACCCCTTTGAAAGCACTTTTAAAAAAGGATTTTTTATTATAGGCGCTGATTATTTAATATCTATTTGCATAATTTTTATCATTGGATTTTTTTATAACTGGCGCGTTCTTGATTATGGACTCGCGTTTTTGGCGTCATTTTTTGGAATTTTACCGGATATAATAACCGTATATATAAAATATTATTCTCTAAAAAATAAATTGGCTTTAAAATACAGACGTTTGCATAACAAAATACATTTTATAAAAGTTGATGACTTTAGCAAAGGATTTTATCAACAAGTCGCGGTTTCACTCGCCGCGATTATTGTTGTACTATTAACATAATGCGTTATATTTTTATTGTCGGGGGAGTAATGTCAAGCGTGGGCAAAGGAATTGCCACCGCTTCTATTGGCAAAATTTTGCAAAGCCGCGGGTTTAAAGTAAGTTTGGTGAAATGCGATATGTATGTGAACATTGACGCCGGCACCATAAGACCAACCGAGCACGGAGAGGTTTTTGTGGGAGAAGATGGCATAGAAGCAGACCAAGATTTGGGCAATTACGAGCGTTTTAATGACATAATTTGCACGCGGGATAATTATATTACAACTGGTCAAGTTTACCAAACAGTAATAAATAAAGAGAGAAATTTGGAATACAACGGAGAAGATGTGGAAGTCGTGCCTGATATTCCTAATGAAATTATAAAAAGAATAAAGACGGCGGCCAAGAAAGACAAAGCAGAAATTACTATGATTGAAATAGGCGGGACAGTAGGAGAATATCAAAATATTTTATTTTTAGAAGCGGCAAGAATGATGCGTCTTGAGAACCCTAAAAACGTTCTTTTTGTTTTAGTTAGTTATCTGCCTATTCCTTCAAAAGTTGGAGAAATGAAAACAAAACCCACGCAACACGCGGCCCGCACGCTAAACGCCGCCGGCATTCAGCCAGATTTTATTTTATGCCGCGCCGAATATCCGCTTGATGAACCAAGAAAACACAGAATATCAACTTTTTGCAATATTAAACTTGACGAAGTTATTTCCGCGCCCGACATTGATTCAATTTATGAAGTTCCTTTGAATTTTGAAAAAGAAAATTTAAGCGACAAAATTTTAAAAAAGTTTAAAATAAAACCCAGGCAGTCAGATTTAAAAGAATGGAAAAATCTTGTAAATATTATAAAAACGGCCAAAAAAGAAGTGAAAATCGGAATTGTAGGAAAATATTTTAAAACCGGAGATTTTACTTTGGCGGATTCATATATTTCAGTAATAGAAGCCATAAAACATGCTTCTTGGCATTTTAAAATAAAGCCTATAATTTCCTGGCTTGACGCGGAGGAATACGAAAAAAATCCTCGCGCGGTTTTAGAATTAAAAAAATATGACGGAATAATTATTCCAGGCGGATTTGGAAACAGGGGAGTGGAAGGAAAAATTAAGGCGATAGAGTTCGTAAGAAAAAATAAAATTTCTTATTTAGGATTATGCTATGGTATGCAACTCGCTGTAATTGAATTCGCGAGAAATGTTTTGGGATTAAAAAAGGCCCATACAACAGAGGTTTTGCCCGATACGCTCGATCCTGTAATTGACTTAATGCCGGAACAAAAAGAAAATATGAAAAAGACAAATTATGGCGCTACAATGCGGCTCGGCGCTTATAAATGTGAACTTATTAAAAACACCATAAGCGCGAAGGCATATGGTAAAACAGAAATTTCTGAACGGCACAGACACAGATATGAATTTAACAATAATTATAGAGAAGTATTTGCAAAGTATGGACTAATCGCTTCGGGAATAAATCCGGAAAAAAATTTAGTTGAAATAATTGAGATTCAAGAACACCCGTTTTTCGTGGGAACGCAGTTTCATCCAGAATTCAAATCCCGCCCGCTTTTCCCGCATCCGCTTTTTAAAGAATTTATTAAGACATGCGTTAAAAATTAAATTTATTATTATGGATAAAGAAATTTTCGATTTAATAAAAAAAGAAGAGCAAAGACAAAAAAAGCAAATCAATTTAATTGCTTCCGAGAATTTTGTTTCGCGCGATGTGTTAAAAGCGCTTGGAACCGTTTTAACTAACAAATATTCCGAAGGATACGCCGGAAAAAGATATTACGCGGGAAATGATTTTGTAGATAAAATTGAAACAGTTTGCATAAAGCGCGCCTTAAAACTTTTTGGATTAGATGAGAATGTTTGGAGCGCGAATGTTCAGCCATATTCCGGATCGCCCGCGAATTTAGCAGTGTATTCGGCTTTAATTCCGCTTCACGAAAAAATTATGGGAATGCGACTTGATATGGGCGGTCATTTAACGCACGGCCACTCAGTTAGTTTTACAGGAAAAGCATGGACGCAAATTCCGTATGGAGTAAATTGTGAAACGGAAATGCTTAATTATGATGAATTAAAAGAAATTGCTATTCGCGAAAAACCAAAATTAATTGTTGCCGGTGCAAGCGCGTATTCGCGAATTATTGATTTTAAAAAATTCAGAGAAATCGCGGACTCCTGCGGAGCATATTTAATGGTTGATATGGCGCATATCGCGGGTCTTATTGCCGGAGGCGCGCACCCTTCACCGTTTTTTGATGAAAACGGAAAAGTGCTTGCGGATATTGTAACGACCACAACTCACAAAACCCTTCGCGGACCTCGCGGCGCGATAATATTTTCGCGGAAAGAATTAGCCGAAAAAATTGTTAAAGCCGTCTTTCCAGGGCTTCAAGGGGGGCCGCATAACCACCAAACAGCTGCAATCGCGGTTGCCTTAAAAGAAGCAATGTCGCGTGAGTTTAAAACTTACGCGAAACAAGTTGTAAAAAACGCAAAAGTGTTTGCGGAAGAATTAAAAAAAGCAGGTTTAAAAATTGTGTCAGGCGACACAGATAATCATTTATTTATAGTAGATGTTTGGCAAAACGGCAAAGGGATTTCTGGAAAAGAAGCGCAAGATCGTTTAGAAAAACAGGGAATTATTGTAAGCCGTTCAACTATACCTTACGACACCCGCAAGCCCTTTGACCCTTCCGGCATCCGTCTTGGCACTCCCGCCATAACCACCCGCGGTTACAAAGAAAAAGACATAAAAAAACTCGCAAAAAGAATTATTGACATTTTAAAATAATGCGAGATGTGTTTTCGCAAGAGGGACTTTTTTGCTGTTGACAATAATTTTGGTCTAAACTATAATTATAGTGTAATTAAATTTTGGTAAAAATGAAAAAAGAGCCTTATATTAAAAGAGATTTGGAGGACAAAATTTTAGCGCTTCTTGAAACGCCGGAAATTTTAGCTATTGTCGGTCCGCGGCAATCGGGAAAGACAACAATGATAAATAATATTTTAAGCAAATTAGAAAATGTTAAATCCGTGTCTTTTGACGACCAAAATATTTTAAATATGTTTGAAAAAAGCGCGGAAGATTTTATTCAGATTTATATAAAAGACAATAAATATCTTTTTATTGACGAATTTCAATACGCTAAAAACGGCGGCAAGATTTTAAAATTTATTTATGATTCTTTTGCTTTCGCGCCAGACGGGAAAAAAATAAAAATTATTATTTCCGGTTCTTCGGTTTTAGACTTAACCGTGCGAGCGGTAAAATATTTAACAGGGAGAATTTTAGTTTTAAACTTATATCCGTTTAATTTTCGCGAATTTTTATCGGCAAAAGACTTGGATTATTTAAAGTTATTTGACGCTCAAAAAAATAAATTTAATTTAGGAGAATTTACAAATATAGAAATTTCAGAAGAAGCGCATCAAAAATTATTAAAATATTATGAAGAATATCTTATTTTTGGCGGTTATCCGCGGATTGTTATAGAAGAAAATTACGAAATTAAAAAGGATTTGCTTAAAAACATTTATAACACTTATTTTTTAAGAGAAGTGAGGGATATTTTAGGGCTTATAGATGATTATAAATTAGGAAATCTTATAAAAGGTTTAGCGCTTCAAATAGGCAATTTAATAGAATATAATGAACTTTCCGCTGTGTCGCAATATTCTTATGTTTCTTTAAAAAAATATTTGAATTTTTTAGAAAAAACTTATGTTTGCAAATTTATAAGGCCTTTTTTTAAAAACAGAAGAACAGAAATAGTGAAAAATCCAAAAGTTTATTTTTTAGACACGGGACTTAGAAATTCTATTGTTAACGATTTTCGTTATTTGAAGGACAGGGTTGATAAGGGGGCGCTTTTGGAAAATGGACTTGCCGCGCAATTTATTAAACAGGGGATAGATTTTAATTTTTGGCGCGACAAAGCAAAAAATGAAATTGATTTTATTCTTCAATTAGCCCACGAAAAAATTATCGCGGTTGAGTCAAAAAGCGGTCTTCGCGATTTTAAAAATCATTCAATAGAAAATTTTAAGAAAAAATATGAGAGTATTGATGTTTATTTAAGTTACACTGATTTAAGCAAAGAAACAAATAAAATAAAAAATATTTATCCTGTTTACTTATTTTAACAGAACTTTCGTAACCACCACCCGCGGTTACAAAGAAAAAGACATAAAAAAACTCGCAAAAAGAATTATTGACATTTTAAAATAATTATGATATTATCTTTTCAGAAAGGAGGTGATTTTGGTGAGAACAATAATATTGCTTATTTCTTTATTTTTAGGTTTGGGCAATATTCTGTTTGGATTAGTGGGGCCAGCCCAAATCCAAATACTACAATACCCCTTTTTAAACGTTCTACTTATTGTAGATGGAATTATGTTTTTAATTCTATTCATTACGGCCAATAATTAATTGTATATTTCTCCCGTTTGCGGAAACACTTCGCAAACGGGACTTTTTATTTTATGAATAATTGTTAATATTAAAAAAATGATTATAGACGGAAGAAAAATTAGAGACGAAATAAAAGAGTCGCTCAAAATTGAAGTTCAAAATCTTAAAAAAGATTTGCGGCTCGCAGTTATTTTGGTGGGAGAGAATCCAGCGTCTTTAAAATTTATTGAGGAAAAGGAAAAATTCGGCAAAGAAATTGGAATTGATACAAGAATTTATAAATTTGACGAAGCAATTTCCACAACCGCTTTGCGCGAAAAACTTGCGGAAATTGTTCATATCAAACAAAATACCGGCGTAATAATTCAACTCCCGTTACCGCCGCAAATTAACACTCAATATATTTTAAATTCTGTACCGCCCCATAAAGATATTGATGTTTTGTCAAGCGGGGCGCTCGGGGATTTTTATGTTGATAAAAATTTTGTTTTACCTCCTGTTGTCGGCGCGATAGATTTAATTTTAAATAAAATTTTTAACGACTCTATCTCTGAAAATCTCGCGGATAAAAATATTGTAATTGTTGGTTCTGGAAGATTAGTCGGTAAACCGCTTGCGATATGGTTTGTGAATCTTGGCGCAACTTTTTCTATCCTAAATAAAAATACGCCGGATATTTCAAAATTTACGCGCGAAGCGGATATTTTAATTAGCGGGATTGGCGTTTCTAAATTTATAACAGCGGACATGGTAAAAGACAATGCTATAGTGATTGACTGCGGAACATCAGTTGAAAAAACAGAAGAAGGAGAAAAATACAGCGGAGATATTGATTTTGAAACCGTAAAAGAAAAAGCGGCGTATATCACGCCTGTTCCGGGAGGAGTGGGTCCGATAACAATTGCAATGCTTTTTAAAAACCTTGTGGAAATGGCAAAAATAAAATAAAATAAAAACATGGCTCTTCACGAAATTCGCGACAACCGAATAAAAAAACTTGAAAAAATTAAAGAGGCGGGGCAAAATCCGTATCCCGCGAAAGTAAACAGATCTCATAAAATAAGCGAGGCGGTTTTGGATTTTGAAAAATTATCGCAAAACGCAACGGAAATTATTTTAACCGGAAGAATAAAACTCATAAGACCGCACGGCGGTTCGGCTTTTATGCAAATTGAAGACGAGTCTGGATTGTTTCAGGTTTTTGCAAAACGCGATGAATTGGGACAAGAAAAATATAAATTTTTATTTGATATTTTGGATATCGGCGATTTTTTGGAAGCGAGTGGGACTTTGTTTTTAACTCAAAAAGGCGAGAAAACACTTCTTTTAAAATCATATAAAATTTTGGCGAAGACGCTTTTGCCATTGCCTGATAAATTTTATGGACTAATAGACACGGAAGAACGATTCAGAAAAAGATATTTGGATTTAATAGTAAATATAGGCCAGAGAGATTTTTTTAGAAACAGAAGCAGATTTATTGACGCCATAAGGCAATTTTTAAAAGAAAATAATTTTTTAGAGGTTGAAACTCCTGTTTTAGAAGATGTGCCCGGAGGCGCTGACGCGGAACCGTTTATTACTCATCATAATGTTTTAGATAAAGATTTCTATTTGCGCATATCGCTTGAGCTTCATTTAAAACGGCTTATAGTGGGCGGTTATGAAAATATTTACGAAATCGGAAAAGTTTTTAGAAACGAAGGAATGGACACAGAACATTTGCAGGAATTTACAATGCTTGAATTTTACTCGGCGTATAAAGATTATAAATGGCTTATGGATTTTACGGAAAATCTTTATAAGTATGCCGTAAAAAAATATAAAGAAGCCACAAAAGGTAAAGACAACTCTCTAGAAGTTAAAGACAACCCTCTTATTATTGGTAAACTTAATTTTGATGGTGAATGGCCACGAATTGATTATTTTGACATTTTCCTCGAAAAAACCGGAATTGATTTAAATGATTTTTTAAAAAACGACGCTAACAAAAATCTAGTCAAAGAAATAAAAAAAATAGGTATTCCAAATATTAATTTTAAAGCGGGTACGGGAAGAATAATTGATCAAGTTTATAAACGGCTTGTTCGCCCCAATATAAAAGGGCCGGCATTTTTAATTCATCATCCAGTTTTAATTTCTCCTCTTGCAAAACGAAAAGAAAATGAACCGCAAAAAACAGAAAGGTTTCAAATTTTAATTAACGGTTCGGAAATCGGGAACGGATTTTCAGAATTAAACGACCCGCTTGACCAAAGAGCGCGGTTTTACGAACAAGCGCGCCTTCGCGAAATGGGGGATAAAGAAGCGCAAATGATAGATGAAGATTTTATAAATGCTTTAGAATACGGAATGCCGCCCACCGCCGGTTTTGGAGTCGGTATTGACCGTTTATTTATGATGGTTGCCACCGCCGGGCTTTCTTCAATCCGCGAAACAGTATTTTTCCCCATGATGGGGTAAAGGTCGATTATAAATTTTTTAAAATATTTATTATATTTTTATGTGTAAAACTTGCGCCGTTCATAATCCAAAAAAGAAAAAAGCACCTAAAAAGAAAAAATAGTTTGCCGGTAAACCTCACGACGCAAAACATCGTGAGGTTTTTTTCTTTACTCCCCACAAATTTGCAGAAAACTATAACCGCATAGATATAGGGATTTACAACTAATTAAAAATAGATTAATATTCTCCATAGAAACAAGGGGAAATTTTGTGTTAAAAATAAGAATAATACAAGAAAAGGAAGAAATAATGAAACCGAAAAGGGATACGCTTGTCATTATGTGTTCTGGGCCTCAAGATATGAATGCATTTCTTAATTTTACCCAAAGCGATTCAGGATTAGGGCTCGGCAAGGAAGGAATAACATTTGATCTTTTGGCTATTCCCGGTTGCGTTCATTCTTTAAATAAATCTAATTCCATACTATTTGTTGAATACTTAAGGGCTTTGGAAGGTTGGATTAATTTTTTGGTTAATGAACACAAAATAAAACGGATTATTCTTATTGATCATCCCGATTGCGCGTGGTTTGAAAAACTTACAGAAATCAGATTAGATAAAGAAATGCTAAAAGAAAGACTAGAGGAACAGTCCAGAGAATTCATACAAACATCAAAGGCTTTAAAATTCAAATTTCACGAAATTATAGTTGAGTCCTATAAAATGTATATTTTAGAAGGAGATGATATAAGATTTGAAAAAATAGAAATATAATACAATATAGGTTATACGATAACATATATTTAACTAGAAACCGCTTATTTTAAGCGGTTTTTTTAATTTTTGCACTTTTCCACAGTTGAATATTGTAATTTTGTTTTAAAGTGGTATATATTATTAGTGTAGTGGTAAATTGTGGATAAAGTTGTGGATAAAGGGGATAAACCAAAACAAGCTTAAATAATCGTTATAAAACAATACAAAAATTAATCATGTTAATCGGCGAATATATACATACATTAGATAATAAAAAAAGGGTTGCTGTTCCCGCTAAATTCAGAAAAGAAATCAGCAAGAAAGCCGTTATAACAAAAGGGCTTGATGGTTGCTTGGTTGTCTATCCGCAATCAGAATGGGAAAGCGTGGCAAATAATCTAAGCAGTCTTCCGACCGGCAAATTGGATAACAGAAAATTTGTCCGATTATTCTTGGCTAGCGCGTCAGAAACAGACATTGATTCTTTGGGAAGAATATTAATACCGGATTATCTAAAAAATTACGCTGATTTGAATGAAAAAGTAGTGATGGTTGGCGTGTATAAAAGATTTGAAATATGGAATGAAAAAAGATGGGAAGAATATAAAACAAAAACAGAACAAGAAACAGACAATTTAGCGGAGAAACTGGGAGAATTAGGAGTTTATTGAAAATATAAAAATCAAAAAAATTTTAATATCTAAATTTTACATTTTGATTTTTGCATTTTGAATTTATATCATGCACATTCCCGTATTGCTTAAAGAAATTGTTGATTTTTTAAATCCAAAAGACAACGAAATTATAGTTGACGCCACCATAAACGGCGGAGGGCACACGGAAGCAATATTAAATATATCAGACTTCAAAGGAACAGTAATCGGAATAGATCAGGATGAAAATTTAATAAGTTCTTTGGAAAATAAATTTGAAAAATATATAAAAAATAACCGCTTAAAATTAATATGCGGAAATTTCAGAAATATAGATAAACATCTAAATTCAATCGGCGTCAAAAAGATTCACGGAGCGATTTTCGACCTCGGCATGAGTTCGGCGCAACTCACAAATTCAGAAAGAGGATTTTCTTTCTTGCGAGATGAACCGCTTATAATGACTTATAAATCAGAACCCGAGCCAAACGATTTAACAGCGGAAAAAATAATAAACGATTGGACTGAAAAAGAAATTACGGAAATTTTAAAAGAATACGGGGAAGAAAGGTTTACGACAAGAATCGCGAGAAACATTATTGAAGCGCGAAAGAAAAAAAGAATAAGAACCACGTTTGAACTAGTTGAAATTATAAATTACAGCGTGCCGTATGCCGCGCGAAAAAAAGCAAAAATTCATCCGGCGACAAAAACATTTCAGGCATTACGCGTCGCCGTAAACGACGAACTTAACGCTTTAAAATACGGCCTCGCGAAATCCTTTGATTATCTTAAAACGGGCGGAATGATAACAGTTATAAGCTTTCACTCGCTTGAAGATAGAATAGTAAAAAACTTTTTTAAAGATTTGAAAAACCAAAATTTAGCGGAAATTTTAACAAAAAAACCAGTTGTAGCATCATATGAAGAAATAAAAAATAATATAAGAAGCAGATCGGCAAAATTAAGAGCGATAAAAAAATTATAAATTAAATATGTCCAAAGCATATATAAAATTAAATAACAACGAATATATAAGGCACTGCCTCTTTTGGTGGTTGCTTTTTTTAATTATCTTAAATAGCATTTTATACTTATTTTTTATAAATTTCGGAGTTTCAGAAATATTAATCAAAAAAGAAACATCATTAATTCTAAGCGACGCGAGAAGCGAAAATCAAATTCTTGAAGGCGAATATCTGACGGCTTTTAAAAAAATAAGCATTGATGATATTGAAAAACTGGGATATGTAAAAGCTAACGCTAATGTTTTTGTAAGCAGGACTGTCCTTATGGCAAAAAATAATTAAAAGGAAAAACATTAACCTTTCGTTTTAGCTTCTCGTTTGTTAAAATAAAGGGTATTATACCTAGAGAGCAAAGCTCTGGACTCTTATTCCTCAGCAGAGCTACGGGTATTAAACCCTTTGTTTCAACTGCGCTCGGACAAAATGAAAACAAGTTTTCATTTTGCTCTTCGTTTGTTAAAATAAAATGATGACTTTTAAGACTAAAAAAGAGAAAGCCGATTATTATTCATTAAGAATAAAAATAACGAAAATCGGCTTTTTAATTTTATTTTTAATATTGTTTTCGCGGTTATATGATTTAGAAATAAACAAGTATGGTTATTATAAAAGCTTATATCTAAAACAGCATGGGCAAGACGGATCCGCGTTTGATCGCGGAAATATTTATTTCACAACAAAAGACGGGGAATTAGTCGGAGCGGCGGTAAATAAACAAGGATACATTTTGGCTATAAATCCGCAAATTATGGTAAAAGGCGAAGAAAGTCTTCAAAAAATAAATAAAATTATAAAAGTTGATGATGACATTTTTCTAAAAAAAGTTTCAAAAAAAGAAGACCCATTTGAAATAATCGCCCATCGTTTAAATAAAGACGAAGCGGACAAAATAAGGATTCTTCAAAAAGAAATAAAAGGACTAATCTTAACGCCGGAAAGCTGGAGATTTTACCCCGCTCAAAATCTAGCCTCCCATGTCTTGGGATTTGTCGGTTATGAAAAAAACGAATTAAACGGAAGATACGGAGTGGAAAAGTATTACGACGAATATTTAAAGGGAGGAATAAATCGTCAAAAAAAATCTTTTTTAGGAACATTGCTTGATTTGGGACAACAAGTATTTTTAAGCAGAGAAGCGACGGGGGACGCTTTAATACTAAATATTGAACCGATGCTGCAAAGCGTTTTAGAAACTAATTTGGAAAAAGCTTACGAAAAGTATAACGCCGCCTCGGCAAGCGGAATAATTATAAATCCTCAAGACGGAAAAGTGCTGGCGCTCGCGGCGCTTCCGGATTTTAATCCAAACGAATATTCAAAAGTTAAAAATATATCCGTTTTCTCCAACCCGATTGTTGAAAATATATTTGAAGTGGGATCGGTTTTTAAACCCCTAACTCTCGCTATGGCTATTGACCAAAACGTTATTACGCCCGAAACAACTTATTACGATAAAGGTTACATTATTTTAAACAATAAAAAAATAGAAAATTACGACGGAAAAGCTAGAGGAAAGATAAACATGCAGACAGTTTTAAACAAGTCTTTGAATACGGGAGCGGTTTTCGCGCAGCAAACGCTTGGCAAAGAAAGATTTAAAAGTTATATTATAAATTACGGATTAGCCGAGAAGACCAACATTGATTTGCCTAATGAAGTCGTTGGGAAAATAGAAAACCTGAATTCCAACAGGGATGTTGAATTCGCGACCGCTTCTTTTGGACAAGGAATAGCCGTTTCGCCCATAGAATTCGCGATTGCCGTATCATCCATTGTAAACGGAGGAAAAATAGTGGAACCTCACGTGGCAAACAGAATAATAAGCAACGCGAAAAATTATAGTTTTCATGATTTATCGGAAACTTCAGAAAATAAAAAAGACGCGATTATTATAAACGATAAAATAAAAAGAAATGTGATTAAGCCGGAAAGTTCCGAAACGATAAACAGAATGCTTACGAAAGTCGTGGATGAAGCCCTTGTGGAAGGAGCGGTAAAAATGGAACATTATTCTGTCGGAGCCAAAACCGGGACGGCGCAAAGAGTAAAAGCGGGAGGCAATGAATACGGGGAAGAATATCTCCATACTTTTTTCGGATACGCCCCGTCATTTGAACCTAAATTTCTAATATTTCTTTTACTTCAAAAACCGGTGGGAGCAAAATACGCTTCCCAAACACTTACAGCGCCTTTTATGGATATCCTAAAGTTTATTTTAAATTATTATAAAATTTCTCCGGATAGATGATTAAAAATAAAAATGCAATCCCGCCAGGGCGGGACAAATTTTAAAATTTATGAAAGATATTTTTAAAAAAATCATAATCGCTATTTTAACTTTTGAAGCAAAGCTTGTTTTGCGAAAATATAATCCAAAAATAGTGGCTATAACCGGAAGCGTCGGCAAAACTTCAACCAAAGAAGCCGTGTCCGCCGTCTTAGACGGCGCGTTTAATATAAGAAAAAACATTGGAAGTTATAACAGCGAAATAGGAGTTCCTTTAGTCGTTTTGGGTTTAAAAAATCCATGGTATTCTTATTTGGGATGGATAAAAAATATAATTTACGGAGCCACGCAAATAATAATAAAACAAAATTATCCCAGAATATTGGTTTTAGAATTAGGAGCAGACAAACCGGGCGACATAGAAAGGTTTATGGATTGGATAAAACCGGATGTAAGCGTGATTACAGCTTTAGGAGATATTCCCGCCCACATTGAGTTTTTCGCGAGTCCGGAAGCTCTCCGAACAGAAAAAGCAAAAATATTAAAAACACTGAAATCGCATAATAAAGCCGTATTAAATTTTGACGACGAGACGGTTTTAGAATTAAGAGAAAAAACAAAAGCCGAAATAATCAGTTTTGGAATCGGACAAGGATCCGATATCCGCGGATCAAATTATAAAATCATTTTCACAAAAAAAGAAAAAAAAGAAACGCCAGTCGGAATCACTTTTAAAGTGGATTACAAAGGATCGAGCGTTCCGTTTAAAATTACAAACAGTTTTGGCAAACAGCAAATGTACGCGTGCCTCGCGGCCGCCGGAATAGGCGCCGCATTCGGTTTAAATTTGGTAAAAATTTCAGAATTTCTGTCGCGATATGAATCCCCGCCAGGCAGATTAAAATTATTAAACGGAATAAAAGACACGCTTATTTTAGACGACACCTATAACGCTTCGCCAATGGCAATGCATGCCGCGCTTGACGTATTGCGCGAATTACCCTCACAAAGGAAAATAGCCGTGCTTGGAGATATGATGCAACTGGGAAAACACGCCATAAAAGCGCATAAAGAGATAGGACAGATTGCGGCAAAAATATGCGACATAATATTTACCGTTGGACAAAGAGCGAAATTTATAGCCGAAGAATTAAGAGAAGTAGGTTTTCCCAAAGAAAACATTTTTGAATTTAA
>CAZCIQ010000014.1:0-23725 GCA_964499175.1 uncultured Candidatus Saccharibacteria bacterium | reverse complement strand
ATCGGGGTTCGAGCCCTCGTATCCCCGTTTTAAAAGAAGGCGCGCGAGAAATTTTGCCGCGCCTATTTTTTGCGCGAATTTATTTAAGAATTCTTTTTAATTTTTGTAAAGTACTTTCATAGGACATGCGACGTCCTGTGAAATAAAATTTTGATTTTCGGGATAGAAAGTTTAAATTAATATTATGGAACAAAATGTTTTTGAAAAAATTGAAGAATTGCTTGAGAAAAAAGATGAAGCGGCGCTTAGAAAAGAACTTTTAAGTTTAAACTCTTTTGAAATTTCAAAAATAATAAATCAAATTTTTCGCGGAAAAAGAAAATTGTTTATTTTACTGCCCCCGGAAATACAGGGAGAAACAATATTGTTTTTGAGCAGAAAAACAAAAAAGACGATTATTTCCCGCCTTGGCAATTTGACCATCGCGAGACTTCTGCATTTTATAGAAGATGACAGCGATATTGTGGATATTTTGCAATTCTTCCCTGAAAAAAGGCGAAGTGAAATACTTGATAAAATTCAGATTGCGCGGCGTCCTTTAATTGAAAAATTGCTTAAATACGCGCCCGACATAGCCGGAGGAATAATGGACTATAATTTTATTCTTGTCGGAAAAGAGTCTTCTTTTGAAGAAATAAGACAGAAAATGGAAGAGCATGAAAGAAGTTTTAAAAAATTTCCAGTCGTAATAATTGAAGATGACAATAAAAAAATTATCGGTTATCTGCCTTTTCAGAAATTAATTTTTGCTCCTCAGAATTTTAACGCCAAAAAATTCAGTCGGCGGATAACCTTAGTGAATGATGATGAAAAAGATGTTGAATTAATAAAATACATTGAAGGCGGAGAGCAAATTTTAGGAGTTTTAAACGGCAATGGGGATTTTGCCGGCATTATTAAAATAGAGGATTTGGCGAAAATTTCTTTAAAAGAAACAACTGAAAATATTTATGGATTCGCGGGCGTAAGAAGAGAAGAAGATGTTTTTGACTCGCCGCTTACTTCAATAAAACTTAGGAGCGGATGGCTTGTGATAAACCTTTTTACCGCCTTTCTGGCGGCCGGAGTTGTGAGTATGTTTCAAGGCACGATAAGTAAATTTGTTTTACTCGCCGCTTATATGCCTATAGTTGCCGGAATGGGAGGTAACGCCGGCACTCAAACCTTGGCGGTTACCGTGCGGGCGATAGCGCTTGGCAATATAAATTTTAAAAGCGGATTTCCTATTTTAAAAAAGGAGATTTTAACTTCTTTGGGAAATGGATTTATAATAGGCTTAGTTGCTTCGGTCGCGGCATTGGTTTTTAACGCGAATATTTTTTTGGGTTTGATTCTCATTTCTGCTTTAATGATAAATCTTGTGGTCGCCGGTTTTTTCGGAGTTGTGATACCGCTCACTTTGAATTTTTTTAAAATAGACCCCGCTCTTGCTTCCTCGGTATTTATCACGACCGCAACCGATGTTTTTGGTTTTTTGACGTTTCTCGGTCTCGCGAAAATATTTTTGGTGTGATAGGATAATAAAAATGAAATGAATATTTTAAATAACCGTTTATTTAAAAAGTTAATTTTATTAAAGTTGCCGTCAAGTGATTTTGCTGTTTTTGGGAGCGGATTATTATTCGTTTATGGACTAATAGATGGAGCGCGGGATGTTGATTTAATCGCGCGAGGCGCGGCATGGGAAAAAGCGGCTAAAATTCAAAAGTCGGAAATTTGCGCTTCAGGAAAAGGAATGGTTATAAAATTATTTGACGGCAATGTTAAAGTATTTAATGAATGGAGTCCGGGCGAATGGGATACGAATGAATTAATTGATACAGCTGAAACTATAGAGGGAATAAAATTTGTTACGCTTGAAAATGTTTTGAAATGGAAAAAATTAAAGGGAAAAGAAAAAGATTTGACGCATATTAAACTAATAGAAGAATTTTTAAAAGTCGTATAGGCAGTCGGGAATTTCTACATAGGTTCAACCTATGTATTATGTAAAAATGTAAAATGAGCAGAAATATTAAAATAGTTTTAAATGAATTTTATCATATTTATAACCGCGGAGTAGAAAAACGCGATATTTTTATGAATGAAGAAGATAGAAGAAGATTTTTAAGATGTCTAAAAGAATTTAATAACAAAAGCAAAGTGCTTTTAAAGAATTTAATTGATTTTAACCCCTGCGGTTCAACCGCTGGGGTTAAAGAGACAAAAAAGAGAAAGAAAAAATGTGAACCAATTGTTGATGTTGTTTGTTTTTGTTTAATGCCTAACCATTTTCATTTAATTTTAAGAGAATTAATTCCGGGAGGCATATCTATGTTTATGAGAAAACTAGGTAATGGATATACTGGATATTTTAATTTAAAATATGAGAGAGTTGGTTCACTTTTTCAAGGCGCTTATAAAGCAAAACATGTTGCGACTGACGAATTTTTTAAATATTTGGTATTGTATATCCACAGCAATCCGGTGGAACTATTAGAATCTAAATGGAAAGAAAATGGTATTAGAAATTTAAATAAAATTTTGGAGTTTTTAAATTTTTATAAATGGTCAAGTCATAACGAGTATTGCGGAAAAGGTATTTATAATAATGGAATTATAAATAAAGCTTTAATATCTGAATTTTTTGAAAAGAATGATTATATTACTTCTTTTAATGAAAATTTATTAAAAAATAATGAAAGTGTTTTAAAAGATATTTTATTAGATTGATTTAACCCCTGCGGTTCAACCGCTGGGATTTGACATATTATGGAAAACAAAATTTTTAACGGTGCGGATAATATTTTAGAAATAAAAAATTTGTCTGTTAAATATGACAATCAATATGTTTTAAAAAACATTTCTTTTTCTCTTCAAAAAGGGGATGAGCTTGCCGTGATAGGCCCTAATGGTTCGGGAAAAACCACCATTTTAAAGGCAATGCTTAAAGCTATTCCGTATGAAGGCGAAATAGTTTTTGGAGAAAACGTAAAAATAGGATATGTGCCGCAAAAAATTGATCTTGAAAGAAACTTACCTATTACGGTTAAAGATTTTTTTACATTAAACAAAAGGACTCCTTTTAATCTTGACTTATATAAAGAAACATTAGGTTTGGTTGATTTGCCGAAAACATTTTTAAAAAAGAAATTCAGCGAACTTTCGTCAGGAGAATTTCAGCGCGCGCTTATCGCGTGGGCGCTTATCGGAAAACCGAATCTTCTTTTATTTGATGAACCCACGGCAAGCGTTGACATAGAAGGGCAGGAATTAATTTATGAGTTGTTGCATAGATTAGAAGAGACTCGTGGCATAACTCTTATTTTGATTTCTCATGATTTGACTGTTGTTTATCGTTATGCCACAAAAGTTCTTTGCTTGAATCATTCCCAGACGTGCTTTGGTTATCCGAAAGATGTGCTTACCACGGAAAGTTTGGAAAAACTTTATGGAGGGTCTAAGAAATTTTATCAACATAATTAATATTTGTTTTTATGCAGGACATGATTTTTATTAAGACATTGATTGTGGCGGCAACGGTTGCGGCGGCCTCCGGGCTTCTTGGATCTTTTGCTTTGCTTCGGAGAATGGCGCTTGTTTCAGACGCTCTTTCGCATGTCGCGCTTCCCGGAATAGCTTTAGGAATTTTATTTAATTTCAATATTTTTTTCGGCGCTCTTGTTTTTCTTATTTTCGGCGCTTTTATAATCTGGGTTGTGGAGCATAAAACAAAACTTCCGGTAGAAACTTTGGTCGGAGTTTTATTTACATTGTCGCTTGCCGTAGGAGCGCTTTTTACTTCCGGAGAAAACATTTTAGAAGCGTTATTCGGAAACATTCAGAGCGTTAAAGTTTTTGATTTTTGGATGGCTATAACCGTCTCCTTTTTGGTTATATGTCTTCTTTTATATTTTAGCAGGAAGTTTATCATAACATTGATTTCGCCTGATTTAGCTTCGTCCATAGGCATTAATCCGCACAGGCTTGAATTGTTATTTTTACTGATTTTTTCTTTGACGGTCGCGATAGGCATTAAGCTTATAGGAACTTTGCTTATGGGTTCGCTTATTATTATTCCGGCGGCGACCGCAAGAAACATTACCGGAAGCATGAATTTGTATTTATCGGCAAGCGTCGTAATAGGAATTATCGGGGCGCTGTTCGGCATTTTAATTTCTTTTCTTTACGGCTTTCCTCCCGGCCCCGCTATTGTTTTTTTTAACGCCATTTTATTTTTTATTTCAGTGTTTTTTAAGAAATAATTGTTATATTAATTTCTATGAATGATTTAATTACATAGGTAAAACCTCTGTGTTGGTTGCTTCAGCCGCGCAAACGCATTGCCTCAAGCACTCTTTCTAAAGCGACAATGTAAGCCGCTTTTCGCATATTTAAGTTATGTTTTTTAGATGCGTCTAAAACAAGATGGTAAGCGGAGGTCATTTTTTTATCAAGTTTTTCATAAACTTCTTTTTCTTCCCAATAATACATATATGAATTTTGTGCCATTTCAAAGTAAGAAACCGTTACGCCGCCGGCATTGCACAAAAAATCTGGAATTATATGAACTCCGTTTTTGTCTAAAATTTCATCCGCTTCGGGGGTCGTGGGACCGTTCGCCAGCTCAGCCACGATTTTCGTTTTTATTTTGTTTGCATTTGTTTCCGTAATCGCGTTTTCTAAAGCCGCCGGCATAAGAATGTCCGTTTCAATTTCCAGCAATTCCTCGTTTGAAATTTGTTCCGCGCCATTAAAATCTTTTACGGAGCCGGTTTCAATTTTATGTTTATTCACTTCTTCAACATCAAGTCCATTTTTATTTATTATTCCTCCTTTGCTGTCTGAAACGGCGATTATCTTCGCGTTAAATAATTCTTTTCCCAATTTAGCGGCATAATATCCAGCGTTGCCGAATCCTTGAATTACGACTCTTGTCTCGCCTAAATTTATATTTAATTCGCGAGCCGCTTCGCGTACGGCATACCACCCGCCGCGCGCAGTAGCGTCATTTCTTCCTTTAGAGCCTCCTATTGCCAAAGGTTTTCCTGTTATTGCTCCGAATTGATTTTTGCCGGCGAGCTTTGAATATTCATCCATCATCCAAGCCATTATTTGAGGGTTTGTGTAGACATCAGGAGCCGGAATGTCTTTTTCCGGTCCTATAAATTCAAAAATTTTATCAATATAGCCTCGACTTAAGCGCTCCAATTCTCCTTTTGACATACTTTTGGGGTCGCAAATCACTCCGCCTTTTGCTCCGCCCAAAGGCAAATCAAGCAAAGCGCATTTCCATGTCATCCAAGCGGCGAGCGCTCGCACCGTGTCTAAAGTTTTTTCAGGATGAAATCTTATACCGCCTTTTGTCGGACCTCTCATATTATTATATTGCACTCTCGTGCCTTTAAACACTTTTATACTACCGTCATCCATTCTGACCGGAATTGAAACGACAAGTTCCCTCATCGGATTTTTAAGAATTTCCCGTTCGCCGGCCGTGAGATTTAAAAAATCGGCGACCGCGTCAATTTGTTCCCCAACTATTTTAAACGGATTTTTCTCAGTCATATATTTTATTTGCGCAACTACATAGGTTCCACCTATGTAGTATGTAGTTACCGCGATTAAATTTTTAATATTGTTTTCTATTTTTTGGTTGGATTATTTATTCTTATTTTCTTTTTCCGATGACTCGGTTCTTAATGTTTCCGTTTCTTCCGCGATTCGTTTTTTTATAATTTCAATCGGCGCGGCATATTTACTGCGGGAACTTTCTATTATTTCTTCTTTAAACGATCTATGCGGCGGAGGCAATATTTTTAGAGTTTCGGCTGAAAATGGGTCATAAGCTTGGCCGTCTATTATCATTTTTATGTAAAATTCTTGAGCGCCTAAATTTATCATATCTTTTGCTTTAAATATTGGCGTCATTTCTTGCTCAAGTTTGGCGGCGTCTTCGCCTCCCACTCTAAACACAATAATGGTGCCGACATTTCCCAAGACAGCTACTTGCACTTTAGGAAGAAGCTGGCCTATGTATTGATGTGAAATTGAAAGGCATAAACCGTATTTTCTTGCTTCGCTTAGTATATTTTCTAAAGTTTCAGTCGCGAAATTTTGAAATTCGTCAACATATAAATAAAAATCGTCTTTTTGATTTTCAGGGATGCCGGCGCGCGCCATGCCGGCTTGTTTTATTTTCGTTATAAACATAGACCCGAAAAAACTGGCGTTTTCTTCTCCCAGTTTTCCTTTCGGCAGATTTATCAGAATTATTTTTTTGTCGTTAATCAGGCCTTCAAGATCAATTTTGTTTTCCTTTTGGCCGAAGATGTTCCGCAACATCGGATTTGATAAAAATTGCCCCAGCTTATTTACAAGAGGCATTATGGCGTCTGTGTCAAATTTTTCCGACCAGTCCGCGAATTCAACATTGAAAAATCTTTTTACCATATCGTCTTCAATATATTGTATAACCTGTTGCCGATAATTTTTGTCCGTAAGCATTAATATCATTCCTTGCATTGTGGCGTATGGATAATCAAGCAAGGCAAGAATCGTGAATCTAAAAACATGTTCAAGGCGGGGAGTCCAATTCGCGCCAAACTGTTTTTCCATAATTTCAATTAAACCTTGAGTTAGCTGATGCTTGAAATCGGGAGATACATTTGACAAGGGGTTGAACGAAATCGGATAAAGAGTGTCTGACGGGTCAATAACCACCGTGTCGTGAATGCGGTTTTCCGGTATGAAATTTAAAATCTCTTGAAATACATCTCCGTGCGGGTCAATAAGGCAAACGCCATGTCCGTAAGCAATGTCTTGTCTTATAAGGAGTTCAATTAATTTTGATTTTCCGACTCCGCTTTTTCCAATGCAATAAATATGCCTTCTTCTGTCTGTTCTTTTTATCCCGAATATAAACCTTTTTTCTTCAAAAGGAGCGACGTAATTCGTTCTGCCGAAAAACGATACTAATTTGGGATTTATATTTTGATATACTGGCAGCTCCGGCGGCGGGGGAGCGTATTTAACTGTTTGAAGCCTGTCTTTTTTTAGCATATAAAATTACAAAGGATGGTCCTTTGTAAAAATTATTTATTTTTAATTATCTTAATTCTTGCAAAATTTGTTTGTAAATTTTTAATATTCGCGCGGCTTCTTTTTTTGATAAAGAAAATTCAGATTCGTGGCTTATTTTATTTCTTGTTTTATGAGCTTCCCATAATTCATTTAAGCTCGGCATATTTTTTTGCGATACGCTTTTTAAACGTTCGGCCATATTTTCTCCCGGATATCCTTTTCTTTTTAAAATTGTATCCACCAGAGCGTCCGCTTCTATAATTGCCAGCTTGAAATCTTTTTCTAGTTCGCTTTCTGTTTTTGAAATAATCTTTTGCCAAGTCGTTTCAATTAATTGTTGCGCGGAAATATCTTCAATATTATTCATAGAATTATTTGATTCCGGTTTTTTTGTGTATTCTTTATATCCTTCCCCGATTTTCAGCGACTGCCTGAAAGTTGAAATTTTAATAAGCAGCCATATAATCCCCCCGATTAAAAGAAAAGAAAAAATAGTGAAAATCCATTTGCTTATATCGTAAACATTTGACCAAAAATCGTAGCTAATTAAAAAATCCATTCCGTTAGAAATAAGACGCAGATACAAAAAGCATCTTGCGCGCTATGTTATTATTTATAAATTTTGACCTTTTGGTGTGTTTCATATTTTGACTATGTGTCCGCGATTTCTAACGGGATCCATATTTTTAAATTATCATATATATTTTACAAATGCCATATTTTATTGAAGTCAGACTTCAATAAACAATGATATATACAGTCTATCGGATAGCCTGTATAGCCTGCTTGATTTTTTAATATATATGAGTAAAATAATTTTAATGGCGTGGCAAAATGAAAACGAAACACAAGAAGAAAGAAGAGACGGACAAGAAATTATCAGGCAAATTATAGAGCATTGCAAAAAAATTACCGAAGCGCTTTATAGAATCACTGATTTGTTTCCTGAAAAAGAGCCTCTTAAGTGGAGTTTAAGAGAAGATGGAATGAAAATTTTTAGGCTGTTTATTTCTTTAAATAATCAAAAATTTGTTAAAGAAAAAATCAATTTAGTTCTTGAGGCTGAAATCAAGATAGGCCAAATTATTGATTTATTGGAAATGGCGTCTTCTAATTCTTTTATAACGGGGATAAATTTCACCGTTCTTAAGAGAGAATATTTGCGATTAAAATCGGCGATTGCCGAACATCAATCTTTTTATTCAGAAAAAGAAGAGCCTGTTAACATTAAAAGTTTGCCGGTATTTAATTTTTTAACCGACAATTCCGATTTAAAAACGGACAATGTTAATTTAAATGAAATGTCCATTAAAGATTCTAATGGACATTCAGAAAATCTAATGGACATTAAGAATAGTAAAGAATATAATGACTTACCTTTTAAAATGTCCATTAGCGAAAAAGGCTTACATAGTACAATAAAAACAAAAATGGACGCAAAAAGATCAGTTCAAATATTAGATATTATCAGATCAACGGAAAAAGGATTTATAGGCGTGAATGAAATTTATGGGCATTTCAAAAAGATAAGCAAAAAAACCATACGACGGGATTTAATAACTTTAGTGCAAGAAGGAATTTTAAAAATAGATGGAGAAAAAAGATGGAGGCGATATATATTGAATAAAATTTAATAATGTATTATACTTATTAAAGTTATCCACATATTGGTTTTGCATTGTTTTTTTGAAGAAATATAATTATTATTAAGATAGCGAAGTTAATGAAATTATTATATAGTTATTGTAGGTTTAAGGAAGAGATTCCTGTTCATTGAAAATTGTTGCTTTATTAAAATTATTAAAAATTGAAGACAGAGATTAAAATTAAAAATAACGATGAAGTCTGGAAATGAGGCTAGGTCGATCCCCCTCCTAACTTTTAAACTTTTATTAAGAAACATAAAAATTGGAAAACAAGAAATATAAAATTTACTTTGTTTTTTAATAGGTGTTTTTTAAAAGTTAGGAGGGGGATAGCAAGACTTCATTTCAAAGCAAAGAAAGAAATTATTTAATTTAAGGTTTTTAAAAGTTAAAGCGTAGAATAAAAATTGAAAAGGTCGGCTTCAATTTATTCTATGCCGATGTAATTATTTTAATTTTTTTATTAAAAAAGATTAAAATAGTTTTTAAAAAAATAAAAATAAATATGGGTAATTTACAAAAGAAAACAAAAACAACCAAAGCTGTTTCCGTTTTCTTAAGTTTATCCACGGCGGTTTGGCTTAGCGGCGCGGCAATGTTTATTCCGAATATTGCGGCCGCGGCGACAACTGCAGAATTGCAACAGCAAATAAATGATTTGCTGGCGCAAATTTCTCAGTTAAAAGCGCAACTTGGACAAACTGAAGAAGACGCGAGCGAAGAAGAAGTTGTTGAATTAACTTTTTCAAAGAATTTAAAATTAGGAGACAGAGGAGATGATGTTGAAAATCTTCAGACAGCCTTGGCAACAGATGAAGAAGTTTATCCTGAAGGTCTTGTGACAGGATACTTTGGCCAATTAACCAAAAAAGCTGTTACCAGGTTTCAGGAAAAATACGCGGATGAAATCCTTGAACCGTTAGGTCTTACAAAAGGCACTGGTTTCGTGGGAGCCGCGACTAGAGAAAAATTAAACGAACTTTTTACAGGTGAAGAAGAAGAGGAGGAAACAACTGATGACGAAGAAGAAACTGGCGGAACAACCGGAGGAACCACGGGGGACACCACCGGCGGAACAACCGGCGGAACAACCGGCGGAACAACCGGTGGAACCACAACCGCAGCGGGAACATTAAAAATAGAAGCTGGAGTTCAGCCGGCGGCAAGTTTATTTCCAACAAATTCAGCCAGAGTTCCTTTTACGGTAGTTAAACTTACGGCGCCAGCCGATAAAGATATTGTTGTAAATTCTTTAACTGCCGAAAGAACAGGCCTTGCCGATGACGCGGTATTTTCCGGCGTTGTTCTTATGGATGAAAACGGAACGCAGGTCGGCTTGGCAAAAACTTTGAATTCCGTGCATCAGGTGGTTTTAAACGAACCATTTACTGTTGCTAAAGGAACTTCAAAAATAATGTCAATCGGCGGTAACGCTCAAACAGCGAACAGCTCAAGAGGTGGACAAGTTCCATACTTAAAATTAGTAGCTGTTGACGCTGGAACCAATACAGTAGAAGGTCTTCCTATCACTGGAACCGGCCATACGGTAAATGAAACACTAACGATTGGCACCGTGACAATGAGTCGTGGTCCGCTTGATCCAAACAGAAGCGACGGTACAGCCGCTTCTAAAGAAATTGGAACAACGGGATATGTATTCACTTCTTTAAAAGTCACAGCAGGTTCGCAAGAAGATATGTATCTTACATCAATCAGATGGAACCAATCAGGATCGGTAACTTCCGGCGATTTAGCCAATATTAAAACTTATGTTGACGGAACTTCTTACGATACGGCAGTAAGCTCTGACGGCAAATACTACACAACAACTTTTGCCGGAAATGGAATATTAATAGAAAAAGGAGCTTCAAAAGAAATTTACATTAAAGGTGATGTAATTGGAGGATCTGGAAGAACTGTTGACTTTGATGTCTACAGAAGAACGGATTTAGGACTTAAAGGAGCTACATTTGGATACGGAATCACTCCGCCAACAACTGGCGCGAATGATCCGACAGACGATTCAAGCAATTTTAGCACAGGCAATCCGTGGTTTGACGCTTCGCAAGTGAGCGTTTCGTCAGGCACAATGACTGTGTCAAAATCTACAGCGGTTGCTTCTCAGAATATTGCGGTAAACTTGTCAAATCAGCCGTTAGGAGGGTTTGATGTTGAAACAAAAGGAGAAGCGGTGCAGGTTACAAGCATGGTGTTTAGATTATCATCATGGACTGGAACCGGTAGCGCCAGCACGCAAGATGTTACAAATATCACATTAGTTGATGAAAATGGAAAAGTAGTTGCTGGTCCAGTAGACATAGCGGCCACTTCTCCAAATGTAACATTTAGCGATTCAGTTTCTTTCCCAGTTGGAAAACACAGTTATACATTAAAAGGAAAGTTGGGAACGGATTTTGGAAATAACCAGACTATGTCCGCTTCAACCACTCCTTCGGGATGGACGGCGACTGGTCAGAGCACAGGCAATACAATAACCCCAGCTCCGTCTTCAGGCGCGGTTACGGGAAATGTAATGACCGTGAAATCAGGAGCTTTTGGAATCAGCGTTTCGTCTATTCCTTTGGCGCAGACGGTAATAGCCGGTTCTAAAGCTTTCTTGTTCGCAAACTATGTATTTGACGCTGGAAATTCAGGCGAAGACGTATCAATCAGCACTATGCCTTTGGCTTATGACGCTTCGGCAAATCCAACAACCGTAAGTAATTGTCAGCTTTATGATGGAACCAATATTTTGACAACCGGTTCAAATATAGTGAGTCCGACAGCTGCCGCGTCAAGCACAAGCTTTGCGTTTGACACGCCATTTACAATTCCAAAAGGAACATCAAAAACCGTTGGTTTGAAATGCGATGTGGCTGGAAACGCGACAGCAAATGATGTATTTTCTTGGGGATATGACGATGCTCAAAACCCGTCTGTTACCGGAAAAACATCCGGTCAGGATATTGGTGAATCAGAGACAGATTCTGTTGGCCAAAGAATGACTGTTGCCGCGTCAGGCACTTACACGGTTGCCAATGATTCAACTCCTGGATACAGCATTGTAAGCGCGGGAACAAGCGGTGTTACATTGTTAAAACTTAAATTCAGCGCTACAACGGAAGCTGTTTCTCTGCAAAGAGTGAACTTTGAATTGGGAGGAGCTTCCGCTTCAAACACTCCAAACGATTTGTTTAGGCAAGTTGACAGCACGGCAAGAGTGGTTGACTTATATGACGGCAGTAATCCTACAACAAAGATAGGAGAAGCGGTATTCGCGACTGGACGCACAGCGACCTCCACATTGCTTAACAATTTTGTAATTCCGGCAGGACAATCAAGAAGCATAATTGTTAAAGGAGACATTGCGGGAATTTCTCAAAGTGTTGGTCCTTTACAAGCTTCCGGAGACTTGCTTATCGTGCAGTATGACGGCGATTCAAACGGAATTGCGAATGGAAACTATGGAGCTGGAGCGTCGTCTGGAATAAATATTTCCCCAACTACAGGAGATATCACACCGTCAGGCGTGAGAATTATGAGAGGTTATCCTATATTCACGAAAATTGATTTATCAACATCTGAAAGATTGCTTCAGACAAATTCAGCCAAGACGCTTTATAAGTTTAGCGTGAAAGCGGAAGGAAATGACGTATATGTGTATAAATTCACATTTACGGTTTCATCTTCAACTGCTTCAGCGACAACTTCAAGCTATGGATTGAAAGCTTTTACTGACAGCGGTTATGCGTCGCCAGACACTACTTTTTCAAGCACCGGTCTCTTAAACGCTCTTAGCTGTTCAAGAGGCGTTAACAGTGCGATTGTCGGTACTGATCACAATGATATGACCTTTGAAACTTTCATAAACAGCACTGCTACCGCTTGCGGAGGAGGCGCGACAACCACATATCAGATTCCAAAGGGAGTTACCAGATATTTCGTGTTAGAAGCTAATGTTGCTACTGTTGAATCAGGCACTGGAACAGAGTATATAACTGTTCAGCTTGAAGGCGATGCGGCTTATCCAGGACTTTCTGGCTTAATGTCCACAGCGGCGTTAATCCATGCCGATGGCGCTAATGACTTTATTTGGTCGCCAAATTCAACATCCACATCTATACTTTTGACTGATATGGACTTTACCAACGGCTATGGAGTATCAGGACTTCCACCGACTAATATGCTTACTGAAACTCTTACAAGCGCGAACTAATTTCCTTGTGTTAGTTTAGGCTTACATTCAGCCCCGGATATATATCCGGGGCTGTTTGTTTTTTGCGCTATAATAATTTTTGTGCTAAAATAATTTATGAAGTTGCTTGGTATTGATTTTGGAGAAAAAAGAATAGGGGTTGCTACAACGGATGAAAACGGAGAATTTTCTTTTCCTTACGCTGTTATAAAAAATAACAAAGACAGTTTAAAAATAATAAAGAAAATTGTTGAAAAAGAAAAAATAAAAAAAATAATATTGGGGTTGCCTTTGGATTTGCAAAACAGGTCGACGCACAGCACAAAAGGAGCGGAAAATTTTAAATTAGAATTGGAAAAGGAAATGTCCGCTAATTTTAGCGGAGAAAAAATTCCGATAATTTTTGAAAAAGAATTTTACACGACAAAAGAAGCGGAGCGAACGCAGGGAAAAATTAAGCATATTGACGCCTCGGCGGCCGCTCTGATTTTGAAACATTATATAGATAAATTAAAAATGTAAAAATCAAAAATCAAAATGACAATTCAAAATAATAAAATTATTTAATATTAAAATCATTCGCCAAAGGCGAAACCTAAATTTTGTATTTTGAGATTTGCATTTTGAACTTTTTTTATGAACCCCGTTAGAAATTCTATACATTGACTCGCGGGAGTTCAAAAACAAATTTATTATGACAACACAAGTTTCTAACGGGGTGAATCCATATCTTTCGGTAATCATTCCGGCTTATAATGAAGAGAAGACAATCGCGGACACCACGCGTAAGGTTTTAAACTATTTAAAAAATAAGGATTTTTCGTTTGAAATTTTGATAATGGACGATGGCTCAAAAGATAGTTCCATAGAAATCGCGAAAAAAGAATTTGCAAATGAGCCGTCGGTTTTAATTTTTGAAAGACGTGAAAATCACGGCAAGGGTTATACTGTTCGTGAAGGTATGTTGAAAGCAAAAGGCGATGTACGGCTTTTTATGGATATGGATAATTCCACCGATATTTCTCATTTTGATTTAATGAAGCCGCTTTTTGACCCCGTTAGAAACACCACTTTTCAGACCTCTGGAGAGGCAATTTTTGATAAGAACAGCGGTGGCGAAGTTTCTAACGGGGTTGACGAGGGATACGATGTTGTAATTGGTTCGCGCGACGAAAAGGACGCAAAAGGCGCGCGGCAAGTTTTTTCTCAGCCGTGGCATAAGAGATTATTAGGAAATATGGCAAATTTATTTATTCAAATTATGGCGGTGTGGGGAATTTGGGATACTCAATGCGGATTTAAGGCATTTACAAAAGAAGCTGCAGAAAAAATTTTTGGAATTGCGAAAATTGATCGTTGGGCATTTGATGTGGAAGCGCTTGCTATCGCCAGAATGTTTAAATATAAAATTGGAATTGTCCCCGTGCAGTGGGTAAATAACGCAAACAGCAGGGTAAAAATTTCAGGGTATATTAAAGCGTTGCTTGAAACAGTAAAAATTGGGAGTTATGTGAGGGGTTTAAAAAAACAATTGGTTTTAAAAAAGGTCGCTGTATAAAATACAGGCTTGTCCGACAAGCCTGTAAAATATTATGAATATCAAATATATTATTTTAGGAATTATAGCGGTTATTGTAATCTGGATAATTTACGCTTTTAATCGTCTTGTAACTTTACGGATGAGGGCGAAAGAAGCATTAAGCGATATTGACGTGCAGTTGAAACGCCGTTTTGATTTAATTCCGAATTTGGTAGAAACAGTGAGGGGTTATATGATTCACGAAAGAGAAACATTGGAAAGCGTAACTGCGGCAAGGACGGGAATTATGCAAGCAAAAGGAAATCCATTAGAGCGAGAGCAACAGGAAAACGCGTTATCAATGACTTTAAAAACTCTTTTCGCGGTTTCTGAAAACTATCCTGATTTAAAAGCGAACGCCAATTTTTTGGATTTGCAAAGAGAGCTTGCGGACACTGAAAATAAAATTCAGGCGAGCAGGCGGTTTTATAACGCGACTGTTATGGAATTAAATACAAAAATACAGAGTTTTCCAACTATGATTATAGCCGGCGTTTTTAATTTTATCGCTATGGATTTTTTTAAAGTTGAAAACGAAGTAGAAAAAGAACCGGTTAAAGTGAAATTTTAGTTATCCACATGTATCTTGTTTTTTTGTAAAAGTGGTTTAATAAAATAAGGTCAAAATTATTAATTTAAAGTTTTTAAGTTTATTGAAGTTAGGCTTCAATTTTATTGAACCCCGTTAGAAATTTAATGAATCACTAATGGGGCATAACATAAAAACAAACTATGAAAAAACAAATTTCTAACGGGGTGAAAAAATATTTACTTGCGATTTTTATTTCAGCGATTTTAATAGCGCCGAATATTTCTAAGATCAATGCTATTACGGCAAGCGAACTTCAACAGCAAATCTCGGCTTTAATGGAGCAAATCAAACAGATGCAAGCTCAGCTCGCGCAAATTAAAGATCAGCCGGAAGAATGGTGTTATGATTTTAAAAAGAATTTAAAGATTGGAGATAGGGGAGACGATGTTGATGCTCTTCAGTTAGTTTTGGGAAAAGAGGGTTTTAATTACAGTGGCGAGGGAGATGAAGAAGATGATATGGATATAGATAAACCAGGTTCTTTTGGGCAAGGCACTGCTTCCGCGGTTGTCGGTTTTCAGGAAAAATACAAAAGTGAAATATTAAAACCGTTTGGCTTAAAAAATGGCACCGGTTTTGTCGGCAAAGGAACACGCAAAGTTTTAAATAGATTATATGGATGTAAAGGAAATAATGGAGGTGGCGGAGGCGTCCCAGCCGTAGAAACAGGAATAGTTATTAGTTCTCCACATTATAATGATATTATTTCTTCTCCGCTTAAAATCACCGGTTATGTGAACGGAAACGGCTGGTTTGGTTTTGAGGGACAGGTTGGGACAGTGGAGCTTTTCTTTGATAATGAAAAAGATAATAATGAAAACAAATTAGCCTCAGGAATTCTTAAGGCAACCACCGATTGGATGAAGCCAACAGTTGATTTTGAAGCTGTTTTAAACTTTTTTTCTCCCGGAAAGAAAACAGGAACATTGGTTTTTCATAACGAAGATCCAAGCGGTCGTGATTTAAAAACATTTAAAGTCCCCGTGAGATTTTCTCGATCAATTCCAATTCCGCCAACACCAACTCCAATACCGCCGACGCCTACTTACAATCAACCTCCGGTAATTTCAGGCGGAACGGCGCCAACTACTCTTAAAGTCAACGAAGTAGGCTCTTGGACAGTGAACGCGTATGATCCTGAAAAAGGTCCGCTTTCTTACTCTGTTGCATGGGGAGATAATACTTCAAGCAATGAAAAAGATATTATAGGTGCTCCATCATTATCCACGGAAAATCTAACAGATTCTCAAGCCGCGACATTTACTCATTCTTATTCAAAATCTGGAATTTTTAATCCTACATTTACAGTAACTGACAATAATGGGCTTTCGGCAAAATCAATTTTTACCGTTAATGTGGGAAAGGCGATTTCCTCTTCTCCTTTTATTTCCTCTATTTTCCCTTCATCCGCTTCAGAAAAGGCAACTGTGGTAATTTATGGCAGCGGATTTAAATCAAACGCTTCAGTGCTTTTTAATCCTCCGGAAGGTCCTGCGATTAAACCGTCATCCGTATCGTCTAATGGAACAAAATTAACTTTTGTTATTCCCGCTGGTTTTGATCTTGGAAAATACCGCGTGGCAATTACAAATCTTGACGGGACATTAAATAGCAATGAGGTGGGTTTTACAGTTGTTTCGTCAATTACTCCTTCAATCACCGTGCTTTATCCGACAAACGGTCCAGCAGGCACGGTGGTAACTGTTACGGGAAGCAATTTTGGTTCTAATAACACGATATTGTTCAATGGAATGCTTATTAATGTTCCTGTCAATATTAACAATACAAGTGTGCAATTTACTGTTCCGCAAAATACTCCGGCAGGAGCGTACGGTGTGAGCGTAACTAACACCGTTAACAATTACAATAGCAATACACTTATATTTACAGTTACCGCGCCAGTTGTTTCAACCCCCTCCATCACCGTCCTTTCTCCAAACGGAGGGGAGGTGTGGGAAATAAGATCAAACCAAAATATTATATGGAGTGGTGGACAAAACCCTCTTAAGATTTTACTTGAGGATGAAAATGGATTGATTAAAGGCGAAATATATCGTAATGTTGATCCTATTAAAGGAAGTGCTTCTTGGTATGTGGGTGAGGTTTGGGATGAAATTACGCAAAAGGAACTCATAGTCCCGAATGGACGGTATTTTGTAAAAATTCAAGATCCAATCACTTTAAAGTGGGATAAAAGCGACGCGCCGTTTAGTATTGTTTCTTCTCCAACCATTAATAATATAGTTTCTGTTGTAGCAAATAACTCATTTGGAAATCCAACATATAAGCAAGGAGCGGCAAATGTAAAAGTTGGCTCTTTTGTATTGACCGCGCCATTAACTGAAGGGGTTAGTATAAATAATATGACGTTTGACTTTTTCGCTGGCGGAAATTTTCAGAATCTTAGAGCAATGATAGGCGCGACTCAGATAGGAAGCAGCCTTCCTTTTTCATCTGGTTTAATTTCAGGATCTTCGTTATTATCTATTCCGGCAGGCGGCTCAAAGATTGTTGATGTTTACGCGGATGTTAAGATAAACGCGACAACAGGATTTGGTCCGTATGTGATACTTGCGGCATGCGCAGGGAAAGGAGCAACGACAAACAATTCATTTGCTTGCTCTCCAATTAACAGTATTGCGCAAACCATTACTATTTCTTCTGATGTATCACCTTCAATCACCGTCCTCTCTCCAAACGGAGGGGAAGCATTAATCAAGGGTTTAAAGTATCAATTGCGCTGGAAGCCGGCATTTTACGGAACTGGAAATGTCAATATATGGTTGCTTGACGAACCCAGCAGATTAGGAAAAATAATTTTTTCCGGCACTTTAGACGACGGTTCTGAATATTGGACCGCGTCATCTCTTTCTTCCTTTGACCTTTATGATTCTAAAACCAATACCTATATTGTGCCGTCGGGGAAATATGTAATCTTTATTGAGTGTGGTAACGCTAAAAATTGTACTGTAGATGATAGCGACGCGCCGTTTAGTATTGTGTCAGCGACAGTTCCAATCGTTTCATCAGTTACTGTTCAAAGTATTGCGATTGACGGCAGTAATTTGAAGATTGTTTACGGTAAGAATTTTGACACTTGCGCTCATTTATTGACTGAAAGTAATATTATCACACATTCTCAAAATATGTTTTGTGAACAAGGAACCGCTGTTTCCGCAATCCAGCCGCTTACGAATTTTACATCAGCGGTTGCTGTCGGCGCTAAACTAAAACTTTGCAACGGTAATAATTATGGAATATGCAGTACCCTTGTTCCTGTAGCCGCAACTTCTTCTAGCGGCGGCGGAGGAGGAAGCGGAGGCGGCGGCGGGACAGTATCTCAAGCTTCAACATTAGATCAAATGGCGAGTGTTTTAGATTCTATGAGAAGCGCCATAAACAAGTTGTTAAATTCTAAAAAAGGACGATAAATTTGAACATTTCATTTAGGCATTAAATCTTGAACAGGATCTAAAAGCAGAATTATCTTTTGCTTTTAGGTGTTGTTGCTAATTTTTATTTTTTTGTTATTCTATAATATGAGACATGAGAGAAGTTAATTTTTTAAACTCTAAATCAAAATGTTGCAAGAAAAAAGCAAAAAAATGATAAAGAAATTGGCGAAAAAATACGGCATAAAGTTGATTATGCTTTTTGGAAGCGCTTTAAAAGATAAAAAATTGAGGTTTAAAAACGATATTGATTTGGCGATTTTAGCCGATAGGGAATTTTATGAAAATAAATATTCTAAATTTAGATTTGAATTGCAAGAAGTTGCTGATTTGGAAAAGAAGGAAATTGACACTGTGCCGATAAGCGCTGAAAACCCTATTTTGCTTTATGACATATTCCAGGAAGGAGAACCGATTTATTACAGAAGCGAAGAAGAATACGCGAATACTAGAAGCTGGGCGCGCTGGAGTTATGAAGATAATTCTCGGTTTTTTGGTAACCGCGAAGAATTATTGATAAAAAGAATTAAAAAATTAGAAAAAGCGTTATCTAAATAATTTTATGTTTAAGAAATATTTTGTGGTAAAAAAATTGGAATTTATTGAAACCCGTTTAGAACAACTGGAGAAATATAAAAATTTTTCTTTGGAACAATTTGAAAAAGATTTAAAAGAACGGAAATTTGTTGAGAAACTTATTCAAGAAACTGTTGATTGCGCCGTGGATATAAATCAGCATTTTTTGGAAAAATTAGTTTCAGAAAAAGGTTGGAATGGCGCGCGTTCTTTTAGGATAATGAACAGCAAAATTTTAATGAAACATAAAATTCAATTTTCCGATGAAGAATTAAATTTGCTTAGCGACAGCGTAAATTTCCGCAACGAGATAATTCACTCATATGATGTTAATGTTTATATTGTTTGGTCAAAAAGAAATTTAGCCGTGTTTTTGAATTTATACAAGGATTATATTAAAAAAATTTTAGAATTGATGAAAAAAATAAAGGATATTGTACTCTAAAGTAAAGCTCCGAACTCTTGTTCCGCAACAGAGTTATGGGTATTTAATCTTTTGTTTCAACTTTGCTCGGACAAAATGAAAATAAGTTTTCATTTTGCTCCTCGTTCGTTGAAATAAGCAATTAGTTTTTTAACCGCGGTTTAAACTCAAATTAATTAAGTGTTCTAATAAATCTTCAAACTTTAGGCCCACGACTTCAGCCGATTTTGGCAAAAGAGATTCCGAAGTAAGTCCGGGAAGAGTGTTTGTTTCAAGCAAATAGACTTCGTTTTTTGAGACAATAAAATCTGAACGCGAGTAAGCTTTGCATCCTAGAATCTCATGCGCTTTTCTTGCTAAATTTTCTATTTTTCTTTTTGTATCAATATCAAAATTGGAAGGGCATATTTCTTTTGTTGTTCCACCGTATTTTGCTTCATAATCAAAAAATTGAAATTCGCGGGAGGGTATTATTTCTATAACAGGCAAAGCGTAATGCCGTTCTCTTCTGAAATTTTCAAGAATTCCGCAAGTGGCTTCTTTTCCTCTTATAAACTCTTCAAACATTATCGGTTCGCTGATACTTAAAATTTCTTGAATGTTATTTTTTAGTTCATAAAATTTATCAACAATTTTTACTCCCACTGACGAACCTTTATTTTTTGCTTTTAAAACCCAAGGAGGAGAAAAATTATTGAAAATTTTTAACGCCGTTTCATTAAGATTGTCATTTCTGCGTATAATAAAACTTCTGGGCATTTTTATTCCCGCGTTTTCAAAAATTTTCTTGGCTAGAATTTTATTCATTGCGAGAGCGGAAGACACGGCGCCCGATCCGGTAAAAGGAATTTTGTATGTTTCCAAAATCGTTTGCACTTTTCCGTCTTCTCCGAATTCTCCGTGCATGGCGTTAAAAGCCACATCTATTTCATTAAAAATTTTATTAATCGGCCGCTCTTTGCCGTCATAATGCCACGCGCCATTTTTTGTTATCAATATGTCTTTGCCTTCGTATTTTTCCGGTAAAAATTTTAAAACATTCGCGCCGGTTTTAAGCGACACTTCATATTCCGAAGACGGTCCGCCCCGCAAAACCCCTATTCTTGTTTTCGCCATATTTTATGATATCATAATTTTATGTCCATTTATACCAATAAAGAATCTAATATAAGAAAAACATGGATTTTGTTCACAGTATTTTTAACGGTTGTGATAGGCATAGGTTTTGTGTTTAGCCGCCTTTATGGGAATCCAACAATTCTTTTTTTTGCCGTAGTTTTAACTGTGTCAATGAGCGTTTTGAGTTATTGGTATTCTGATAAAATCGTGATTAAAATGCATCGCGCGAAATTAGTTGAAAAGAAAGATGCTCCGGAACTTTATAATATCGTTGAAAATTTAGTGATTACCGCGGGACTTCCAATGCCTAAAATTTATATTGTAGAAGACAGGGCGCCAAACGCTTTCGCGACCGGAAGAAACCCAAAACATTCCGTGGTGGCTGTTACAACCGGACTTTTAGATATTCTTGACAGAGGCGAGCTTGAAGGAGTGCTTGCTCATGAATTGTCGCATATTGGAAATTATGATATGCTGCTTTCCACGGTGGTTGTGGTTTTGGCGGGTTTTATTTCTTTAATTTCTGATTGGTTTTTGCGTTCAATGTTTTGGGGCGGTATGGGACGCGATAGAGATGAGGGTGACAGGGGAAACGCGGGAGCCATAATTTTCATTATTGGAATCGTGTTTGCCATTTTGTCTCCCGTGATAGCGATGCTTATACAGCTTGCTATTTCGCGCAAAAGAGAATTTTTAGCTGATTCGTCGGGTGCGCTCCTTACCCGTTATCCTGAAGGGCTGGCGGACGCTCTTCAAAAAATTTCAAAATATTCAGCGCCAATGTCTGTTGCGAGCAACGCCACGGCGCATCTTTGGATAGCGAATCCTTTTGGAAACAAAATTTCCGCCATTTCAAAATTATTTATGACCCATCCGCCAATTGAAGAAAGAATTAAAAGGTTAAGAAATATAAACTTATAAAGCCGAATTGCGATGAGTCTCGCCCCGTAGTTATCCTGAAAGGATATATATCGGGGTGACCCATCCGCCCGTAGAAGAAAGAATTAAAGCGTTAAAAGGAATGGATCCCGTTAGAAATCGCGGACGCGCAGTTAAAATATGACATACACAAAAAAGTCAAAATTTATAAATAATGACATAGCGCGCAAGATGTTTTTTGCGTTTGCGTCTTATTTCTAACGGGATGGATATTAGTTAATAATTTTTAAATTATTTTATGCGGCAATTTATATTGGATTTTCCAAACCAGTTTAAAAAAGGGATTGAGGCGGCGGAAGAGGCGAATGTCAGTTTTGATAAAAAATTCGCGAATTTAATTGTTTGCGGAATGGGAGGAAGCGCTCTTCCGGCAGAAATAATAAAAATGCTGCCGCGTTTTAATTTGCCGGTTATTGTTCATCGCTCTTACGGTTTGCCGCGCGAAGCAAGTGAAAACAGTTTGATTTTTATTTCATCTTATTCAGGAAACACGGAAGAGCCGATTGATTCTTTAAATGAGGCTGTAAGCCGGAATTTAAGTATAGTCGGATTTTCAAAAGGAGGAGAGATTGAAAATTTGTGCAAAGAAAAAAGAATTTATCACATAAAATACCCTGATGAAGTGGAAGGTTTTCAGCCTCGTTTTGGTTTAGGATATTCTTTTTTCGCGATGCTTAAAGTTTTAGATATTTTAGGATATATTAACTGCGATTGCGCCATCAATAAGAAAATGGAAGATTTAGCGACGCATCTCTCTGAAAGTCAGAAAAATTTTGAAAAAGAAAGCAAAGATTTGGCTGAAAGATTGTATGAGAAACTGCCGATAATTTACGCGCCGCATAATTTTAAGGCTCTTTCTTATATCTGGAAAATAAATTTTAATGAAACCGGCAAAATTCCGGCGTTTTCAAATTGTTTTCCGGAATTAAATCATAATGAAATGACAGGATTCATAAATGCTTTTAAAATACTCGGAGAAAAAATTATCATTTTAAATTTAAAAGAAAAAGAAGGCGATTTAAGGTTATTAAAAAGAGCAGAGGTTACAAAAGAGCTTTTAAAAGATAAAGAGATAAATTTAATAGACATTGAATTTTTTGGTAAAAACAATCTTGAAAAATTTTTTTCTTCAATTCTCTTAGCAATGTGGACAAGTTATAATTTGGCGCTATTATATGAAATTGATCCTGTTTTAGTTCCGCTTGTTGAAGATTTTAAAAAGCTGCTGTAAAAATTAAAACTCGGAAGTCTGACTTCCAAGTTTTAAAATAAACGGAGAGGTCGCATAGTGGCCGAGTGCGCACGCTTGGAAAGCGTGTATACCGCAAGGTATCGAGGGTTCGAATCCCTCCCTCTCCGCATTTTATCCAAATCCCAGTTTTGGGAGGAGGTTGCCTCGGCGCTACGCGCCTCGGCAGGCGCGCGAAGCGCGCCAAAGGTTGATTCTGCAAGGATTCGCCACGCTCCGCGTGGCGTGAATGAAAGCGCGCGGTTCTGAATCAGGAAGTTCGAACCGACTTTTTTGAAGCAATCGCGGAGCGATTGCAGATTTTCGTCTTTTGCCAAAATTTTGGCTTCTTTGCTCTGCAAAATGAAACGGGTCGCCCGTTCGAACCGATTGTTTGCTTTTTGCTCAAAACCCGTCAATTTGTCTTTAAGAGATTGCTTTTGGTTGACGAGCTTATTTTTTGCCGTCTGATATTCAGCAAGCGAAAGAGCATTTTCAAGATATGCGGTCATCAGTTTATCCAGCTTCTCGTCAACACTTGCAATCTCACTTCTTACATTTTGAGCAAAAAGCTCCGATGATTGGGCGGTTTCTGTTTTCTCTTTTTCAAGTTCGCCGACCATCCAATCCGCCCAATCGTCGGGCAAAGAAACTTTTTTAAGTTCATTTTGTATTGAGGAAGTGATGGCATCTTCCCGAATATATCTCTGCGAACAGGGATTTTTCCGTTTGGTACACCGCAAATAGTTATGACCTTTCTGCGTTTCGGTAGTGATAAAACAGCCACATTCTCCGCAACGGAAAAATCCTCTGTATGCGTAGGGCTTGAGTTCTTTTGTTTTCGGTTTTGATTTTCTTGCCATCACTTCCTGCACTTCGTCAAAAAGTTTCTTTGTGATAATCGGTTCGTGTT
>CAZCIQ010000013.1:0-23769 GCA_964499175.1 uncultured Candidatus Saccharibacteria bacterium | reverse complement strand
ATGTTTCGTTGTCCTCAACTCACACTTTAAAATCTTCTGGCGCCACACCCTCGGTGCAAGACGACAGATGGATGCAATACAGAATTTTGCTTTACGCGACCGCGACTTCCACTCCAGTTGTGTCTGACTTAACCATAACTTACGCCGTAAACGCCAAACCTGAATTTGACACAACTTACGGAACTCATGGAATTACCGTATCTTCTCAAGCGTCAGACGGAACATATTCCGTGTCATACAAAATCCGAGACACAGACAGTCCGCAAAGCACAAACGGCTCACCAGGAGCGGGATACGTCACTCCCTCATTTGAATATTCCGTGGATAGCGGACAAAACTGGGCAACAATCACAGGCGGACTCTCCGCGCTTGCCACCACTTCCAAAGCGGTTGACGTAAGCGGAAGCTGCACTGATAATTGCACAACCTACACAACGCATTCATTCACCTTCACTCCTTCCAGCGTCACAGCTTTGCAAAGCAAATACTATAACAATACAATGCAACTTCGAGCTACCATAGACGACGGAGAAGCGGCAAACAATTCAACTTCAACCGTCTCCGCCCTATTCTCTCTAGACACCAAAGCTCCAACTTTCACTTCAATGTTTGTCCGAGCCACCACAACTCCCGCCTCAATCATTTTATCCGCGACAGACGATTCTTCATTTAATATGAAAGTCGGCTTATCTTCCAATTTATCAGATGTTGGAGCCTGGATAACTTACGCAAATTCCACGACAACAACTTTAGCAACAGACCCCGACACAGTCTACGCCCAGTTTCAGGACGCTTACGGAAACACTTCTTCAATATATTCCACGACAACTCCCGAGACTCCGTTAAATCCAACAACCCAAGACATTTCAAATTTAGGCAGTCAGGAATTTAGAATGTTTGTGGCATGGAAAGTCTCAACCATTCCATCATTCGGCTCTTACCGAGTCTATCGCTCTACAGACGGAGGAACAAACTATTCTCTTATTTACACAACAACAGACGCAAACACCAATTATTACGTTGACCAAAGTTTAACCGCAAGCTCCACTTATTATTACAAAGTCTCGGCAATGGATTCTTTTGGCAACGGTTCCTATTTCACATCTCCCATACAAGCCATAGCAAACGCCACTCAAGACGCCGGAGAAGGCGGAGGAGGAATCCCTTCCGACACTCCTCAGATTTCTTCAATCTCTTCAGGCAATACAGGCCCTCAAAGCACCACAATCACTTGGACCACGAAAGATACCGCAGGAAACAACAAACTTTCCAATTCAAAAGTTTCATATTGCTCTCCGGCTCCATGCACAACTTACACATCTACCGCAAGCGTAAGCTCATATCTCTCTTCCCACACGGTTCATTTAGGCAATTTAACTCCAAGCACGGCATATTCCTATGTCGTAACTTCCATAGACGCGTTCGGCAATTCAGCAACTTCAACCAGCGGCACGACCTTCACAACAATAAACGGTCCTAAAATAACAAACTTGAATGTCGTGTCCAAAACAGATTCTTCAGTTTCAATAAATTACGACACAAACATTTCTTCGGCAAACAACACCATTGTTTATTCGGACACGGCATTTTCAACTTCTTCCTTGCCTCCAACAGGCGGAACTTCCGCCTCCTCAGACTCGGCTTCCACAAACAGGACAATAACTTTGTCCAATCTTTCCAGAAATGCGACTTATTATTTCTACGCTAAATCTTATTCTTCAGACACCACTAACTGGGGTTATGATTACAATGTTTCAAGCGGACTCGCCAACTACTACACCTTCACCACTTTAAACGACACAACCTCTCCCACAATTTCTAATACAGCCGCGACTTCCACGACAGACACTGTTTCCGTGATTTCCTGGGACACGAACGAAGGAGCCACATCTCAAATTGAATACGGAACGACTGCCGGAACTTACACAACAATTTCTTCTTTAAACTCAAGCCTTGATTCTTCTCACGCCATAAAGCTAACGGGACTTACCGCTTCAAAAACTTATTATTACAGAGTAGGCTCAACGGACGGCTCGGGAAACACGGCTTCTTCAACCGAAAAAACATTTACAACTTTAGAACAGCAAATAGGAAGATCCGAGGCTTCTCAATACGCCGGAGGAGGCGGAGTTTCAACCTTCCAATATTTAAGCGAGGTTGAACAAAAAGAAAAACTGGAAAAACTTATTAAAACTCTGGAAACAAGGCCGGACATATCAAAAGACGATTTAGCCGTGATAAGAAAAGAGCTGGAGGATTTGAAGACAAAGAGCGTGAGTAAGAGCGCTTACGATGATTTAAAAAAGGAACTTGAAAAAAATATAGGCGAAAAAGATTCATCAATTAAAAAACTGGAAGAACAAATTTTGGGCATACAAAAAGGGTCTGTTGAAAATCCGGAAGAGTTGATAAAATCAATGCTCGCTAAATTTAAAGAAACGATTGGTAAAATTTCCGGAAGCATTACTCTTTCTGACACTGAAAATATAGTGAATGAAACCAGCGAATCGCTTTTAGAGCTTTCAAAATTGGTTCCTCCTCCAACGCTTCAAGGAACGCCGTTTGTGGAAACGACTTCAAATAATGTTATTATAAAATGGAAGACGGATAAAGATTCAAATAGCGTTGTTTCTTACGCAAGCGAAGAAAAATATTCTCCTTCAAAAGACGATCCGTATTTTATGCAGGGAGGAAATCTGGAAGAGCTTGTTAAAGAGCATCAAGTGAGTCTTGAAGGTTTGCTTCCGGCAACAGTTTATCATTATCAATTAAAATCCAAAGCTAAAATAGGAGATTACGCAAAATCAAAAGATTTTACTTTTACAACAAAATCGGAAGTGCCAAAAATTTTCAGTTCAAGAATAGTAAGGTCCAGTGATTACAGCGCCGATATTTTATGGAACACGAATATTCCTACTGACTCTTTGGTAAAATATACGCCCGTGATTCGCGGAGCGCCGCAAGATAAAAACGCGAAGACCGAAGGAAAACCAGATTTTTCTTTGAATCATAAAATAGAACTTAAGAATCTTGAGCCGGGAACTCTTTATAAATTAGAACTTATTTCTCGGGACGCTTATTCTAATTTAACACGCGAAGAAATCCCGTCTTTTTCAACAACTAAAGATAAAGAGCCTCCCAAGATAAGCCAAATAAAAACAGAAATGACTATTTTTCCGGGAAAACAAGAAAAGGTGCAGGCGCTCGTGTATTGGATAACGGACGAACCGGCGACAAGTAAAATAATATATTCCGAAGGCCCTAGTCAAAATGGAGGGGAAAAATCATTTACGAATGAAACCCAGGAAGACTCGGAGCTTACAATAAATCACGCCGTAATAATCACTAAATGGAAACCCGGGACGGTTTACAGATTTAAAACCGTAAGCAAAGATAATTTTGGAAATGTTTCTTATTCCAAAGAGTTAGTTGTTACGACTCGTCAAAGAAAAAAAAAAGTAATTAACATTATAATTGAAAATATCAACAACACCTTTAAATAAAATAAAAAAATAGGTTTATAAAAAAATGAACGCAATAATAAAAATAAAAAATTTAACGGTTTTATATGATAAAGGAATGCAGTCGGAAGTTAAGGCTTTAAACGGCATTAATTTGGAAATATATCCAAACGAATTTTTGATAATTTTCGGACCATCCGGCTGCGGAAAATCCACTCTTTTATATGTAATGGCCGGAATAGAAAAAAATATTGAGAAGACGAGCGAGGTATGGGTAAAAGATAAAAATCTAGTCACAATGTCCAAAGGAGAATTAGTGCTGTTTCACAGAAAACAAATGGGAATGGTTTTTCAAGCCTTCAATCTTATAAGCAATCTTACTGTTTTGCAAAATGTCGCTTTGCCGATGATTTTTTCCGGCGCGCCTAAAAAAGAGAGAAACAAAAAAGCCAAAATAATGCTGAATAAACTTAGCATTTCCCAATACGCGGAGAGATTTCCTCAACAGCTTTCAGGAGGCCAACAGCAAAGAGTGGGCATAGCGCGGGCGCTCGTGAATGAAAGCGATATTATTTTAGCGGACGAGCCGACAGGCAATTTGGACAGCGAAAACGCGGTAAATGTTTTAAAAATGCTTCAAAGATTAAATAAAGAAGAAGGTAAGACTATTATAATGGTAACTCATGAAGCGCAATACATACCTTTTGCAACGCGAATTGTGTATTTAAAAGACGGAAAAATACTGAGAGAAGAAAAAATTGAACAGCAAGACGATATTCAAAAAGAAGAAGAACAAGAAGAGCTGAAAAAAGAAGATGTTGAAAAAAATATAGAAACAGAAACAGAAGAAGAAAAATTAGATGAATGGGAAAAAGAAATTTTCAGGAAAAAAGTTGAAGAAAATGGGCAAACGGAACGCGCGCCGCGAAACAATCTTTTTCTTTTAACGGATTTTTGCCAGTTTCAAAAAATAAACGAGGACAATCTTTTATCTTATTTCGGTTTTACTTTTAATTTTGAAGAAAAGACTAGGCTTTTAAGCGCGGTAAATAATTTTTTTGAAAGCAAAATTTCAAAAAAAGACCTTATGTATTTATTAGACCTTTCGTTTAAAGACGGGGGAGTGGGTCTTTATAGCAGAAAAGCCGAGAGTTTTAGCGATGAAGTTGAAAAGATTAAATTTTTAACGGAATCTTTAAGATTTAAACTGGAGCATAAAAAAGAAGACTTGGGAGTAATCGCGAAATATATTATTTCTTGGGCGTTTAGCGATTACAAAGGCGAGGAGTTTAGAGAAGCGCAATATAATAGAATTTACGATTTTGTTTTAAAGAGAATAAAAGGCGAGCTTACAAGCGATGAACTGTTTAAGGCGTTGGATCAATCTTTTATAATAGACGGAGGCGCGGGGCTGAATTTTAGGACCGCTAAAAATTTTGTTCAAAAATTGGATATGCTTTTAAAAGCTTAAAAAATATGGATAAAAACATTTTAAAATTTTTTAAAGAAAAGCAAAAGTTTAAAAATTTAATTAGTTTAATTTATGATTTTCTTCGCAATATTCCGGATTTATTCGTGCATGAGAAGTTTCTTGAAGATTACGTGAAAAATTCTTTATCCGAAGGATTAATTCCCGGACAAATAAGAGATAAGCTTATAGCCCTTGGTTTTGAAATAAAAAAGATTGATAAAGTTTTAAAAAAGATTTTTAAAAACATAGAGTTTGAAGAACATAAAAGAGAGGATGTTTCAAATAAAAAAAATCAAGGTATTTTATTGAAAGCGGAAATTAAAAATGTGGAAAATACCAATTTTCAGGACCTTGTTTTTTTGGCTTTCCGGATTTTTAAAGTAAAGCCGCTTCGGACAATACTTACTATTTTGGGAATTGGAGTGAGTTTCGGCGTTATTTTGTTTCTCGTTTCTTTAGGTTATGGCTTGCAGTATCATTTATTAAAACAAATTTCTTCAAATGACGCTATGCTTACTTTAACCGTACTGTCTCCTAAACCGGAAGTTTTGATTATAAATAACGACACCGTTAAAGAATTTGGCGGGATGCCTCATGTTGTAAAGTTGAGTCCCGTTGCCGTTTTAAACGGACAGTCAGATATAAATAATGTTTTTTTTGAAGCGACTTATATGGGCGTTGACAAGTTCTTTTTTGAAAGCGAGGCTTCTAAAATAATATCAGGAAAATTTTTGGATTCAGAAGACGCTTATGAAGCCGTTATCTCGTCATTTTTTTTAAAAATAATTAATAAAAAACCCGAAGAATTGCTGAATAAAGAAATAGGCGCGACTTTCTTCATTCCTCAGAAAAAAGATGGCGAAGAAAGTTTTGAAGCGAAAAAAGATGATAGAAAATTTAAAATAATCGGAATAGTTGACGATGAAACAAATAGTTTTATATACATTCCGATAAATACTTTGAACAAATTTAATCTTCATTCTTATGGTTCTTTAAAAGTTAAAGTTGAAGCGTCTAAATATTTGGAAGACGTGAGGTCAAAAATGCTTGAAAGAGGTTTTACTGTATCAACCATTTCAGACACTATAGAGCAGGCGAATAAAATTTTTAAAGCTTTTCAAATAATACTCGGTCTTTTCGGCGTTGCCGCTTTAATCGTGGCGGTGATAGGAATGATAAACACGATGACAATTTCTTTGCTTGAGCGGATTCAGGAAATAGGAATTATGAAGGTTATCGGCGCGTCTGATAAAGACGTAAAACGGCTGTTTCTTTTGGAATCTTTCATTATTGGATTTTTTGGCGGGATAAGCGGACTTTTAATGGGATTTTTATCATCGCAGATTTTCAATTTGGGAATAAATTTTTTGGCAAAAAATTTGGGAGGCGCGAGCGTAAATCTTTTTTATTATCCAATTTGGTTTATTTTTGTGATTATTATTTTTGCTTCTTTTGTCGGGATTTTGACCGGCATACTTCCCGCGAGAAGAGCTGAAAAAATGGATCCTTTGCAGGCGTTAAGATATAAGTAGGAGGTTAATTAAAAGATGGCAAAAAAAACAATTATTTTGATAGATGACGATAAATTTATAACTGATATGTACAGCGAAAAACTTCAACGGGAAGGTTTTAATATTCTTTCGGCGTCTGGCGGAAAAGAAGGGCTGAAATTAATTTCGCTTTATAGTCCGGATTTGATTCTTTTAGATCTTGTGATGCCTCGTGGAGACGGGTTTTTTGTTTTAAAAGAAGTTAAAAAAAATTCAAGCACCGCTACTATGCCTGTTATTGTTTTAACAAATTTATCAAATGAAAATGATAAAAAAGAGGTTTTAAGACTGGGGGCGGACGACTATCTTATAAAAATTGAATGTACTCCTTCAAAAATCGCGGAAAAAGTTAAAGCGTTGTTAAAAGTTTAATAATCTCTTTGGTTTGGCGAACAAAATTTTGTTAAAACATTTTTGTTGACAATGTATTTTTGTTTGTTTAAATTGAAAATGGCAATGGAAGTCATGGATATTTTTAGGCAGAAACGCGATTGTACTTTAAAAATTATCTGGAGGAGAAAAGCAAACTGCTTTGCTTTTCTCCCAATTCTGCCGAAAGCAGAAATTTCCGATGTCGGAGACAAGGAAATAGGAGAAAAAATGGACGGCAAATTTTGGGTAATTGGAAATACAAAGACGGAACAAACATCTTTAAAAGCAGTTGAAAATTTTTGCCAAAGTCTTATTGAGCCTTCCAAGAAATTTAAGAAAGTAAAATTGGGATACGCGCCTTCTCGTGAAGCTTTATTTTTGCCTGCTAAAATTTTTGAAAAATCGGAAGTGATGCTTGGCGCTCAAACGATAGGCGAAGCAAAATCAGGCACCTTTACAGGCATGCCTTGCCCCGCGCTCTTAAAGGATTTGGGGGTAAATTTTGCTCTTATAAACCATATTGAATCAATGGCTTATGGATGGGGTGGAAAAAGTATTGCAAGTCAAATAGCGATGGCGTTGGATTATAAGATATTTCCTATTTTAATTGTTGGCGAACCGGTTGGTTCATTAAAATTAAAAAAAGAACAAAGAAAAAAATTTTTAAAAAAAGATCTTGAATCGCTTTTTGCTTTTAAGGAAGAAGATTTAATAAACGGAAAATTATGTATAGCGTATGAATCTGGGTTTATACCGCGCCTTGACGCGCAGATTGACGCTGATTATATTTCTTCTGGTTTTGACATCATTCAAGAAATAATTGAAAACCTCGGTTTTAAAAAAGTTTTTAAAGAATGCAGAATAATTTTTGGAGTAGGCGTGTCGCTTGACACAATGGCTCAAGCTTTAGCCATAATAAAAATGAGGTGTTTAGGCGGCGCGCTTATTGGTAAAAGTTCGGTTGACAGCAATGAATTTTTAGGAATAGCAAACGCGCTGGAAAAAGAATTGAACGGAGGAGTCGCGCATATAGAGCGCGAATTAAATTCCGATTCCTTGAGATGCGAACGCGATATGCCGGACACTTATTTTCAAGAAATAATAAAGGAAATTAAAATTTTAAAAATAAAGCCTTTAAACAAACCTGTTTCTGTTTCAATTTACGGGTTTGGAGAAATTGGAACTGCTTTAATCGCGGTTTTGAAAGCAGAAGATGAAGATAAGATAATAATAAAAGCGGCTGTAAATAACAATATTTCCGTAAAAGACGCGGCGGCGCGCGTTTATAAAAGCGGTTTAGGAATAGAAAAATGGGAAACAGGAACTTTACCTAACGATGAAATAATTTTAGGAATGTTAGGCCAAGTAATAAAAGTAATTTCTGTTGATTCAGTGGAAGACGCTATAAAAATAATGCCTGAAACCGACATTTTAGTTTTTACGGCAGGCAATTTGCTTAAAAAAAGAGAAATGCTTGAGCCATTCTTAAAGCGCGGAGTAAAACATATAATTTTGACTTCAGGCAGTCCGGCGGCGGACATTACAATAATTCCAGGTTTTAACCATCATCTTTTTGACCCAAAGAGGCATAAAATAATCGCTTTAGGTTCATGTACTTCAAATTGGGGAGTGCCCATAGCCGCTATCACAGAACAAATATTAGGAAAGGGAGCGATAAAAACGATTTCCGTGGGCGGGACTCATTCTGTTACAAATTCCCAGCAGATAGGTGACAGGGGATTAGCCCCGAAAGATGAAGGTATAATTGATAATTTAATTTTAATGTCAAGCGGAATCACAGACATTTTAACTCATCCTGATTTTTTCCCGAACGCGAAAATTTGCGGAACAAAATTAACGCGCGCTCCGGTTCGGCATGTTTCTTCGGGAAAGATTGATTTTGAAATAGAAAATTTGGATATAAGCGCAGAAAAATTTAAGGAAGAATTTAAAAAAATAGCGGAAACCGAAAGATGGAAAGAAATTGTCTTTTGGGAAGAAGAGCCGGTTGGCACAAAAAATTACAGACGTTGCCGCGCGGCTTCTATAGTGTTCGCGCCCGACATCTATGTTGCCGGAAATTTAATCACTATTTACGGAGCGTACGCTAATGTGTTTGGTTACGCATCGCAGATTAAAAGATTGATTGAAGTGGTTGGCAGGTATTAAATGATTAATTTTTTTCGTTTTTCCGCTTTAATATTCGGTTACAATAATTGGGTGAAAACATATATGAAATTAATAAATATGGAAAATTTGGTAAATCATCTTTTAGAACTTGAGGTTCTTAAAACGCCGAGAATAATAGAAGCTTTTCGGGCTATTGATAGGGCGTTTTTTGTGCAAGAAGATTTGAAAGATTTGGCTTATATAGACGATGCCTTGCCAATTGGTTTTGAACAGACTATTTCTCAGCCATTCACGGTCGCTTTTATGTTGGAATTGCTTCAACCAAACTTTGGCGAAAAAATTTTAGAAATTGGATACGGCTCCGGCTGGCAGACCGCGCTTTTGGCTTATATCGTTACCAACCCCCGCGGTCTTACCGCGGGGGTTGGTAGAGTTTACGCTATGGAAGTTATTAAAGAATTGTGCGATTTTGGCGCGAAAAATTTAAATAAATTTAATTTTATAGAAAAAGGAGCGGTTGAAGTTTTTTGCGAGAACGCGGAAAAAGGCCTACCTGAAATAGCGGAAAAAATAGAAGGATTTGATAAAATAATTTCCGGCGCCGGCATTGAAACAGAAGGAGTCGCAAACGAAAAAAATGTTATTGATTTTGTTCCAAACGAATGGAAAAAGCAATTAAAAATAGGCGGTAGAATGGTGTTGCCTGTAGGCGAGTCAATTTGGCTTTTTGTGAAAAAATCAGAAGAAAATTTTGAAGTTTACGAATATCCGGGTTTTGTTTTTGTTCCTTTTGTGAAATAGGGACTTTGAGCTTAGAGAATAAGCTTTTGCGCGGTAGTAAAAACTTTATTCTCCAAGCTTAGTTGAGTTAAAAAATCAACACTCCTTTGCTAAGGAGTGTTTTTTGTTGTTGTTGCGGCAAGTAATCCGTCAATTACTTTTTCAAATTCTTCAAACGGAAGAGCGCCGTTTAACACTTCATTATTAACATAAGTGGTTGGAGTGCCTTTCACGCCCAAGGCTTTTCCTTCTTCAAAATCTTTGCTTACTTCTTCAAAATATTTTTCCGAATCAAGACATTTGTTAAATTTATCCGTGTTGAGTTTAATATTTGTAGCGTATTCTTTTAACCTGTCTTCTTCAAATGGTTTGGAGTCATGCCCGCTTTGGACGGAGTGGAGTATGTCAACATAATCCCAATATTTGTTTTGTTCAAAAGCGCAATTTGCCGCTTCCGCCGCGAGAACCGATGCCGGACCTAAGAAAGGAAAATCTCTGTCAATTATTTTTACCTTTCCGGTTTTAACATATTTTTCAACAATTTTAGGCTGTATTTCCATATGCAGTTTTTTGCAGAAATGACACTCAAAATCCTTAAAAACAACCATTGTTATAGGCGCGTTCGGGTTGCCTAACATTGGGTCGTCTCCTTCGCCGGATATGTTTATGTTTTTGGGGTCTATTTTTACTTCTTCTTTTTTTGTTTCCGAATTTGCCTTTAAAGCCGAGCTTGCCGATTGAGCTTTTTGTTGCGCGCCATCTTGCGTTAAGACAATCGCTCCGGCAATTAAAAGACCGGCTATGATTATGGCCATAAATAAAAGATATGGCTGTTTTGATGGAATATTTTGTTCAGGCATATTATTTTACTGCGGGAGTCGGACTCCTGTAGTGGTTTTTGAATTAACTTTTAAATTGATTTTTCAAATTCAATATGCAATCCATTATCTGAAAAATCGCATCCTTTCATACAACCCGTTCTCCGTATGTTTAAATCGTCCTTATGATTATTAACATAATCTATCATTGTTGTATCAGGATTATTTATATCAATAGTAAATCCATCACCATGCTTTGTGCCATCTGTATGTCCTTTTGTTTCTTGAAAACCAATTAATGCAATATCTGTATTACGTTTTAATTTTTCTTTTAAAATTTCATTTAAATCAATTATATCTGCTATTACTTTATCCGGCACATTCGCTGTACTTGTGCAGGTATCTTTTTCTGGATCTAATTTTTGGTCTTCGCAAGTTTGATTTATTTTTCCGGTACTGTCAATTATATTAATTCCTGCCTTGTTTAATAACTCCCTGGTTTCTTTTGCCGGTACTGTGTTAAAGATTATTTTTTGAACATCTCCTGTGGAAATAATAACTCCTGGTTGTGAAACTGCGGGAGTCGGCATATTCGGCGTGGCTTCCGCGGAGCAATCCGGAACTTTATACCATACTTGCCACCAGTTAAAAACATTGGGATTTACCAATTCTACCATAATAGTATTTATTATTAGCCAGCCGCAAAAAGCTATTAAAATTCCATAAACTGTAACTTTTATTATGCCATGGCCTGTCTTGACATTGCTTTCATTTCCGCCGGCAAAAAGAAGAATAGCTCCGGCAATCATAAAGGCGAAAGCCGCTAAACCGGGCAGAACTATGTAAAGGGCGAATCTTATGGCGCGGCTTGCCATTTGAAATACTTCGCATAAATTGCAAGGGACAGGAGAGCCGGAGGTTTCGCAACCAACAATAGTTATGGCGGAAGCGAAAGAAGTGTTGAATAAAAATAAATAAGCCGAAATAAAAAATATTAACAGGGATAGGAAAAATATTTTTTTCATTGAATTTTAAATTAAATATGCTAATATTAATATAACATTAATATGAAAAAAATTAAAATAACAATCGGAATAGCTTTAGTTTTGATTGTTTTAGGAATTTCGGCCTTTTTCTTGTATAGGGATTTTGTTTCCGTGAAAAACACTGAAAACCAATTAAATTTTAGCATAGGCGAGAAAAAAATAGAAGAAAAATCGGCGACAACCTCTAAAGTAATGGAAGAAAGTTTTGTGAAGAATGGGGGGCAAGCGAAAATAACGCCGATAAGAAACATAAACCGCAAAATACCGGATTTGTCAAATCAGATAGTCGTTAAAAGAGAGTTGCCGGAAGATTTAAAAAATAAAACAATAAAGCAAGTAAAAGATTTATCGGAAAATTTAAAGAAAGACTCGTCTTATTTGGAAGGATGGGTTGAGCTCGGCCTTTTAAGAAAATTGCTGGGAGATTACGAAGGAGCGAGAGACGCTTGGGAATACGCCGCTTTTTTAAGCCCGACATTTTACGTGCCGTTTCACAATCTTGGATTTTTATATTGGCAGTATTTAAAAGATTTTAAGGAATCTGAAGAAAATTATCTTGAAGCGATAAAAAATGAACCAAAGGACATTCAGGCGTACGCGGACCTTTCCGATTTATATTATTTTAGCTTGGGAGACGCGAACACAGCAAAAGAAATTTTAAATAAAGGAATAAAAATTAACAAAAGCGATTTGGTTTTGCCAAAGGCGCTTAGCGATTTAGAAGAAAGAATTAACAAGAATTAATAAGCGTTAAAAAATGAAACCAGTGTTATTTAGCGGCATAAGGCCGTCGGGAACAATTCATATAGGAAATTATCTTGGAGCGATAAAAAACTGGATTAATTTGCAAAATCAGTATTTTCCCATTTTTTGCATTGTTGACGAGCATGCCATTACCACTCCACACAAACCAAGCGAGCTTAAACAAAATATAATAGACACGGCGATATTATATCTTGCTTGCGGAGTTGATTTCGAAAAATCGCTTATTTTTATTCAATCCCAAGTTTCAGAGCACGCTGAATTAGCTTGGATTCTAAACACAATAACGCCGCTGGGAGAGCTTACCAGAATGACTCAGTTTAAAGAAAAATCAGGAAACAAAAAATCCGTGCTTGCCGGACTTTTGAATTATCCCGTTTTAATGACGGCGGACATCTTGCTTTATAAGACAAATTTAGTTCCGATAGGAGAAGACCAAAAACAGCATTTAGAGCTTGCGAGAACTCTAGCGAAAAAGTTTAACAGAATTTTTGGAAAAACATTTACGATTCCCGACTCATACCTTACGGAAGAAACAAAAAGAATTATGTCGCTTGACGATCCATTTTCCAAGATGTCAAAAAGCAGTGAAAGCGCGCTAAGCTATATAAGTCTTATTGATCCGGAAGATTTAATAAAAGAGAAAATTCAAAAAGCCGTTACGGATTCCGGCAAACAAATAAAATATGATTTAAAAGACAAACCGGCAATTTCAAATTTAATGAACATTTACGCCGGAATAAGCGGGTTAAAAATCCTTGAAGTTGAAAAATTATTTGAAGGAAAAAATTACGCGGAGTTTAAATCCGATTTAATTGAAAAACTGATTAGATTTTTGTCTCCGATTCAGCAAAAATACGAGTATTACAGAAGTAACGAAAAGTTGGTTTTTGATATTTTAGAAAGAAGCAGAGAACAGGCGGAAAAAATTGCAAAAGAAACAATGAAAGAAGTTAAAGAAAAAGTGGGGTTTATTTAAGAATTTTTAATTTTCAATTTTCATTAAATTTTCAATTAACTAATTTTTAAAAATAAATGCAAAAAATGCGGAAATGGTTTGAAAATTAAAAACATTAGAAATTTAATAGAAATTAAAAATTAGAAATTATTTATGGACTTACTTCAATTAAAAAATGAATTTTTTAAAAAACTTTCCGCGCTATCTAATCTAAAAGAATTAGACATTTTAGAATTGGAATATTTTGGCAGAGAGAAAGGAAGGCTCACGGAAATCCTCCGACATTTAAAAGATTTGAGCGAAGAAGAGAAAAAAACAATCGGTAAAGAAGCAAATTTGCTTAGAGAGGAATTTAATAATCTTATAAATGAAAAAAGAAACGTTTTTAAAAAAGACGAGCAGGAAAAAAAATTAAAAAAAGAATGGATTGATGTAACGGCGCCGGGAGAAAAAATTTCAAAAGGCAGTCTCCACCCTTTTACTAAAACTATAAATGAAGCAGTTGATATTTTTGAAAAAATGGGATTTTCCGTAGCCCACGGTCCCGACATTGAAACTGAGTGGTTTAATTTTGACGCGCTGAATATTCCTTCGGATCATCCGGCGCGGGATATGTGGGATACCTTTTGGCTCAAAGAGCCAAAAAGTAATTTCAAATTTCAAATTTCAAATTTCAAAACTAATGAAAAATTGTTATTAAGAACCCATACCAGTCCTGTTCAAATAAGATATATGATGTCTCATAATCCCCCCATAAGAATTATAGCTCCGGGAAGAACTTATAGATATGAAGCAACGGATAGCAGCCATTCTCACACTTTTTATCAGTTGGAATGTTTGTTTGTTGATAAAAACGCAAGCGTGGCGAATTTTAAATCGGTGGTGCAGATTTTTTTTCAGAAATTTTTTAACAAAGAAATTAAAACGCGAATTAGACCGGGATATTTTCCCTTTGTTGAACCGGGTTTTGAAATAGATATTAGCTGCGTTGTTTGCGGCGGAAAGGGATGCAATGTTTGCAAAAAAACAGGCTGGCTTGAAATAGGCGGCGCGGGAATGGTGCATAGAAATGTTTTTAAATCCGCGGGATATAATCCGGAAAGCTATAAAGGATTTGCTTTCGGATTTGGAATTGACAGGCTCGCGATGATTAAATATAAAATTCCCGACATAAGATTTTTTTATTACGGCGATTTAAGATTTTTAAAGCAGTTTTAATCTTGCGACGCAGGGCGTCGCGAGAAACATAAATATGAAATATAGTTATAATTTATTGCAGGAATATTTTAAACAAAAACTGCCAAAAGCGGATAAGCTGGCGGAAATTTTGACGTTGCATTCTTTTGAAGTTGAAAGCGTGTCAAAACTCGGAAAGGATTATGTTTTTAATATAGATGTTTTGCCGAATAGAATGCCGGATTGCGGCGGTCATTTTGGGGTGGCAAGAGAGATATCCGCGATAACCAATTTAAAACTTAAGATTAAACCGGCGACCGGAACGCCGCGATTTAAAGTTAAAAAATTAAATAAATATTTGGAGGTTAAGGTGCAAGAACATGATTTGTGTTTAAGGTACACGGCGGCGGTTATGCGAAACATTAAAGTCGGCCAGACTCCTAAAAAGTTAAAAGAGTATTTAAAAATTTTAGGAATAAATTCCATAAACAATGTGGTGGACGCGGCAAATTTTATTATGCTTTTAACCGGCCAGCCATTGCATGTTTTTGATTTTGATAAGATAGAAGATGCCGTAAAATTGAAGTCAAAAGTTTCAGGTTTAAGCAAACAGATTATTGCGCGGTTGGCAAAAAAAGGCGAAAGCATAACAACGCTAGACAACAAGAAATATGATTTGGACGAAAGTATGTTGGTAATAGCGGACCAGAAAGAACCGCTCGCTTTAGCCGGGATTAAAGGAGGGAAAAAAGCTGAGGTGGATTTCAACACCAAAAATATCATTTTAGAAGCGGCTAATTTTAATTTAACAAGCATCAGAAAAACTTCGCAAAAATTAAATTTGAGAACCGACGCTTCAATAAGGTTTTCTTATAATTTAGATCCAAATTTGTGCGAAGCTGCTTCTCTTGATTTGGTAAATTTAATTAAAAGTTTTTGTGGAGGGGATGTGAGTCAATTTATTGATATTTATCCAAAAAAAATTGTTCCGGTTTCCATAAAATTTGATTTTGGCAAAGCAAGAAAAATATTGGGAGTAAATATAAAAGATAAAGATATCAAGAATATATTTCAAAAATTGGGATTTCAAATAAAATCTTCAGGCAAAGTAAACATTGTTTATCTGCCAACCGTAAGACGCGATATAAATATAGAAGAAGATTTAATTGAAGAAATTGGAAGAGTCTACGGATATGAAAAAATTAAACCAGCTTCTCTTTATAGCGAATTAATTCCTGTCGCGCAAGACAAAAAAAATTATGTTGAACGTCTCGCGAAAAATTTTTTTGTCGGGCAGGGATTTTCCGAAGTTTATAATTATTCGTTTATAGGCGACAATGATTTAAAAGTATTAGAAAAGGCGGAGGCCGCGGAATTAAAAGAACTTCAAAATCCGTTAAGTTCGGATATGAAATTTTTAAGGCCGGCGCTTATTTTTAATATTTTAAAAAATCTTTCCTTAAATTTAAAAAATTACGGCATTATTAAAATATTTGAATTAGGAAAAGTTTTCCCCGTTTTAAAAGCGTCGTCAAAAATCAATCCTATTTTATTTGAAAACAACGATTTATCCGCAACAATAGCCGGTAGCGAAAATAGCGGAGAATTATTTTTTAAATTGAAAGGCGTAATTTCTTCGTTATTTGAAATCGCGGGAGTAAGCGGAGTTAAATTTGATAATTCTGTTTCTGATTTAGATTCTAATTTTAACGCAGCTCGCGAATCATTGTTTTTGCGTTTTTGTCATCCTTATCGTTTTGCAAAAATAAAAATAAAGGGAAGCTCAATAGGCGTGATAGGGGAAGTGAGAAATGATATTTTAACAAACTACGATATAAAAAAAGGGACAGTCGTTTTTTTTGAAATTGATTTTAACTCCTTTTTAAATTTTGCGCGGGAAGAAAAAGAATTTAAACCGTTTTCTAAATTTCCAGCCGTGTCGCGGGACTTGTCTTTGTTTGTCGCTTACGAAACAAGAATAGAGGAAATTGAAAATATAATTGAAAATGAAGGAGGAAAGTTTTTGGTAAATTGTGAAATTTTTGATATTTATGAACCGGGCTCTTTGGCAGGCGGGGATGAAAAATTAGAAAACAGAAAAAGCTTGGCTTTCAGGCTGACATTTCAAAGCGAAGACAAAACTCTTTTAGATGAAGAAGTGGACAGAATAATGGAAAAAATAATAAAAGCTTTGGAAGAAAATCTGGAATGGGAAGTGCGGAAATAAAAATACATAGGTTAAACCTATGTATTTTGTCGGCAAAATAAATAGCGTTAAATTTTAAAAACGCCCTCGTAGTTCAATGGATAGAACGGCGCCGTCCTAAGGCATTGATGGGGGTTCGATTCCCTCCGAGGGCATTTTTTTTGACATTTATTAAGATATGCGGTATACAAAAATTAAGAAGGCTCGTTGAAAATTTGCGGTTTTAGCTAAACCATGAATTAAGGAGGATTGAACGGTGAGAACTGACGCGGAAATTCTTAAAAAAGTGGTTGAAATAGTCATGGATCAACTGGGAGTTGAAAAGGAAGAAGTAATTTCTGAAGCGTCATTTATTGATAATCTCGGCGCCGATTCTTTGGATACCGTGGAACTAATAATGGCTTTTGAGGACGGGTTTGGCATTGAAATTTCAGACAAAGACGCTGAAAATATTAAGACTGTTGGGGACGCGATAGAATATATTAAGAATTACGTTTAAAAAATATCTGAAAAAGAATAGGGATGCCGAAATTATCGCATCCCTTTATTTGTTAAAATCGGAGACAAGGAAACCCTCTAAAGGCGGGCAAGTAGGAGAAGAAAATGTCAATAAAGTTAATAAAGCCGTTTAAATTGGAAAGATATTTTGCAAAATATGAATTTGAAACAGAAAATTTGCTTTGTTGTTCGGATTGCGACGGACTTTTTGCGCGCGATCTTTTAAACATGGCGGATAGTGAATGTTTGAAACTATGGGAAAATTTGAATTTAGGATACACTGAGTCAAAAGGTAGTTTGCTTTTGCGTGAAGAAATCGCGAAATTATATAATGGAATTTCTCCTGAAGATATTTTAGTTTGCGCTCCGGAAGAGGGAATATTTATCGCGATGAATTGTTTGGTTCAGGAAAAAGATTATGTGATTTGCGCGTTTCCCTGTTACCAGTCGTTGTATGAGATTGCCGAATATTTAAAGGCCAATGTTCTTCATTGGAATATCATTGAACCTAAAGCAAGAGCTTGGCAAATTGAAGAAAAAGCTCGTTTTGCTTCTTGTCTCGTCTCAGCCGATGCGGAACGAAAGCGGGTGAAGCGAGAAAATTGGCGATTTTCAGTTGATGATTTATATGGTTATCTTTCGCATTTGTCTCGAGATAGAATTGGCGTGGAAATAAGCCTCGTTATTAACTTTCCTCATAACCCAACAGGCTGCTTGCCTTCAAAAGAAGATTTTTTAAAAATTATTGAAATCGCGAAAGAAAATAATGATTATGTTTTTTCAGACGAAATGTACAGGTTTTTGGAATTTGATGAAAACGATCGTCTGCCTTCGGCCTGCGAACTTTATGATAGAGCTATTTCTCTTTTTGGAATGTCAAAAACATTTGGAATGGCGGGAGTTAGAATTGGCTGGCTTGTTACGAAAGATAAGGAATTAATGAAAGAATTTGAAAACTTTAAAAACTATACGACGATTTGTAATAGCGCGCCAAGCGAAATTTTATCTATCATTGCTTTACGGAATAAAGATACGATAATTGGAGAAAGTCTTAAAACAATAAAAAGAAATTTGAAATATTTAGATGATTTTTTTTACGAATATTCAGAATTTTTTTCTTGGGCAAGGCCAAAAGCCGGAACGGTTTGTTTTCCAAAATTGTTAACGCGTGAAAATTCCGATGAATTTTGCAAACAAGCGAGAAAAGACGCCGGTATATTGCTTTTGCCTTCTTCTCAGTACAATTATGGAAACAGGCATTTTAGAATCGGTTTTGGCAGAAAAAATATGCCCGAAGTTCTTACAAAATTTAAAGATTATTTGTATAAAAAAGATTTTCGCAATTTTTTTAAAAAATAAAAATAATAGCGAGACGTAAAAATACGTTCTCGCTATTTAATTTTTAATTATTAAACGGCATTTTTTAACACACAGGCTATCCGATAGCCTGTGTAGTTTGTAATTCTAGCGGTTCAACCGCTGGGGTTAACTTTTATTTAAACCTCTATGTTTCTTAATTGCATTGCCGCTTCTTCCGGTAAAACGGGATTTACTTTCATTCCTGTCGCGTACTCAAATCCCGCGTCAATCGTAAGCGCGGGGCGAATTTTGAAAAACCAATGGAAGGATCCGTGTTCATGATCGTAATGAGTGGGAGCGGTATAGAGAAGTAAATTGTAAGGAACTTCTCCTCCATGGATATTTTGGAGTTTTTGAATGGATTTTTTTAAAATTTCGGCCAAATGTTGTTTGTTTATTGGAGAATCCAAAAACTTGGCGAAAGAACAGCTGTGAGCAGTCGGCGCCACGAACATTTCAAAAGCTTTATGGCTCGCGTACGGGCAAAAGCTGATAAATTTTTCATTTACATCAACCAGTCTTATTTCTTCGTTTAATTCTTTTTGAATTATTTCACAAAACAAGCATTTATTCGTTTTTTCAAACTTATCCCGCAAAATTTGAACGCGATTATTTATTTCATTTGGAATTATGGGCAAAGCCGTTATTTGAGAGTGAGGATGCCTTTGGCTGGCTCCGGCAAATGGTTCGGTATTTCTAAAAAAACAGAAATATTTAAGAAGATGGTCTTTTTGTAAATCGTTGTATCGCGCTACAATCGCTTCAAAAATAAAAACCAATTCTCTTATTGAAAGATTGTGAAATTCAGCGTCATGACACGGCGTTTCTATTATAACCTCGCTTATTCCTCTGTCTCTTGATTCCAAATTTAAAATCGGCCTTGCGTTCGGTATAACCCTTAAGAGCCAGCCTTCTTTTTTTATTCTTTCTTTTAAAAGATGATTCTCGCAAGACATTGAATTGCCGAATATTCTTTCAACTCGTTCTTCTTTATATAACACGGAAAAAAGTTCAGGCATTGGGCAAAAATCTTCGTTTCCTTGGCAAAAAGGACAATTTTTTTCGGTTTTGTGAAGTAAAATGGACGCCGGGCAATTACTTGAATTGTCGCATAACGCTATATGACTTTTAAGCTCAAGCAGGCTGATGTCTTTGTTGTTTTTAGGCCTTCCCGCCCTTCCCGGATTACAAATAACATGTTCGTTGGTTAGTTCGTCAAATCTTATTTCGGTCATTTTTTTTATCTCCTCTAAAATACTCTGAACATATTTTTTAGTATTGCTCATAAAAATCTCCTTGATTTTAAAGAGCTAAACAGTTTCAAAAACATCATAACACATTTCGACTGCAGCGTGGCAGGTAGACATTTCTAATTTCTAATTTCTAATTTCTAATTTTTTAGATATCCACAAGAAAATTTTTTTTAAAAGTCTATACTAATTTAGCGTAAGGATTAAAAATTAAACAAATAACTAAATTTCATTTTGTTTTTCGCATTTTGATTTTTGGTTTTACTCTACCCATATGTTTACTCAAATAAGAAAAAGAGACGGCAGAATTGTTGATTTTGACAAAGAAAGGATAATAAGCGCGCTTTATAAAGCGTTTGAAGGAGCCGGCGAAAGAGACGGTGAATATTGCGCCGGACTTGCCGAAACGGTGATTCAGAAACTTGATGAAAAATACAAAGGACAAAAAAACGCGATTCCTTCAATTGAAGAAGCGCAAGATTTGGTGGAGGAAACTTTGATTGAAAACGGCTACGCCAAAGTGGCGAAAGCTTATATCTTATATCGTCAAAAAAGAGCGGAAATACGAAAAGAGAAGCAAATGGTTCTTGATAAGGAGGAGATTGACGATATTGATAAACGTTTTGACATAAACGCGCTGCGCGTTTTGCGAAGCCGCTATTTAAAAAAGAACGCCGAAGGAAGGGTTGTTGAATCTCCGGCGGAGCTTTTTTCCCGCGTAGCCGCGCACGCGGTTTTGCCGAATATTTTATACGATAAACAGGTGTTTAAAAAACCGAAAAAGATGATGCCGGTTATGAAAATTTTAGAAGAAGAATGCGGCGAAGGAAAGGAAGGAGAGGAAGAAGAAAAAAAACTGGAAAAATTTTTAAAAATGGAAGGGAAGCTTAAAATAGGCGGATTTTTGCTGAATAGTTTTCATATAAAATTTTTTTACCACGCGTTTCGCAGATTTGAAAAAAACGGTTTAGCTAAAATAGATTTTGACACTCTTATTAAAAAGCTTGCAAACGGCGATTTTAACCGTTATGAAAAAACGATTAATGATTTTTACGAACTTATGGTTTTTCGGAAATTTATGCCGAATACTCCGACTATAGCTAATTTCGGCAGTTTTTTGGGAATGGGAAGCGCTTGTTTCGTGCTTGACATAGACGATTCCATAGAATCCATAATGGATACTTTAAAAAACGCTTCCGTTATTTTTAAATCTGGCGGCGGACTTGGATATAATTTTTCAAAATTGCGGCCGAAAGGAGATTTTATTCAAAAAACGGGAGGCACTTCTTCTGGCCCGCTAAGCTTTATGGCGCTTTTTGACACAATGACCGAGGTCGTGAAACAGGGAGGAATAAGAAGAGGGGCGAATATGGGAATTTTAAATTCCAATCATCCGGACATAGAAGATTTTATTTCCGCGAAAGAAGGAAATAAAGCGCTCAGGAATTTTAATATTTCAGTTTTATTGATGCACGATTTTTGGGATTTTTATAATAAAGACAAACCTTATCCTCTTATAAATCCGAGAACGGGGGAAGTTCAAAAATACGTATCGCCAAAAATATTGTTTGATAAAATAGTTTATCAGGCATGGGAGTCTGCCGAACCGGGAGTAATTTTTCAAGATTATATAAACGAAAATAATCCGTTTTCAAAAACATTGGGTCCAATTATAACCACCAATCCTTGCGGAGAATTGCCTCTTTATCCCAGAGAGTCCTGTAATTTAGGCTCTATAAATTTATGGGCGTTTGTAAAAAAAGAAAACAAGGTTAACGGAAAAAAGTATTTTGATTGGGAAGATTTTGAAAAAACCGTAAAAACGGCGACTCGCTTTCTTGATAACGTGATTGACATAAATCATTTTCCTTTAAAAGCGATTGAAGCGATGAGTTTAAATACGAGAAAAATAGGCTTGGGCGTGATGGGTCTTGGCGATTTATTTTATGAATTGGATCTTTCTTATAATTCTTCGGCGGGCTTGAAATTTATGGAAAAAATAGCCGAATTTTTAAATTACCATTCTAAAATGGAATCTATAGAGCTGGCAAAAGAACGCGGATCATTTCCTTATTTTGATAAAAGTTTTTATCTTGAAGGCAGACTGCCGTTTTCCGCCGCCGCATCGTCGGAAAAAGACTCTTGGGATTTTAATTGGTCAAATGTGGCGAAAGACATAAAAACTTACGGAATACGAAATAGCGTTACGACGGTCGTGGCGCCTACAGGTTCCATAAGCATGATTGCCGGATGTTCTTCCGGGATAGAGCCGGTTTATTCGTTAATTTTTCAAAAAAATGTCGCGGTAGGGTCTTTCTATTATATTGATCCGGTTTTTGAACAGGCGACTCTTCGCGAAGGCCTTTTTGACGAAAATTTAATAAAACATATTTTAGACAACAACGGCTCTCTGCAAAATATTTCTTATATTCCTCCTAAAATGAAAAAAGTTTTTGTGACGGCGCACGATATTTCTCCCGAGGACCACATCAAGGCACTCGCGGCGTTTCAAAAGTGGGTGGATTCTTCTATTTCTAAAACCATTAATTTTCCTCATGACGCGTCCGTTGAACAAATGAAAAAAGTTTACTTGCTTGCTTATGAATTGAAGTGCAAAGATGTGACAGTGTTTCGGGATAAATCAATTCAAAATCAAGTTTTAGTGACGAAAAACATTTCGGAAAAAAAATCTGACGATATTGACAAGAAACAGCAAAAGGATAAAAGTATAAACAGTAGAGAAAAAGAAGGCAGTGATAATTTTATAAGAATCAAAGATGAAAAAGCGCAGGGAATGGTTGTGTATCTTGATTCTTCCGCAACTTCAAGAGAAGTTGAGGCCGGTCCTAAAAACGGATTAAAAAATTGTCCTAATTGCAGTTCAACGCTTTCTTTTAAAGAAGGATGCGTATCGTGCTCGGTATGCGGCTGGGGGCTTTGTTCTTAATAAAATTTAAAGGAGAGGATAATGACAAGATATACTCTTGAAGATGTCAGGAGAAATATTCAGTCGGTAATAAGTTGTAAAAAGGAAGAGAATCTTGAAGACATTACGATAGCGGAGTTATTAAAATTTAATCATACATTGATGTGGTGGGCTATGGCTATGGGCGCTAGTTTTACAATGAAACTTTACGATGGAAAAGACATAAGTTTAATTAATCTATTTTGGATGCTGTTAGAAGAATATGGAATTTGTTTAACTCAAGAAGAAAAAATAGATGTCTTTGAGAATTTTTTAGATGATTAATTTTTATTAATAATCAAAATTAATTTGCCGAGCGTTAAAATGTCTCGGCATTTGTTTTTTTGAATATCGCGGATATAATATTCATATATGCAGCCGTAGCTTAGCTGGTTTAAAGCGCCTCCCTGTCACGGAGGAGATCGTGGGTTCAAATCCCATCGGCTGCGTAAGCAGACGAAGAGAAGCAAACTGCTTTGCTTCGCGTTGGGATTTGAAGGTCGCAGCGTTGCGCGAGTTTTGCGAAGCAAAGGCGAGCGCCAAGAGACGGGGTCGCGAAAAATTTCCGTCAGGAAATTTATTTGTGACCAGATCTTTCCCATCGGCTGCGTAAGCAGACGAAGAGAAGCAAACTGCTTTGCTTCGCGTTGGGATTTTGTTAAGAAATAATACAGGAGGTCGCATCTCCTGTAAAACTATTGACAAAATATATTTTATGATATATACTCTCAAAAGAATTTTAAAACGGTTTTTTTGAAAATAGCAGACAATAAAAAGAGGAGGAAAGATAATGTTAATTTGCGCTATTAAATATGGTGGATGCGGCTATATGGGCGACGGAAGAGAATGGCAAAGAGTGGGTGGTGATGATAGTGATTTTATTCTTTGCCCTTCGTGTAATGATGATCACGCTTTTCAATTAACCGATGGTAATTTTGAAAGCTTAACCGAAGGGTTAAGCGATGAA
>CAZCIQ010000012.1:0-24578 GCA_964499175.1 uncultured Candidatus Saccharibacteria bacterium | reverse complement strand
ATGGCGAAATCCGTGGTCAGATATTAAGAACTCCAAACATCCAAAGTATGATTAGAAATGCCGGCACAATAACCGACGGCGTTTGGTCAGTTATCATTCCAAGTTTGCCGGGGTTAGGAACATTCAATCTGCCAATTTCAACCAATGACGGCGCAAATATAACTAACTTCAATTTCCAGTTGTCGGTTGTAAATCCCGCGCCAATAACTAATCCTGATTCTGCTAACATTGGAATCGGAGTAGGAGAATTCGCGGATATTGAAGTAATGTTAAACGACACCGACTCAAACGGCAATTTTCCGCTGTCTTTAGTGTCTGTGCAAAATGTTTCCATTGGAACCGCGGTTATAGCGGCCGATGGACAACATGTTATTGTAACCGCTCCTACAACTGATTTTGAAGGAGTGATTACGGCAGAATACACAGTAGCGGACAGTTTAGGCGCGACAGCAAACGGAAACATTACGGTAAATGTAACCAGAGACACCACTGCTCCAGCCCTCACCATTTTAGGAGATAACCCGGCCTCAGTTTCATTTGGCGCCGTGAGTTATGTAGACGCGGGCGCGACTGCAATAGACGATTTTGACGGAGATGTTACCGCGAGAATTATCGCAACCGGTTTGCCTGTTGACACAAGAGGCGCAAGTCCTCAAACAATTACATACACTGTTTCCGACTCGGTGGGAAACACCGCTGTAGCGACAAGAGTCATAAATATTGTTCCGGATACAATTGCTCCTGTTATTACTTTAAACGGAGCGAGTCCTATGGCGGTAGAGATAGCGTCTGTTTTTACCGATCCAGGCGCGACAGCCGTAGACGATGTTGACGGCGTGGTCGCGGTTTTCGCGGTAAGTACAGTGAACACTGCTATTCTGGGAACTTACGCGGTTAATTATACCGCGAGCGATACTTCGGGAAACACGAGTGTTTTGTCTCGCGTAGTTAATGTTGTGCTGGACGCGACTTCTCCGGTTATCACAATTTTGGGAAATAATCCGGCGACAGTATTGGTAGACGCGGTTTATGCGGATGCCGGAGCAACGGCCTTGGATAATATAGACGGTAATTTAACTGCCGGCATAATCGCGAGCGGTTTGCCGCTAAACACCGCGGCTACCGGCACACTATTAGTTTCTTACAGCGTAACCGATGCGGCCGGCAATACGGCTACAGCCGTAAGAACGGTTAATGTTATAACTGACACTATTTCGCCGGTCATAACTATTATTGGGACCAATCCGGTTAATTTAACTATTGGTGATGCTTATACGGATGCCGGCGCGAGCGCTCTTGATGATATTGACGGTAACATCACGGCCAGAATTCAAACTACCAGCACAGTCAATACCGCGGTTGCCGGAGCTTATACTGTAACTTATACGGTCAGCGACTTAGCAGGTAATGTGGCCACCTCAACTAGAGCCGTAAATGTTTCAACACCGGCTCTTCCGGCTCCAGCAAATAATGGCGGAGGCGGTGGCGGCGGAGGTTCATCAAGCGGAGCTTCATTTAGCAGTGGAGGTGGAGGCGGTGGCGGGTTTGGATTTGCTCCTCAGATACCGTCTCAAAATATTACCTCAAATGTTTCCGGCTCTAATGTTTCGGGAAATTCCAATTTATCAAATTCGGGTAGTCAGAATTCTCCGCAAGTTTTGGGAGCCGCGATTTTCAAATTTAACAAAAATTTGAGATTAGGAATGAGAGGAAATGACGTGCTTGAACTTCAAAAACGGCTTAAGGAATTAAGATTTTATAAAGGATCTTTAACAGGATTTTTTGGAAATCTTACTAAAAAAGCCGTGAAAAATTATCAGAAAAACGCGAGGTTAAAAAACAGTGGATTGGTGGATAAGGCGACAAGAGAAAAATTAAACGGAGCGATAATTAGCCCAATCAGTCTAATTTCAAATTTAAAAAGCGGAGAAAGCGCGAAGGTAAAATTAACAAAAAACAAAGACAAGGATAAAAATAAAAGCATAAGCGCGTCTCGCGGACCTTCAAAAGACTCGGCGGAACGTCAAAAAAAGTTGCAAGAATTATTATTAAAATTAGCTAATTTAAAAAATACAAAAAAGTCGTAAATTATTCGAAGTTTATAAATTATTAGTTGATCCTCCGCTATTTTTCTTAAAGAGAAATAGCGGAGGATCACAAAAATATGATTAAAAAATTAGGTAAGAAAACAATGATAGGATTTACGGTTATGTCATATCTTCTTTCGCTTTCCTTTATGCAGTTAGCTTATGCTAAAGAAGGAGCGGACGACGCTTCTTCAAGCGGCGCGGATAACGCGCAAGTTGGAGACACAAGAGTTGACGATACTCCGCATCAATCTGTTTCAGATAATTCGGCGGCGTCTTCGGTAGGTGTTTCTCAAAACAGCGCGGGCGATGTAAGACAAGAGGATAGACAGGCGGATAGACAATTGAATCGTCAAGAAGACAGACAAGCCGACCGGCAGTTAGGCAGACAAGCAGACAGACAGCTTGGCAGACAGCTTGGCAGACAGCTTGGCAGACAGCTTGGCAGACAAGAAGACAGACAGGCTGATAGACAATTAGGCAGACAAGAAGATAGACAAGCCGACAGACAATTAGGCAACAGACAAACGCGAACAAGAACAAGAACAAGAACAGGGAGCATAAAATCCAGAATGAGTCTTGCGGAAAAAAGAAAAATGATAGACGAAATTCAGAAAAAGATTGAATTAATACTTGTTCAATTAAAAGAAATAGAAGTAAAACAATCATAAAATGTTGTTTATAAAAAGCCCCGATTACTCGGGGCTTTTTATTTTTTAAAATTTTTTTTTGTTTTTCTATTTTAATTAATTTGTTTGTGATAAAATAAAAAAATGGCGCTAGTCCCCTATTATAAAAATGAAGATAAGCCAAAGTCGTTTTACGCTGAGATCGCAATCTTTATTTTAAGCGCTGTTCTTGTTCTAGAAACAATTTTTTTCTTTAAAAATTTTGTTTTGATAAAAACAGATTTTTTTGCTTCTCTTTTGCCTGAAGCTATAGTGAACGCGGCAAATGGAAAAAGAATTGAAAACGGACAGCCGATTTTAAAAGTAAATCGCGCTCTTCAAAGGGCGGCGGAATTTAAAGCTAATGATATGGCTCGCAAAGGATATTTTTCGCACAATAGCCCGGGCGGAAAAACTCCGTGGTATTGGATTGAAAAAGTGAAATACAATTATAATTACGCCGGAGAAAATCTTGCTTTAAATTTCGTTGATTCTTTAGATCTCGTGGACGCTTGGATGAACTCTGAAACTCATAAAGAAAATATGTTAGATAAAAATTATACTGAAACGGGGATCGCTGTTAAAAAAGGAGTTTACGAAGGAAAAGAAGCGATATTTATAGTTCAATTTTTTGCTTCACCCGCCGAGGAGTAAAAATCATTCCATATATTTAATGTAATAAAACACAAAGGGCTTTACGCCTTTTATTTTTGTTTTCTAATGATTTTTTGTGCAAAAAAGGTCTTGAAATTATTTTAAATAGGAATATTATCTAAATAACAATTATTATTAAATAAAAAGTGTTTTTAATAAATTTTTAAAAATTAATTATTATGAAAAACAAAATTCCGCAATTAATCTTTGACGCGATAACCATATTATTTTTACCATTTTTTGTCTTTGCCTCTTCTTCCCAAACCTCTCTTTCTGTTTTTGAAAATGATCTTATAGTTATGAAGGGGTTGCAAAGATCGGATATTGGGCTTACCGGTTCAGTGAAAGCGACTGGTTCTTCCGCTTTTGCTTCAGATAAATTTCAGGCAAACGCGGCAACAAAAGATTTTAGCGGCGCTTCAAATGAAAGCAATTCCCAAACGGCCTCTCCCTTGAATGCTTTAAGTTTAGGAACGGGAAATATTGCGGTTGCTTCCGCTGTTGTTATAGTTTTATTTTTAGGTTTGATTTATATCGGTTATTCCTTGCTTCGTTTACTGCAATGAGTTTTAAAAAATTATTCATAAAGACATAGTAGGTTTGAGACATAGTAGGTTTGAGACATAGTAGGTTTGAGACATAGTAGGTTTGAGAAAGGCTGGAGCGATCCAGCTTTTTTCATTTTCATAATTTAAAAAGATATGCTATTATAAGATTAATGGAAGACCCGTTTAAAAAAATTGAAAGTCTTGAAGAAGAAATAAAAAGAATAAAGCTGGAAATTGAAAAGAAAAAAGAAATGGAAGGAGAGCATCCGCTTTCAAAAGAAAGAGAAGAACAGTTTACATCCGAAGTTTTTAAAGAACATATTGAAAAGTATCCGCCGGAAGAATTGGGAGAAAAATATAGAATAAATAAACAGGAAAAAGAAGAGCATTTTAATAAACTAGCTCCTGAAGAGGACGATAGAAAAATAGAAGGACTATTAAAAATCGCCGACACAAAAGGCGTCGTGAACGCTTTTGAGATTTGCAAAAAATTGGGCAATCCTCATTTACTGGACGATTTTCACAGAATGCTTGTAGAATGGTGGAAAAACAAAGGGTATTAAATGATTTTTTGTTTGTATTTTAAATTCTGTTGGGCTATAATAACAATATGGCAGTAGTAACTATTCCCAAAGAATTATCAAAAAAAGGAGACTTAGTGGTAATTCCTCGTAAAGAATACGAGGAGTATTTGCGCTTTAAAACAAATAATATTCAACAAACTTCAAAAAAATGTGATCATGGTTTCAAAAAATCACTAGAAGAATTGCGTCAGGGAAAAACAATTGGACCGTTTAATAACGCAAAAGATTTAATGAAATCTTTGCGCGCGTCCGGATAACTTTATGCAGGTAGAATACACCCCGCATTTTAAGAGGAAATTTGTTAAATTGTCCATAATAATTCAACAAAAATTTCAGAAATAAATAAGTTTGTTATTGCGCGATATTCGTTATCCGTCGCTTCGGGCTAAAAAATTTGATGAAGCGGAAGACATTTGGCAGGCGCGTGTGAATGATGACACGCGTTTTTATTTTAAAATTAAAGAAGATAAATACTCATTACTTGATATAAAAAAGCATAAAGATTGAAAACATAATTAATTTTTAGTTTTTTGTCTGTAAGTCAGCCCAAATTTTCTTGAACAATTCTTTTTGATTTCTCGCCAGTACCGCATCGTGAATTTCTACCAAGTAATTAGGCTTCTCTCGCGTCTGGACCATAATAATGTAATCGCCAATGACCCAGAGGCACGTATCAAATTGTGAACCAATTATCGCGGTCTAGGCAGCGCCCTATAATTAAGCCAGACGAAAATGTCTGGCTTTAACTTTTTGTTTCTAATTTAGTATGATATATTTTAAATAAACATATTAGGTCAAGGTAGATATTTTAATGTTATGAAATCTAACGAAAATAATTTTGCGTATATTGACGGAGCGAATTTACACGGAGGTATTACAGGGCTTGGTTGGACTCTTGATTATGAGAGATTTAGAATATGGTTGTCTGAAAAATATGGTGTAAAAAATGCATATATTTTTATTGGACTTATATCAAAATATAAGGAATTATATACATATTTTCAAAAATGCGGTTTCATTTTAATATTTAAGGAGGTTGTTTATGATAATAATGGAAAAGCAAAAGGCAATTGTGATGCCGATTTAGTCTTGCAGGCAGTGAGAGATGCCTATGAAAATAAATTTAACGCGGCTATTATTGTTTCAAGCGACGGCGATTATTCCGGTTTAGTAAAATTTCTTAAAGAACGCGGAAAATTAAAAATAATATTATCACCCCACACCGAGAATTTCTGTTCCATTCTTCTCAAAAGAACTAACTCTAAAATTGCTTATTTAAATGATCAGAAATTAGTTTTACAAATCCAAAAAGAAAAAACCCCCGATACGGACAAAATCGTATAAGGGTCTTTTTCGTAAGTATTGATTAAATAATAACAAATTAAATTAAAAAATGCAAGCGCTTGATTTTCACAGTTGAATTATTATTTACGCATTATGACAGATTTTATTTTTAATAACATTTCATTTATTTTATTGCTCGCCATTTTTTTGCTTGTTCTTATTTTGTCTTCTATTTTGTCTTCTCGTTTAAGGCTTAAAAAAAATCTTATGAGCGCGCTTGGGCTCACTCTTTACGAACTGCATTTTCAGCAGGAAGAATTTAAGGAAAACGAGCAGCAGAAAAACATCAAGGAATTAATATCAAAAATGGAGCAATTTTTAAGCGGAATGTCCGTTTTGAAAGAAAAACATAACTTTTTTTCTTCAAAAAAGCCTTATTTTGTTTTGGAATTGGCGTTAAAAGATATTGGAGAAGAAGTTGTTTTTTATGCTGCTGTTCCCAGAAGAGAGTCGCGTATTTTTGAAAAACAAGTGGAATCTTTTTTCCCAAACAGCCGCGTTTTTATTCAAGAAAACGATTATAATATTTTTAATCGCGAAGGGTTTGGAGCCGCCTCTTACGCAGCGCTTCAAGACTCCCCTGTTTTGCCTATAAGGATTTATCAAGATTTGGATTTTGACCCGCTTGAAACGATTTTAAACTCATTTTCCAAGCTGAAAAATAAGGGTGAAGGCGCGGCTTTTCAGCTTATTGTAATGCCGGCAGACTCTTTTTTTAAACGGAAAGTCAAAATGGCGCTTTTAGCCTTGCGAAAAGGCGAAACTCTTGCAATGGCTAAAAGAAAAAGGCCGTCTCGTTTGACAAAAATTTTTGGCGAAGATTTTTTATCTTCTTTTGAGCCGTCCGTAAACAGGATAAACGATTCATTTTTTTCTTCGTCTGACGCCGAAAAACAAAGACAAAAAGAAATGGGTCCGGCAAAAATAAATGATGAAGCCGTAAAAACTTTGGAAAAGAAAGCGAATAAAGAATTAATGGCAATAAATTTTCGGCTTGTTTCATCTGCCGCCACGCAAAAAGAAGCCGATTTAATATTAAAAGAGCTTGAAAGCTCTTTTTTCCAATTTTCTGACCCTCAGGCAAACAGTTTTAAATTTGTCCATTTAAAAGGTCGCGCCTTAAGAAACGCGCTTACAAATTTTTCTTTTCGCATTTTTGACAAGAATCAAAAGATTTATTTGAATACTTCGGAAATTTCAAGCATATATCATTTTCCCGTTAAAAGGTCAGAAGCCCCCCACCTTAAGATTTTAAAATCAAAACTTGCTCCGGCGCCGTTTGATCTTCCAAAAATAGGTTCTCTTCTCGGCGTAAATTCTTACAGAGGAAAGGACGCGGAAATAAGAATAAGTTTAAACGACAGGCGAAGGCATTTATATATGATTGGACAAACCGGCACTGGAAAATCAAATCTTATGGAGCATATGGCCGCGCAGGACGCGAGAAACGGCGACGGTCTTTGCGTCATAGACCCTCACGGCGGGCTCGTTGATTCCATTCTTTCAAAAATTCCGGATGACAGAATTGACGATGTTATTTATTTTGACCCCGCGAACATAAAAAGGCCGATGGGTTTGAATATGCTGGAATATGATTTAGACCATCCCGAGCAAAAAACTTTTATAGCCAACGAAGTTTACGACATTTTTAGAAAACTTTGGAAAGACGTTCCGGAAGCCTTTGGGCCGATGTTTGAGCAATATTACCGAAATTCCATTCATCTTGTTTTAGAAGACCCGGAGTCTGGAAATACTTTTCTTGAAGTTATAAGAGTTTTAAGCGACAAAAATTTTCGGGATTTTAAGCTTTCACGGACATCAAATCCGATTTTAAAGTCTTTTTGGCGCGATGTGGCTGAAAAAGCCGGCGGAGATTCGGCATTGGCCAATATAGTTCCTTATATCACCTCAAAATACGACACTTTTTTAAACAACGATATTATGCGGCCGATTCTCGTGCAGGAAAAATCTTCTTTTAATTTCAGGGATATAATGGACAACAAGAAAATATTGCTCGTGAATCTTTCAAAAGGGCGCTTGGGAGATTTAAACGCTTATTTGGTCGGTTTGATTTTTGTGGGAAAAATTTTAATGGCGGCTTTATCCCGTTCTGACACGGAAGAAGAATCGCGCCGAGATTTCTTTTTGTATCTTGACGAGTTTCAAAATATTACCACGAAATCAATCGCCACAATATTATCCGAAGCAAGAAAATATCGTTTAAATTTAACGATAGCCCATCAATTTATAGGTCAGCTTGAAGAAGAAATTAAAAAAGCGGTTTTTGGAAACGTCGGCTCTATGGCGATTTTTAGGATAGGAGTTGAAGACGCCGAATTTTTGGAAAAGCAATTTGTGCCGGTGTTTAACAAGCAAGATTTGATAAATATTGATAATTTTAACGCTTACGTCAAACTGTTAATTAACGGGCAAACTGTAAAGCCGTTTAATATCAAAGTTCTTCCGCCGGAAAAAGGAAATCTGGAAAAACTCGAGGCTCTAAAAGAATTGTCGTCGTTAAAATACGGGCGTCCTAGAGAAGAAGTTGAAGAAGAAATTAGAAATAAATATCAATTTAAAAATTAAATATTTTTCGGATATTTATTAGATTTTAAAGCTGATTTTTTCACCGCTGTAATATTAAAAAAATGTCCATTACCGATTGACAAATTTTATACAAAAATGTAAGGTGTTAGTATGATTTATCAAAGAAAATTGTTAAAAACATTAAAAAAACAGCTTTTTAGCAAAGAAATCATTGTGTTAACCGGTATGCGGAGGGTCGGTAAAACTACTTTGTATAGAATGATTTTTGATGAGATAAAAAGCGATAATAAAGTTTTTTTGGATATGGAGAATCCTTTAGAACAAAGAATTTTTGAAGAAGAAGATTTTAATAATATTTTATCAAATTTTAAAGAATACGGCATAAATCAGAAAAGCAAAGCGTATGTTTTTCTTGATGAAATTCAGGCAATGCCCAAAGCTATAAAAGCGATAAAATATCTTTACGATCATTATGACATTAAATTTTTTCTTACCGGTTCAAGCAGTTTTTATTTAAAAAATCTTTTTCCTGAATCGCTTTCGGGTAGAAAATTTATTTTTGAGCTTTTCCCGCTTGATTTTGAAGAATTTTTAGTGTTCAAAGTTCAAAAGAAAAATTTTTATCAGAATTTTTCCGATAAAGACAAAAAAAAGAATTTTATAGTTTTTGAAAAGACGAAAAAACTTTACGATGAATATATAGAATACGGCGGTTTTCCCGCAGTGGTTTTAGAAGAAGAAAAAGAAAATAAAAAATTAAAACTTAACGATATTTTCAAATCGTATTTTGAAAAAGACGTAAAATCTTTGGCTGATTTTAAAGAAATAAACATATTTCGCGATTTGATTCTTCTTTTAATGCAGAGAGTCGGTTCAAAAGTTGAAATCAGCAAACTGGCTTCGGAATTGGGAGTTTCAAGAGAGACTATTTATTCTTATCTTTCTTTTTTAGAAGGAACATATTTTTTTAGTTTCATTTCTCCTTTTTCATGAAATGTTGACAGAGAAGTAAGCGGGAGTAAAAAAGTATATATTTGCGACAGTGGGTTTTTAAACGCTTTTGCCAAAGTTTCCGAAGGCGCTCTTTTTGAAAATACTGTTTTTAATGATTTAAAACAATACGGAAAAATATGTTATTATCAAAGAAGAATTGGCAGAGAGATTGATTTTATTTTAAACGAGAATATCGCCATTGAAGCAAAATTAAGCGGGATTTTTTCCGATGCGAAAGAATTAGAAAAAATATCTAAATCTTTAAATATCAAACAGTATTACATTATTACCAAAAATTTTAACGAGAATAATCATTTTATTCCAGCAATGGAATTATAGATATTATGCGTAAATTACAACAACATTATGAAAAATAATATAAAAAAATCAACGCAAGAAAAAAAAGATGAAATAAAAAATTTATTTCGCGAATTTGTTGTTGAAATAAATGAAATTAAAAAACGGCAATCCGTAATTAAACAAGATATAAATCAAAGAAAAACGCAAAAAGAAATAGACAAAATAAGAAAAAATTTACATCAATCATATTGATTTTTATGAAAGGTCTGGAAAAATCAAAAAAGAATATAAATTCTGATAAAATAGAAAGTCAGGATGTAGTTAGAAACACTGAAAAATCACAAGAAATAAATGAAGCTGAAATAGCGAGTTTTGTTCACGAGTCGTTTAAAAATGCCGGTTTAATAGTAAAAAATTTTTTAAATACGGCGAGATACATAAGAAAAGAGCCGGAAGCTACCAATGAAGAAAAGAAAAAATCGGAAAAACTATTTAAAGAAGTTAACAGTTCTTTCACTAATTTTTATAGGAAATTTAAAAAAACGCTTGCGCCGTTGTCTTTGGCATTTTTTCTTTTTAGCCAAGATAGACCTATAAGCGAAGTTCAATTAAAGGCGTCGCAAAATTTAAAACCAAAAAAACAACATTCCTTATATTTAACTCGCGAAGAAATGCCACTTGCAGTAAAAATATTAGATTCTTTGATGAGTGGCGATGTTTTGGACGGATTTTTGAATATTTATAATAAATTTGAACAATTTAAAGAAAAAAGAACTGACGGGCAAATGACCGGCGAAGAAATTGAATTTAGAGAAAGAATAGCTGAAAATATATATCCATATGGGTATGGTCGAGGAATTTGGGGAGAGATTGCAGTGAGTATAGGCGGAAACATAAATGATTTAAATATCACTTCGCCGATTTAAAGATTAGAAGATGTTCAGGAAAACAAAAAAAAATTTTCTAAAGAAAAAATAAAAGAAGAAGATAAAATCAGAGTTGATTTATTTAGAAAATATTTGGGATTGACACAATATTTTAATTCCATAATGAAGTCATCGTGTAAACCGTCCAAGGCCAAAAATCTAAATGCCGAATATTTTAGTTTTAACTCTAATAAGTTGATTGTTTCTATAAAGGAAAATGCTAAACGCTCTTTATTTGTATCGTTTGAAGGAAAAAGAGTAGATCAACTATTTAAGAAAGATATAAAGATTAAAACATTTGGAGATTTGGAATTATACATAAAAGAGCATGGAGAATTGCCTCCGAATTCTTATACTTCCAAACAGTTAGGCACTTACATTACAAATATAGGCTTTGACGAAGAAAAGCAAGAAAAATACATAAGTTATTATGATATTTGGGATATTGATCCGCCAATGTTAAAAGATTTAAACATAGACATAGACCAATTTAATTTCCCTTTTGAAATTTACGGCAGAATTTATAAAAGCGATTTTGACGCAAACGCGCAAAAATAGATTTCACTAAAGTTATCCACAATTTTTAATGTTGACACTCAATTTATATGGGACTAAAATGACAGTGTATGGGAGAAAACAACAAAAAACTCGTTAAAAGGCAAATTTTTTCTCAAATTGCCGAGCATTTAAAAAAACCGGAAATAACTTTAATTATAGGTCCGAGGCAAGTTGGAAAAACCACTTTGCTTTTTCAGTTAAAAGATTATCTTATTCAAAGCGGCTGCGCGCAAAACAGAATTTTTGTTTTTAATTTGGATATTATTACGGAACGCGATCTTTTTTCAGACCAGCAAAGATTCATTGACTTCTTAAAAGAAAGAATAACTAAAGAGAAAATTTATATTTTTGTTGACGAAGCTCAAAGAGTTGAAAACGCCAACATTTTTTTTAAGGGGATTTATGACCTTAATATGCCTGTTAAGTTCGTGCTTACCGGCTCTTCCGTTTTAGAAATTAAAAGCAAAATTAATGAATCACTGACAGGTAGAAAGCGAATTTTCTATCTTTATCCGTTTAATTTTAACGAATACCTTTCTATTTACGACGAGACATTGGCTAAATTAGTTTCTCAAAAAGAAATATCTTCTTATAGTCAAGAACAAATAAAGAACCGTCTTTTAAGTTTTATTATATGGGGCGGCTATCCAAAAGCGGCGTTTACGGAAAATATTTCAGAAAAACAAGAGATATTAAAAGAAATATTTTCAAGTTACGTTGAAAAAGATATTATTGGTTTTTTGAGGATTAAAAAACAAATCGCTTTTACAAAATTAGTTGCCGTGTTATCATCGCAAATCGGACAATTGTTGAATATAAGCGAATTAAGCGAATCGCTTCAAATCAGCCGTAAAACAATTGAGGAATACTTGGAAATTTTAGAAAAAACCTTTATTATCAAGTCTGTTTCTCCATTTTTCAAAAATCGCCGCAAGGAACTGACTAAAATGCCCAAGATTTATTTTATAGATACGGGATTAAGAAATTTTGCCGAAAAATATTTTGCGGATTACGACACGCGGCAAGACAAAGGCGCTCTTTTGGAAAATTTTGTTTTTTCCGAGATTTTTAAGAAAACCGACCTTAAAATTAATTTTTGGAGAACCAAAGAAGGAGCGGAAGTTGATTTTATTTTAACGGACAATAAAAATTTAATACTGCCCGTTGAGGTAAAAAGCGCGGAATTAAAAGCGCCTAAAATAACTCGCAGTTTAAGCGGTTTTGCGGTAAAATATAAAATAGAAAAAGCAATTTTAATAAATCTTGGATTTCGCGGGGAAACAAAAATAAACAAAACAGATATTTTATTTATTCAACCATATGAAATTGAAAGAGTAACGGGAGAAATTTTTAATGAGACTTAAATCATATCCGCTTCACTTATTGATTTTTAGCATGTTTTTATGCAATTGAAACATAAAATAAATTTACGCATCCGTTTTTTATATAGTATCGTTATAATTGTTATTATTTTTGTTGCGGCGGTAGCTATATATTTTAATAAAAAAGAGCGCGCCGATACAAATAAAAAAATAAACAACTCTTTGTCTCAAAAAACTAATAACAGAGCAACAGAAACATTGCCAGAGACAACTGATTTTAAAAGCGTGATAGAGCGAATTAGCGAGCCTGTAATAAATAATGCTTATCGTGGCGCAACTTATAAAATAATTGATGCAAATGGGAAAGAGCGAGAATTATATCTAGATGAGTTATTACAAAATTCCATATTTTATAAAAATATTAAATCCGGAGAAATATATTATGTAGTCTACGAAAACTCTTGTACTGATGAAGATATTTACAAATTAAAACCTTTAGAGAATATTAAAAGTGAAGATTTTTTTGTGTATCAAAAAGATGGAAGATACGCAACGAATTTAAAAAGTGTTTATTTTGATGAACGGAAAACTGATTTTGACTGCGAAGAAAATTACGAAATGCGTATTCTTAAAAACGCGGATCCTAAAACATTTGAACCTAATATTGAAACTGAATTTGATGTTTCACAAGGCAATACATTTCGAGGCCTCTATTCCCGTGATTTAAAAACTGTTTTCTATGGTTCGGAAATTCTTGAAGGAGTTGATGCGCCAACATTTAAACTTTGGGAGAGCGTATCTATAACGAGCGATAAAAATCATATTTACCTTAGACAGTTTATAAACCCGAACAATGCAATAATCATAAATGCCGACCCTTCAACCTATGCAATTATTCAAGATTATAGCTCTTCAAAACCAGGTATAGTTCTCGGTAAAGATAAAAATTATGTGTTTGTGGATAATTGTTTGTTGAACGGCGTTGACTCGTCAGGTTTTTTGATAGTTAATGACGAACCTTTTTTAATTAAGGACAAAAAATTTACTGACAAAACGGGGATATTTGCTGTTAAGATAGTCCGCAACAAAAGCGGAGAAATTGCGTCATGCGGTATAGTTAGAAATACTGTTAATTAGAAATAATTATGGTAAAATTTTAAATATGAATGCTTATCAAGAAGAAAAACTTAAGGAAATAACTGACAAAATAGTCAGAGAATATAAGCCTGAAAAGATTATTCTTTTTGGTTCTTACGCGTGGGGCGAGCCAAAATCCGACAGCGACTTGGATTTGTTTGTGGTGAAAAACACAAAAGAGCCATCGCTTAAAAGAATAGAAATTCTTGACAGACTTTTTTCAAGAAGAGAATTTTCTATGGATTTTTTAGTATATACGCCGAAGCAAATAAAAAAAAGGTTAGCGATAGAAGATTTTTTTGTTAAAAAAATAATAAACAATGGTAAAATTCTCTATGACAGATCACTCAAAAAATGAATTAAATATCCAAGAATGGATTGAAAAGGCAAATGAAGATGAATTATCTTGCCGGTCTTTTCTTAAACATAAAGACGCTCCTCCGTCTTCTGCTTGTTTTTTCTCTCAGCAAATGGCAGAGAAATGCTTAAAAGCGTTGCTGATTTTTCATCAGAAGGAATTTCCTAAAACTCACGATCTTAAAAGAATAGCTACTCTTTTAGAACCGTTTGAATCAAATATTTTTGAGTTAGAAAAAGAATTTAATGTTTTGAATAAATATTATGCAACCACTCGTTATCCGGGAGACTTCCCTGAAGGATTTTCTTGGTATGATGCCGAAGAGGCTTTTGAAGCCGCGAAAAGAATCAAAGAATTTGTGTTGGAAAAAATAATAAATAAGTAGAGTGAAATATGTTTTTAAATCCGCAAAAAGTAATGGAAAATACGCAGATATTGCCGGGAACGAAGTTAGCTGATTTTGGCGTTGGAAACGGGGATTTTGCTATGGCCGCTTCAAAAATGGTCGGGAAAAATGGTATAGTTTACGCCATAGACATAAAAAAAGAAGCGTTGGAAGTTTTGAAGGGAAAAGCAATGCTTTCCGGGGCGCGTAATTTAGATTTTATTAGAGCGGATTTGGAAAATCCAATTTCCACAACTTTAAAAGAGCAATCGGTTGATTATGTTATTATTGCGAGCGTGCTTTTTCAGATAGCAAGCAAAGAAAATGTTGTTCGTGAGGCGTATCGCATCTTAAAACCGGAAGGAAAAGTTATTTTTATTGAATGGTTAAAACAAAAAACCTTAATAGGCCCTCCGTTTAACGCAAGAATGAGCAAAGAAGATGCAAAAAGTCTTTTTGAAATAAGAGGATTTCTTTTTGACAGAGAATTTTACGCTGGCGATTACCATTATGGTATGATATTTAAAGCAATAAGTTAAGTTATGAATAATACATTTCAATTAATAAGCGTTATAGTATTTATTGCCATCGCCCTAATAGCTGTTTTGGTTTTTAGCGGAATATTGCCCGGATATGGCGGTTCGGGAAGCTCCGGAGTAAGGGTTTCTGCGACAATGTGGGGAGTTTTTCCAAGTTATAAGATGGATAAATTTCTAACGGAACTTAAAACGAAAAATAAAAATTTAGATATTAAATATACTGAAAAAAAATCGGAAAATTATGAAATTGAATTGGTAAACGCGCTTGCTTCTGGTAAAGGTCCTGATATTTTTCTTCTTCCACAAAATTGGATAATAAAGCATAAAGATAAGATTTGGCAAATTCCTTTTAAGAATTTTCCGGAAATTGATTTTAAAAATATTTTTATAGATCAAGGCGAGTTGTTCTTAGACCGTAAAAATCAGAATGTTGTGGCTCTCCCTTTCATTATTGATCCGCTTGTGATGTACTATAATAAAGATTTGATGAAAAGCGCCGGCATAGTTCAAATACCGCAAACTTGGGATAAGTTTATAGTTGACTCGGAAAAATTGACGATAAAAGACGAATCGCGGAATTTAGAACAATCCGGGAGCGCTTTAGGGGAATACATAAATGTTAATAACGCTAAAGAAATACTTAGCGCCTTGTTTTTACAGACCGGCAATCCAATCGTGGATACTAATTTAAAAGTAACGCTCGGCGAAAGAATAAGAGGCGAGGATATTAATTCATCGGAATCGGCTTTGAGATTTTACACCGAGTTTGCGAATTATGAAAAGACTTCTTATTCCTGGAATAAATTTTTAGAGAATTCCAAAACAGCGTTTTTAAAAGGAAAATTGGCAATATATTTTGGCATGGCAAGTGAGTTTCAAGAATTGCGCGAGAAAAACCCTCATTTGAATTTTGATGTCGCCGTTTTTCCTCAAACGGTTGACAGCAGAACTAGATCTGTTTATGGGAATATGTGGGGCTTGGCGATATCTAATTTCAGCCCCAGCAAAGAAAAGACTTTTATTGCCGCAAGCAGACTTGTTTCTAATGAGTCTGTAAAGATTCTAAGCGAATCATTCTTTTTGCCACCTGTAAGAAGGGATGTTTTAGCCGAAGGCGCGGAAGATCCCGTTTTAAACATTTTTTATAAATCGGCCTTGCTTAGCGGAGGTTGGCTTGATCCTGAACCGGAACGCACTTCTTTAATTTTTAAGAATATGATAGAATTAGTAAATAAAAAAGAAAGAAATTTAGGGCAGGCTTTAAACGATGCAAAAAATGAATTAGAGAGTTTGATGCCAAATAAGCTTTAATTTAGATAGTTAATAAGTATTTGACAAAAAAATTTTTATGTTTGAAAAATGTTCAAAAGTTTTCCACAAACTTTGGCTATTTAAAGATTTGTTTGATTATATTATAATATTTATATACCTGTTTCCTTTAACAAGTTATGCTGAAGTTGATTGTGTTGCTAAACCTGATAGTTGTATAGCTCCGCCTACCAGTGTAATCACTTTTGATCAGTTTATTAATAAAGTTATATATGTAGCGCAAATAATAGGAATTCCATTGGTCGCGGTAATGATTATATATTCCGGGTTTTTGTTTGCCACGGCAGGCGGAAAAGAGAAACAGCTTGAGACCGCTAAGAAAACTTTTTATTGGGCAATAATCGGCGCGGCAATTATAATAGGAGCAGGAGTGATTTCAGGGGCGGTGCAAGATTTCGCGCAAAATTTATAAATTTTCAGATTAGTTTAAATATTAAAAGGTCGAGTTAATTCAGCTTTTAGCTGACATAATTTAACAAATAAATCCGCGCGTTTTTAAAACGCCGGATATACGAAAAAAAAATTAAAATGGAATTAATTAAAAAATATAAAGTTATTTCTTTGTCCGCTTTTGTTGCGCTTACCCCTTTTATTGCATTGGCGGCAACGATAAATACCGTTGTAACCACTATCGGCGATATTTTTGATTTGGTTGTGCCGATTCTTATGGTTATAGCATCGGTTGTATTTATCTGGGGCATTATTCAATATATTTTAGCCGCGGGAAGTGACGATAGAAAAAAAGAAGCAAAAAATCTTATAATTTGGGGTTTGGTAGCTTTATTTGTAATTGTGGCAATGTGGGGATTGGTGCAGATACTTGGTAGAACATTTGGAGTGGAAAGCACGGGAATTCCTGGAGCTCCCGGAGGCATTACTTTTTAACCAGAAATTGAGAGATTTTAAAAACAAAAATTTTTTAAAGAACTTTAAACTATTAATCCCGTGTCTTGGCGCGGGATTAATTGTATAAAATCATATATGCAAACATTAAAAAAATTAAAAGTTATAATAATTTTTCAATTAATCTTCCCACTTTTGGCTTTTGCGGAAACTGGCGATCCTAGAGGCACTATAGGAAATATGATGGACGTTATTCTGGGTATTTTAAATGTATTTGTTGTGCCTACAATAGTTACATTAGCTACCGCAGTATTTATCTGGGGAATAATACAGTATGTTTTAGCCGGAGGAAGCGACACAAGAAAAAAAGAAGCGAAAAATCTTATAATTTGGGGTTTGGTTGGTCTTTTTGCGATTGTGGCAATGTGGGGTATAGTAAAAGTAATCGGTAAAACATTTGGTTTATCGGATGTAGGAATTCCTACAGACGAACTTAAACTTCGTTAATAATTAAAAAACATATGAAATCATTAAAAATTATAAAGAACATTAAATCCTTTGTTTCAACGGCGCTCGGACAAAATAAAAACAAGTTTTCATTTTGTCTCGCCTATTTTCTGCCTTGCTTCGCTCGGCAGCGAAAATTTCCCTTCGAGAATCAGGAGAAAAACAAAGCAGTTTGTTTTTCTCCCTCGCTTGTTAAAATAAAAAACAACTTATTTCTTTTTTTAAATTTAATATTATTGACATTTGTATATAAAAATGTTTTGGCAGTAGGAGAAACAATTCCTGCCGATAGCAGCGGTACTGCGGTGGAAGTATTTGGCGCAATAAAAAGGATAATTGAAGCGGCAATTCCTATTTTAATGGTGGCCGCAACCGCAGTATTTATTTGGGGAATAATACAGTACGTTCTAGCCGGAGGAAGCGATACAAGAAAAAAAGAAGCGAAAAATCTTATAATCTGGGGGCTTGTGGGTCTTACTGTTGTGGCTGGCGCGTGGTCTATTACTGTGGTGCTTTCAAACACATTTGGTATATCAGTATTAGGAACACCAAGAGAGCCAGGGATTCCCGGCACATTTGAGAATTAATTTTTTATTAAAAAGATGATATTTATATTAAATTTATCACTTACCGCCGCTACTATTTCTGGTATTTTAGGTAAAATTTCAACAGGAATTTTAAAACCTTTTGTTTATATTTTAATGATTTTATCCACAATTGTTTTTATTTGGGGAGTTATTAAGTTTATTTCAGCGGCGGGAAATCCGAATAAAAAAGAAGAAGGCAAACAAATTTTGATATGGGGTTTAGTCGGCCTTTTTGTAATAGCCGGAATGTGGTCTTTGGCAACAATAATTCAATCAACATTTTTTACTTCTAATGAAACAATAATTACACCAAGCGATCTTCCGGGGTATTAATAAAATATTTCAATATAATTAATTTGACATTTTGTCAAATTTAATAGATAAAATAATAAATATGTTTAACATAGCAAAAGCGGCGACTATTGAAAGCATTGTAAATTATACAATAGATAACGCCGTTCAACCTTTTATTTATTTTCTAGTGGTTTTGGCTACCATTGTTTTTATTTGGGGAGTTATTGAATTTATTTACGGAGCGCAAAATGAAACCAAACGGACAGAAGGCCAAAAACACATTTTATGGGGCATTATTGGTTTGTCCATTATGATTTCCGTATTGGGCATAATGAGGGTACTCTTGAATTTTTGGAAAAGCGTCTAATCTGTTTGCCGGCAGGTAGAGATGTTTCATATGAAACATCTCAGACTGGCGAATGTTTCATATGAAACATCTAATGTTTCGCAAAAAAGGTTTCATATGAAACATTTTGATTTTTCGGAGATGTTTCTAGCGTTTCACGGGCAATGTTTCATATGAAACATTGAGATATTTAGAAACATGATGAATAAAACTTTTGCGCGGCTTTGCGACCGACCCCGCCTTGGCGGGGCAGCAAAATTACTCGCTGGGTGATTTTGCGGTAGCAAAAGTTTTTATTCGTCATGTTTAAGGTCATTCAGTTGCATTTGTGTATATTTTATTTTATCTTTAAGATAAGAATTTTGAAAACATTGAAGAATTTTTAAATATCCGAGTTTCTGAGGAAATTTTATGATTCCAAAATTTTACTTTTCTGCCGTAATGCAAATAAGTTTTTACTGAATATAGAGTTTTTAGACAGGTCCGCTGAACGTAAAATTTTGGAACACAGAAATTTCCTTTTCACTTTTTTTCTCGGTTTTCATGATTACGATGAACAAAAATATTATTACAAAAGCAGTTTTGCCGGTAGCCGGTTTTGGCACAAGATTTTTGCCGGCAACAAAAGCTCAGCCAAAAGAGATGTTGCCTATTGTGGATAAACCGGTTATTCAATATTTAGCGGAAGAAGCTGTAAATTCAGGAATTGAAGAAATTATTTTTGTTACTGGCCGCGGAAAAAGAGCGATAGAAGATAATTTTGATCATTCTTTTGAATTGGAATATAACTTGGTTGAAAAAGGAAAACACAATCTTCTTAAAGAAATAGCCGACATTTCAAAAATGGCGCGCTTTGCTTATGTGCGTCAGCCGCAACCTTTGGGAGACGGACATGCTATTTTATGCGCTAGAAATTTAGTTAATTCTTCTATTAAACAGCCTTTTGCGGTTCTTTTTGGCGATGATGTGGTTGATTATAAAATTCCTTGTTTAAAGCAATTAATAAATGTTTTTGAGAAATATAATGATCCGGTAATAGCATTAGAACGTATTCCTAAAAAAGACGTTGTTCATTATGGCGTAGTTTCCGGCATTGAAGTTGAAAAAGGAGTTTATCAACTTAATGATATTATTGAAAAACCAAGTTTAAAAGACGCGCCTTCTAATTTAATTATTGTTGGAAAATATATTCTTACTTCTGATATTTTTGATTATTTGGAAAGTTTAGAAAATAAAGATAATAAAGAGATTCGTTTAGCTGACGCTTTAAAACTTATGTTAAAAAACAGACCGGTTTATGGAGTTGAATTTAAAGGAAAAAGATATGATTGCGGAAACAAACTTGGTTTTCTTAAAGCTCAAATTGAGTTTGGGTTGAAACATAATGAAATTGGCAAGGACTTTAAGAAATATTTAAAACAAGTTATTCGCGGTATTTAATGTTTCATATGAAACATCGGTTTTCGCATTCGTGAATTACGAAATTGCTCATTTCAAGACACGCTCGTTCGTCCAGCGACGAACTCGCTCTGTTTCGCCTCGCAATTCTTCGCTTTCAGCAAAGAAACCATGCTTGCGAGGCTGCAAACGGTCTTGAAACGACAATTTCGTAATTCAAAGTACATACAAATGTTTCACGTGAAACATCTAATGTTTCATAAAAAAGGTTTCATATGAAACATTTTTGATTTTTGGAGATGTTTCTAGCGTTTCACGGGCAATGTTTCATATGAAACATCTGTTTTTGCATATAAATGTTTCATGAAACACGAGAAACATCGCTAAAAAGGTTTCATATGAAACATTTTACCCAAAAAGTGCCATTTTTTGCTGTTTTTGATGTTTCATATGAAACATCTAGCACAAAATACGATGTTTTCAGCGTTTCACAAAACCGTGAAACATCTAATGTTTCATAAAAAAGGTTTCATATGAAACATTTAACACAAAATAAGGTGTTTCTGATGTTTCATAGAACACGAAACGCGCGAAACATCAGTAAAAAGGTTTCATATGAAACATTGGCGTAAAATGCGATGTTTCTAGCGTTTCACAAAACCGTGAAACATCTTATGTTTCATAAAAATGGTTTCATATGAAACATCTTAGGCTGACAAATGTTTCATATGAAACATTATGATGTTGTGGATAAACTTGTTGTTTTTGTGGAAAAATTATTCATAACATTATTTTTCTAATGGACATAATGGACATTTGTCCATTATATTTATGGCATTAACAAACAAACAAAAAATTGGGCAAATTGGAGAGAATATAGCGGTAAAGCATCTTCTGAAACTTCACTTTAAGATTTTAGATAGAAACTACCGTAAAAAATGCGGCGAGATAGATATTATTGCTGAAAAAAATAATGTTCTGCATTTTATTGAAGTAAAAACCGTTTCTTTTAATTTTTCTAGAGCAGTGAAAAATGTTTCATATGAAACATTTTTGCCGGAAGAAAATATTCATTTTTGGAAAAGAAAAAGATTGGCAAAAACAATTAATATTTATCTTTTAGAAAAAAGAGTTTCTGAAAATAAAGAATGGCAGATAGATTCGCTATCTGTTTTTGTTGATCTAACAATAAATAAAGCCAAAATCAGATTTTTAGAAAATATTACTTGGTAGATTAATTCGCGCTTTAATTGCCATGTGAATAACTTATATTTTATTATTTAAAAATTTTTTGTTATCATAAATTTATGAAAGAAAAAAATTTAATTATATCCGCCGCTGTTTTAGTTGCAATTATTTTGATAGCGGGATATTTTTTATGGGTTTCTTATCAGGTTAAAACAAAACAGGAAGCAATTCAAAAAGCGGAAGATACGGTTTTAAAAAGTATAGAAAAAACCGCGTCTGATACGATACCGAACATAACGCCTCAATCCAATCCTATTAAAGAAAAATTACCGGAAGTAAATCCAATTGAAAAAACAAATCCGTTTAAAAATGTTTATAAAAATCCTTTTGAATAACTTTCCAAAATGAAGGTTTTTTTATTTAACACATATTTGACAATTTGACAAATTTGGAATATGTACCCCGTTAGAAATTAAAAAACGGGGTAAGCAATTATGATTATGCAAAATAAAATTTCTAACGGGGTGAATAATAAAATACAATTTTGCTTTAATTTTTTAATATTTGCTTTAGCCGTGATTTTAGCGTTTACTTTTTTTTCAAAAGTAAACGCTAAAAGCGCGGATATAGTTTTTCCCGTTCAAGAGCTGGGAAATTGTAAAAACCAGAAAGACTGCCGCACTTATTGCGATAAGCCTCAAAACATTGAAGTTTGCGTTTCTTTTGCTGAAGAGCATAATCTTATTTCAAATGAGGAAGCCAAAAAAGCAAAGGCCTTTATTAATTCTGGGAAAAAGGGGCCTGGAGGCTGTAATAGCAAAGATGCTTGCGAAGAATACTGCGACGATTCTTCTAATATAGAGGAATGCGTTGACTTTGCCGAAAAGAATAATTTAATGTCCCAAGACGAGTTGGAAGAAGCTAAAAAAGTAAAGGAAGCTCTTAAAAAAGGAGCAAAATTGCCGGGAGGATGTAAAACTAAAAAAGAATGCGAAAAATATTGTTCTGACGATAAAAACTTTGAAGAGTGTGTTTCTTTTGCCGAAAAAGCGGGCTTTATACTTAAAGAGGAAGCTGAAATGGCGAAAAAAACAGGCGGGAAAGGTCCCGGAGGATGTAAAGGAAAAGAACAATGCGAAGAGTTTTGCTCTGATCCGGCTAACGAAGAAATATGTTTTGATTTTGGCAAAGAACATGGGCTTATACCGCAGGAAGATTTAGAAATGATGGAAGAAGGGAAGCAAGAAATAAAAGAAGCGCTTGAAGACGCTCCGGATGATGTTTTGGATTGCCTGAATTCATCTCTTGGGCCTTCAAACGTTCAAAAAATGCGCGAAGGGAAAATGACGCCAAAAAGAGATACCGGCGAGAAAATACGCGAATGTTTTGAAGAGTCAATGAGAAAAGAAATGATGGATGAGGAGGATTTTGACGGTGATGAAGATGATTTTAATGACGGCGATGATTTTAGAAATGGCGATTATGAAGATAACTATGAAAACGAAAGGAAAAATATTATGGAAAGAAAGGGGAATATGCCTATTCCTCTAAATTCTCCTATGCCCTTAAATGATTTTTTGATGCCCGTTTTAGGGTTGTTGTTGGGTGTGATTTAACAAATAGTTGTGCATAACTTCCCTTTTTTCTTTTGAGTTAAATTGGTAAGATTAAAAAAGCGAATTAAAAAATGAAACAAAAACAAAGCGAAAAACAAAAAATGACTTTAGAAAAATTGGCCCGAATAACGGCTAACGGTTTTAATGAATTAAGAAGTGAATTTAAGGGAGATATAAATGAATTAAAAATAGAGGTGGGTGAATTAAAAAACAAAGTTGATAAAATTTTTATTGCGGCGGACGATATGGCGAAACAATTTTCAACATGGAAACAAGAAAACGCGTTTGGCGCTGGAATTGAATCACGGCAGGACGAGCAGTTAAAAAATCATGAGAAAAGAATAGTAAGAATTGAAGCCAGAGCAAGATAAAAAGTATTAAACTTTTTGTTTTTAGTATAACTATTTAAAATGAGAACAAATAAAGAAATTTTTGATTCTGAAACAGAAAATTGCTACGCAAAAAATATTATGAGTATAGTGGTTTTGGCAATGGTTATTATTGTCGCGGCGGTTTATTTGTTTTCAGGCAAAGTTCAAAGAAAAGAAAATAAAGATGAATTCAGAAATCAGATTTCCAAATTTAACAAAGACATTGAGATACCGGAAAAATTTCCAAAAGATTTACCTGTCGCGGAATTAAACTTGATTGAGGCTTACTCAAGAGATAAGGATACTAAAGACATTGTAACAGTTTTTGATTCAAAAAAACCGGCAAAAGAAAATTACGATTATTATTTAAACTATATGAAAACAAGCGGCTGGACAATAGATGACGCTATTGAATTAAAAGATTCTTTTCCCGCCGGCATTTCAGCGCGCAAAGAAAATTTTTTCATCAATATGGCTTTTGAACCAAAAGAAAACAATATTTCTAAAATAACCATTTCTTCAAAATTAATAAAACCAATAAATAACATTGATTTTAAAGGTATGAAGTTGAAGTAAAAAATAGGGTAAAAATATTTTTATGAAAAAGTTTTATTTTATATTGTGTATAATAAGCGTTGTTATTGCTTCTGTATTTTTTTGGTTTTTGAATATGGCAAACTACGCAAACGCTTATTCAGGGCAATTTTTTGATTGGATAGACTATGATGTGGTAAGCCCGGGATATTTTTATGTTGACGGGTTTATTGATTGTCAAGTTGGCAATAAAAGAGATATTAATGTTTATTTTAATTCGTCGGCCTCAAAGCTTTACCGCGGCACGAGCATTGACTTTGTTCCTAATGATTCCACTAATTTGGTTAGGGATTTCACGCTAAGTCCAGGCGATTTAGTGAATGATTCTTGGAGTTTTACCGGCGTTACATACGCGAAGAGATTTACTGACACAACCACGAGCTCCGGAGTTACCTATTACTATAAGGCTAAGCTTACCAACAGTTTTGGAAATTATTTAACAGCTTCGACGAGAGCCATAACGACAAATGCCTGCAACCCCTCGTTAGGCCTTTATCCTTCTTCTAATAATAACTTTAATTCAACTAATAATGTATGGCCGTTTTATCCGATATA
>CAZCIQ010000011.1:0-25653 GCA_964499175.1 uncultured Candidatus Saccharibacteria bacterium | reverse complement strand
ACAGCCAGCCCTCCCTCAGTGCGCACGCGCAAAACAACGACGCAGTCGTAGCAATGCAACTCCTCGCCGAGGTAGCTCAGTGGTAGAGCAACGGTTTTGTAAACCGTCGGTCGCGAGTTCGAATCTCGCTCTCGGCTATGTAAGCAAAAGGTGCGGGATAAAGCAAAGGTTCGCGGTTCGAGTCCGCGGAGTGGCTTTGAAAGAGCGGGATAAACCGTAGGTCGTCAGTTCGAATCTGACCGTGGGCTCCAGAATTAAAATTTTCACGGTATTGCTTGCCGAATTTTTTTTTATTTGATAGAATAATTTTAATGAGCGCAACTGACGAAAAAATAAAATTTATTGAAGAAACGGCAAATGAAATCAGGAAATCAATTATTGATATGCTTGTTTCTGCTGGTTCCGGGCACTCTGCCGGACCGCTTGGCATGGCTGATGTTTTTGCTTCTCTTTATTTTGGCGATGTTTTAAATCACGACCCTAAAAATCCGGAAGACGCCTCGCGCGACCGAGTCGTGTTGTCAAATGGGCATATTTGCCCGGTTTTATACGCGACTTTGGCGCATGCCGGATATTTTCCGCGCGAGGAGTTAAACACTTTAAGAAAATTTGGCACTCGGCTTCAAGGGCATCCTCACCGCGGCGCGCTCCCGGGAATAGAAAGCACTTCTGGCCCTTTGGGGCAGGGACTTTCGCAAGCAATCGGAATGGCGTATGCCGCGAAAATAGATAAGCAAAAATATCAGGTATATTGCCTCACTTCAGACGGCGAGCATAACGAAGGTCAGATTTGGGAAGCCACGATGTTTGCCGGTAAAAATAAACTTGATAATTTAACAGAAATAATGGATAGAAATAATATTCAGATAGATGGTTTTACGGAAGATATAATGCCGCTTGAGCCGATCCGCCAAAAATACGAAGCGTTTAACTGGCATGTCTTGGAAATTAATGGACATAATATAGAAGCGATAGTGGGCGCGATAAACGAAGCAAAAGCTATTTACGAAAAACCGGTTTTAATAATCGCGCATACAATTCCAGGTAAGGGCGTTGACTTTATGGAATTTGATCCGGCTTGGCATGGAATACCGCCAGACAAAGAACAAGCGGTTGAAGCGTTGAAACAATTACGGAGTTTAGGCGGAAAAATAAAAGGAGAACATGAGTAAATTAGCAATTAGTCACTAGGGTTTAGTAAATAGAAAAAAATAAAAGTATGTTAAATCAAAACGCAAAATTAAATAGTGATTTGTTTGATAAAGAAAAAGTTGCGATGAAGGCGACGAGGGACGGTTATGGCGAGGGAATGGTTTTGGCGGGCAAGGAAGATAAAAATATTGTCGCGCTTTGCGCCGATTTAACGGATTCAACCCGCACTGGCGTTTTTAAAAAAGAATTTCCAGACAGGTTCATTGAAGTCGGGATTGCCGAACAAAATATGGCAAGTATGGCGGCAGGAATGGCCGTATGCGGTAAAGTGCCATTTATTTCAACTTACGCCGTGTTTTGCCCGGGAAGAAATTGGGATCAAGTTCGCGTGAATATTTGTTATAATAACGTTAATGTAAAATTAACCGGCGCGCATTCGGGCGTGTCGGTAGGGCCTGACGGCGCCACTCATCAAGCGCTTGAAGATATCGCTATAACTCGCTGTCTTCCTAATATGATAGTCCTCGCTCCTTGCGACGCAATAGAAACTCGCAAAGCCACATACGCCGCCGCGAAAATTTATGGTCCCGTATATTTGCGGTTTGCGCGTGAAAAAACTGCGGTAATTACAACTGAAGAAACGCCGTTTGAAATAGGCAAGGCGGAAGTTTTTTATGAAAGCGAAAATCCGCAAGTCGTAATAATCGCTTGCGGACCACTGCTTTATAAAGCGTTAATTGTGGCAAAAGAATTGGAAGAAGAGGGAATTCACTTGCTCATTATAAATAAACATACTATAAAACCGATGGATGAAAAAACAATTATTGAAGCGGCCAAAAAATGCGGCGCGGTTGTTACAGTTGAGGACCACCAAATAATGGGCGGAATGGGCTCGGCGGTTGCCGAAGTTTTAGCAAGAAACTACCCGGTTCCGCAGGAATTTATCGGTATGCCAAACTCTTTTGGCGAGTCCGGTGAGCCGGAAGAACTCTTAGAAAAATACGGAATGAGCGTTCAATCCATAAAAGAAGCTGTAAAAAAAGTTATTAAGAGGAAATAATTTATAAATTACATCGGTTTGATCTTTGCGGCAGAAAATTATGTCTTTAAAAATTTTTTTAAATTTGCTAATATTAAACTATGAAGATAAAAGTAGAACATAATTGGGACTATGATTTGCCAAAAAATTTTAAGCCAAAAAACGAGCAAGAATGGCTTTGGCTTTTAGAACGCAAGATAAATTATGATGATTTTAAAGGACTTAAAAGAAAAATTGTGAAAAAACATTTTTTTAAATTAAAAAAACGACTTGATCCTGGTAAAAGAAAAATGCTTGAATATTTTTTTAAAAAATATGGCAGAATTAAATGAAATTCAAAAAAAAGTTTTAGGTTTTTTAAGCAAATCTTCTTTAGCGGAGAAATTCTATTTTACCGGAGGCACATTGCTTTCCGTTTTTTATTTACATCATAGAAAATCTAAGGATTTGGATTTTTTTAGCGATAATCTTGTTGTTCACAATGAAGTAATTGAATTTATAAATGAACTAAAAAAAGAACTTCAATTATCTAAAATAAAAGAAAAAAAAATTTATGACAGGTTTGAATTTTTTGTAAGTAACGGAAATGAGGTGAGATTGGAATTTGTTCATTATAATCATCCAAAACTTAAAAGAAGAAAAAAATGGAACGGTGTCTTAATTGATTCTTTAGATGATATAGCCGCAAATAAATTAATGGCATTCTTTGACCGCAATGAGCCAAAGGACCTTTTTGATTTATATTTTTTGATAACTAAAAAAGGATATAAAGTTCAAAAATTATTAAAATTGACAGAAAAAAAGTTTGGCGTGTCTTTTTCAAAAACAGCAGTTTTTTCTGAAAGTTTTAAGGCGATAGACAATTTGGAAAGTTTAAAACCGCTGTTTTTGACAAAGAGCGACGAAGAATCGAAAAAATTAATAAAAGAAATAAAAGATTATTTTATTTCTAATTCTTCATCTTTGATGTCTAAATTGTTAAAATAAACTATGGCTAATATAACTAAACAAGATATTCTAAAAGATATTTGCCGAACTGCATTAGAAGAGTTTATGGAAAAATACTAAATAGCCAAAAATGAAAAATAAAAACTATTGTAAGTATTTTAAAGATAAAAAAATAACTATAATGGGTTTGGGTATTTTGGGACGCGGAGTAAATGTCGCTAAATTTTTGGCTGAGTGCGGCGCGGATTTGACTATCACGGATTTAAAAAATGCTGAGCAATTAAAACCGTCTTTAAAAAAACTCGCGAAATTTAAAAATATAAAATACACTCTTGGCAAGCACGAGTTCGCGGATTTTAAAGACAAAGATTTTATTATAAAAGCCGGCGGAATTCCACTTGACTCTTCTTATATCGCAGAGGCGAAAAAAAACAGAATTGCGATTGAAATGGACGAATCTCTTTTTTGCAAGTTAGCGAAAGGCGTTATTATAATAGGAATTACCGGAACAAAAGGCAAAAGCGCGGTCTCTAAATTAATTTTTGAAATTATTAAAACCGATTTTAGCGTTTCAAAAAATAAAAGAAAAGTTTTTATGGGCGGCAATGTTTTGGGGCATGCCACCCTTCCTTTATTAAAAAAAATTAGTCTTCACGATGTGGTGGTAATGGAGCTTGATTCCTGGCGTTTGCAGGGCTTTCATGACGCAAAAATAAATCCGCATATTTCGGTATTTACAAATTTTATGCCTGATCATATGAATTATTATGGTGGCGACATAAGACGATATTTTGAAGATAAAGCGAATATTTTTAAGTATCAAAAAGAAGGGGATGCGCTTGTTTTGGGAGAAAATTTTTTAAAAACGGTTAAAAAATACGGAATTTATAATTCTATAGACGAATTAAAGAAAGACGTAAAAGGAAAAATAATTATAGCGACAAAAAAGAATATTCCGCGAGATTGGAAAATAAAAGTTTTGGGAGTTCATAATTTAGAAAATATCGCCACAGCAATTGAGGCAGTCCGATGTTTTGGCGTAAAAGAAAGTATTATTAGAAAAGTCGTTGAAGATTTCAAAGGAATTCCCGGCAGATTGGAATTTATAAGAGAAGTTAAGAGAATTAAATTTTATAATGACACAACGGCTACTACTCCGGATGCCGGAATTGTCGCTTTAGAATCGCTTAAAAAACATAAAGGTAAAATAATTTTGATAGCGGGCGGAGCGGATAAAGATTTGGATTATAGAAAATACGTAAAGATTGTGAAAAATTATGTTAAGGTATTGATTTTATTTCGCGGCGCGGCAAGCGATAAAATAATTAAAGAATTGGGACAAAAATTATTACCCCAAGTTTTTAGCGGCGTAAGTTCAATGAAAGAAGCGTTTGTTCGCGTAAAAAAATTTGCGAAATATGGAGATATAGTTTTACTCTCTCCGGGTGCCGCGAGCTTCGGAGTTTTTAAAAACGAGTTTGACAGGGGTAGGCAGTTTAATAAATTGGTAAAAAGAATTTAAGCTTCTAATTTTTTGCCTGTTTCAAATAATAAATCCTCGCGAAACCAAGGGGCGATTATTTGGATACCAACTGGCAGTTTTTTGCCTTTTTTTGGAATAGAAATAGCGGGTAAGCCGGCAAGGTTTACCGGAACCGTAAAGATATCGGCCAAATACATTGAAAGAGGATCTTTTGTTTTTTCGCCGATTTTAAAAGCTGTTTCGGAAGCGGTGGGAGTTAAAATTAAATCCACTTCATTAAACGCGCGCTTAAAGTCATTTTTTATATTCGCTCTTACTTTTTGCGCTTTAAGATAATAGGCGTCGTAATATCCGGAAGACAAGACATAAGTTCCGAGCATTATTCTTCTTTTTGACTCTTTTCCAAAGCCGGCCTCTCTGCTCACGAGATAGTCTTCCAAAAGATTTTTTCCATTTTTATGCAAGCCATAACGGATTCCGTCAAAACGCGCTAAATTTGAAGATGCCTCAGCTGTCATTATTATATAATAACAGGCAAGAGCGTAATCAATAGAAGGAATGGAAATTTCGTGAATTTCATAGCCAAAATTTTTTAAGTCGTCTAATGTGTTTTTAAAAATTTCCGCCACTTCTTCGTCTAATCCTTCTTTGCCGTTTTCTTTAAGTGAAAAAAATTCTTTCGGCACTCCGATTTTTAAATTTTTTGAAAATTGTCCCGAGTGCTCGGGACTCGGGACGGGATTAGAAATTGAAAATTCAGGTTCTACGGTAGTAGAATCTTTTTCATCTTTTCCTTTTATAATATTAAATAAAGTTTCCGTGTCTTCCACTGTTTTTGCGATTGGTCCGATTTGGTCAAGAGAAGACCCTAATGCCATTAATCCGTAACGTGAAACAGAGCCGTAGGTTGGCTTTAAACCGACCGTTCCGCAGAAAGCCGAAGGTAATCTTATTGAACCGCCGGTTTCAGAACCCAAAGCTCCAAGACACATATTTGCCGCGACTGATGCCACTGGACCGCCAGATGAACCTCCGGCCACTCTTTCTAAATCAAGCGGATTTTTTGTCGGACCGTACGCGGAATTTTCGGTTGAACTGCCCATAGCGAATTCGTCCGTATTCGCTCTTCCTAAAAAAATCACTCCAGATTCTTTTAATTTTGCAATGACGGTCGCGTCATAAGATGCCGTGTAATTTTCTAAAATTCGCGAGGCGGCGGACGCGGTTTTTCCTTTAATTAACATATTGTCTTTTATAGCTAAAGGAATTCCTGATAAAGCGCGTGGAGTTCCTCCGGCGATTAATTCGTCCTCCTCTTTTGCCGTTTCATACGCGCTTTCTTCAAATACTTCCAAATACCCGTTTAACGCCGGATTCTTTTCTTTTATTTGCGATAAATAAATAGCAACAAGCTCGCGGCAGGAAATTTCGCGATTTTTTATTAATTCTTGCGCCTTTCTTATTGTGAGTTCTTTTAAATTTATAACCATTTTATAAAATTTTCTTTATTTTTAAATATCCATTTTTTGTTTCCGGCGCTTGTTTAAGCAAAATTTCGGAGTTTTCTTCTTTGCTTATTTTTTCATCGTTTCTAAGTTTATTTAAATTTGGGGTTGTAAAAAATTCAGCGCCGTCTTCCAAGTTAAGTTCTTGAAGTTTTGTAAAATAATTTAAAATAGCCTCAAGTTCCGACTTTAGGTTTTTTTTCTCTTCCTCGGTTAGTTTAATTCGGGCGAGTTCCGCCAATTTTTCTATTTCTTCTAAATTAATCATTTTATTTAATCATCTTTAAAAAATCTTCTTTATTTATAATTTTGACGCCTAGTTTTTTTGCCGTTTCAAACTTACTTCCCGGATCATTTCCCACAATAACATAATCTGTTTTTTTTGAAACACTTTCGGAAATTTCTCCTCCTAGCGCGCGTATTTTTTCTTTTGCTTCATCGCGCGTGAGCGATTCCAAGTTTCCGGTTAAAACAAATGTTTTTCTTTCAAATTTTTCGGCTTTTCCCGCCGCGGCTTTACTAAATTTCTGCAATTTAATTTCAACGCCGCTATTTTCCAATTTTTTCAAAAAATTTATATTGTAATCATTTTTAAACCAATTTAAAATACTTTCCGCGACCTTCGGGCCGATGTCTTTAATTTTTCGCAGTTCTTCCGAAGATAAACTTTGGAATATTTTTATAAAATCTTTTATTGGAATTTTTCCGCTCTTTAAAATATTATCGATAGAATGAAATTCGGTAATTACATATTTCGCAAGCAACTCGGCGGTTTCTTCTCCGATATGCAAAATTCCGAGTGAAGAAATAAATTTTGGAAATGTTATTTCCTTTTTTTCGTTTATCGCCTTTATTATGTTAAAAGAAGATTTCTCGGCGAATCTTTCAATAGGCAGTAAATCTCCTTTTTCTAAAGCGAATAAATCGGCGCCGTCTTGTATAAGCGCTTTGTCGTATAAAACATCAATTATTTTGGGTCCTAAACCTGTTATGTCAAAGCCTTTTTTTGACGCGAAATAATATAAATTTTCTTTTTTCTTTGCGGGGCAGTCGGAATTTACGCATTTTATGTATACGCCTCCTTTATCTTTTTTAACGTTTTTTCCGCAAACCGGGCATTTTTCCGGCATCTTAAAATCTTTTTCTTTTCCGGTTCGCATTTCTTTTAGAACCTTTATGACTTGCGGAATAACATCTCCGGCGCGCCCCACAATAACGGTGTCGTTAATTTTTACGCTAAGTCTTTTTATTTCATCTATATTATGAAGCGAAGCGCGGCTTATTGTGATACCCGAAAGTTCTATCGGTTTTAAAATAGCGACCGGTGTAAGCACGCCAGTTCTTCCAACTTGCGTTTTAATTCCAAGTATTTCCGTTGCCGCTTCTTTTAAACCGAATTTAAAAGCTATAGAGCCTCTAGGAGATTTTCCCACGATCCCTAATTCGTTCATAATTTTATTATTGTCCACGGTTACTACAATGCCGTCTATTTCGTATTCTAATTTTTCTCTTTTCTCGTTAATCTTTTTTCTGAATTCAAAAACTTTCTGGGCTGTTTTTGCTATCGCGGCATAATTATCCGATTTAAAACCCAAAGCGCGAAGCAGTTTATGTTCGTCGCTGTGTTTTAAGCATACATCTCCTATTATGTCCCAGGCAAAAAAATGCAGGCGGCGGGAAGCGGTTATTTTTGAATTAAGCTGGCGCACTGATCCGGCCGCTAAATTTCGCGGGTTGGCGTATCGCGGCAATCCTTTTTTTTCCTGTTCTTTATTTATTTTTTCAAAATCTTTTTTTAATATGATAATTTCTCCTCTTATTTCTATTTCTCCGTTTTGAAGCGCGTGAGATATTTTATTTTCCGTTTCTTTGTCAATTTTCTCCACCCCGTTAGAAACTTCACCGCCGCCACTCTTATTAACATTTCTTTTTTTAAAAGCCTGAAAATAAGTGTTTCTAACGGGGTCCATTACCTCAATTTTTAAAGGCACGGATTCAATTGTTTTTACGTTTGCCGTAATGTTTTCTCCGAACTCTCCGTCTCCTCGCGTCGCGGCACGCGCGAGTATTCCGTTTTTATAAATCAAACTTACCGCTAGTCCGTCAAATTTTGTTTCGCAAAAAAAATCAGTTGTTTTGTCGGAAATAAGTTTTTTAATCCGCTCTTCCCATTCTTTCCATTCTTCTTCGGAAAACGCGTCATTTAGCGATAGCATTTTTGTTTCATGTTTGACTTTTTTAAAACCTTTTAAAACCTTTCCTTCAACTCTTTGGGTGGGGGAGTCGGGGGTTGTAAATTCCGGGTTTTCTTTTTCAAGATTAAAAAGCTCGCGCTTCAGCGAATCTAAGGCCTCGTCAGAGATTTCCTGCTTATTTAAGATATGATAAAGATAACGATGATGGTTAATCGTTTTTTTAAGTTTTTCAATTCTTTTTTTTATTTCTTGTTTAGACACTCTAAAAATAATTAAGCTCTATTCCTCTTTCCGAACGTTTTGGCAGACTTGTGTTGCAGTTGTTGGTCGTGGTGTCATATTTGCTTCTTCCTAAAGATTCTATAGTTCTTTGTCCGGTTGCGCCGTTTATGTTTACCGTTACATTAGCGCATGTTCCATTATCAAATAATAACTGGAAACCGCTTGAAAGAGCGCCTCCTATTGTTTTTGTCTCGTTATTGCAAGTTATTGTTTTTGAAGCCGCGATTGAAAGAGGAGGCGTTTTTTTTAAATCCCAATATAAGACGCATTCCGCGCCTGTATCGGCGGAATAAAAGGCGTATTGAGACTCGTTTATGTTTCGCGTTAAACTGGCTTCAGTGAAGAGTATTTCAAAAATAGATAAACCAATACTCGTCACGATACTTACTATAAGCAGAGCGAGCGTTAATGCAAAACCTTTTTTATTAGAAGCGCGATTCCGCCACGGCGGGGTCGCGCTTTCCGCGTTTTCAATTTTCATTTTTATTTTTTTATTTAACATAATTTTTTTTATTGCCATTCAAAGATATGCGCCTTTAATTCAATATTACGGGCGCCATAACGGTCTTGCCATGTTACTTTTGATACTATTTCTCTTTCATCCGGTCCGAAATCCGCCGCGCTTGATATTTGGATTTCTCTTGAAAATGGCGTATCAACCGCGCTTGGGGAATAATTATATAAATTTTTCCCCGCGCTGTATTTAAGATTTGGGCAGTCTGGATTGCATTTGGCAATATAGGGTTGGCCAGTGTCCGGCGCGGGTGTAACATAACAGCTGCTTGGAGAGGTGCAGTCGTTTAAGTCTTTCAGCCAGGGATTTTCTTGAATAAAGTTGTCATCTCGCCAACTTCTTATAAATTCTATTCCTTCCACGGCTAAATAGAAAGCCGTTGTTTGATTTTGATAAAAAGAAACGGTTTTTAAGCCATGGCTGATTAAAGTAATGACGGCGCTCATTCCTATCGTTAAGACGGTAAGCGCTACTAGAGTTTCTATTAAAGTAAACCCCCGCTCGCTTTGCGAGCTCACACTAAAAAATTTTGGTGTGGGGGTAAAGCTTTTTTTATGATATTTGTTTCGCATAAAAATTACTCAATAAATATTTGTCCGCTTAACCATACCCCGATTTTTTTCTGCTTGCCGCTGGGAATTTGTGTAATTACTTCAACATCGCTTATATTTGGTATAATGCTGGAGCTTTTTAAAAAAATAAGCGGTTCGGGTCTTTTAAATATGATATCTAAATCCGGAAGTCCGCATTGGTCGGGATCGGCCGATTTGAGGTAAGCGCATAAATCCGTAATTCTCGCGGAAGTAATAATTTTTTTTTGTTCAAACATTTCTCCCGGAGAGTCGTATTGCTGGTTATTGTTCACGTCGGCGAAAATAATATACGAATCATTCACGCTTGAGTCAAAATGGACGCCGTAAGCGGGAAATACGGAAGGCGCGAATTCTACCGTTGCCAAAGCTTTGACTTGAGCGTCTCTTATGGAAAGCGCTATGCTTTTTGCCGCTCTGTCTAATGATTGTTTCTCGGAAAAATTAGGATATTTTGCCAAAACTAATACTGAAATCGCGGCAATTATTCCGATAACGATTACGAGTTCTACTAAATTGAATCCCGCGCGGTATTTTTTTTTAAAAAATATTTTTAGCGTCATTTTTAAAAATAATTATTTATAAATCAAGTATTCTTTGGGATACTGTGGTTTGAATGTTAAAATGTGATTTAGCTTTTGCCGTAATCCCGGCTTCTCCGGCTATGGTTATAATAACGCGAGGCTGGCTTGTGTCGGGCGGCGGGTCTGATCCTAGAACATAAAATTTGAGATCGGTTATTTTAATTTCAGGGAAAGTTACGGCTAAATAATTAAAACCGCCGTCATCGGATTTTTCAATTTGACTGCCGTTTAATCTGTATATTATTGTTTGCCCTAAATAGTTTCGGAAGGTTATAACGGTTCCGCCATTTGGACAATCATTTGTATCTGATCCTGTTCCGTATCCGCAATAGTAGTTTTTGCCGGTCCGTATTTCTCTAAGTATCATTTCGACGGAAAATTTTATATTTTCTTGAACGTTTGCCACCGCGTTTGCTTTTTTTTGGGCGGCAAGCACTGCCAAAAAAGAACTAAGAGAAATTAGAACGGTAACAGATAAAACCGAAGTAGCCACAAGCATTTCAATTAAAGTAAACCCCCGCTCGCTTTGCGAGCTCACACCAAAATTTTTTGGTGTGGGGGTAAATCCATTTTTTAATTTGCGATTATTTTTTAAACTCACTTTTATATTATACATTTTAATCTAAAAGAGTTAATAGTATAAGTTCAAGATTTTCTTTACGGATTTTTTTAGCATTTTTATTCTAAAATTGCTTTAATTCTTCTTACTCCGGCGGAAGATGATTCTTCTTTTATTATTTTAAATATACCTAATTCTCCTGTGTTTTTAACATGGGGGCCGCCGCAAATTTCTTTGCTAAAACCGCGCACGGAATACACTGAAACCGTCTCAGGATATTTTTCTTTGAAGAATGCAAGCGCGCCGGATTTAATCGCGTCTTCATATTTTTTTTCTTCGCAAATCACGTCTAATTTTTCTTTTATTTTTTCGTTCACCAAATCTTCAACTTTTTTAATTTCTTCCTCGGTTAATTTTCTGTTAAAAGAAAAATCAAATCTTAATCTTTCGTGATTTATATCCGAGCCCATTTGATGAACCTCGTTTCCTAAAATTTTTCTAAGAGCCGCTTGTAAAAGATGAGTGGCGGTATGAAGTTTTATGATTATTTCTGATTTTAGATTCTGATTTTGGAAATTTGGATTTGGGATTTGGGATTTTTTGAGACCGTGTCCTCCGAATTTATTTTCCGCGCCGGCGCGCGAAATTTCTTGATGTTTTTTTAATTCTTCGCTAAACTCTTTAAAAATATTTTCTTTTCGCGAGTCGGAAAATTTATACCCTTTATTTTTTAGTTCTTCAAAAAAAAGTTCTAAAGGCAATCCATAAGTTTGATAAATATTAAAAGCGTGTATCCCTGAAATTTTATCGTCTGATTTTTCCGCGCCAAAAACATCATCTTTATTCGCGAATGCTTTAAACTCTTTTAAATTTTTAAATTCTTTTAAACCTCTGCTTAGCGATTTTTGAAAAGAATCCAACTCTTTTTTTACCTCTTCAGAAATTAGTTTTTCATTATTTTTTAATTCCGGATAAAAATCGCCGTATTCCGCGATAATTATTTTTATTATTTCTAAGATATTCGTGCCCCGAGAGAGAGTCGCGGCTCTTCTTAAAATCCTTCGTAAAATGTATCCTGTGCCGACATTTGAAGGCGTGAGTCCGTTTGAAATTAAAAATACCGCGCCGCGCAAATGGTCGGCGATTATTCTAATTATTTTTGTTACTTCTAATTTTGAATTTTGAGTTTTAATTTTGAGATTTGAGATTTGAGATTTGATTTTAGCGACGATAGGCGCAAACAAATCCGTTTCAAAAATTGTCGGAGTTTTTTGAACTGCCATTGTAAGCCGTTCAAGACCCATGCCAGTGTCTATTCCTTGATATTTTAATTTTTCGTACTTTTCCCCGTTAAAAAAATATTCGTTAAAAACAATGTTCCAAATTTCAATTCCCCCGACATAAATTTCAGTTGTGGGTCCGCAAGGACCTTTGTCGCCGGTCGGACCCCAAAAGTTGTCTTCCTTTCCAAAAAATTTTATTTTTTCTTCCGGTACTCCTGCATTTTTCCAAATTTCAACCGATTCGCTGTCGCGGGGTATGCCGTCTTTTTCGTCGCCGTGAAACACGGAAACATAGTCAATTTCTAGTCCCATTTCGTGAACCATAAATTCATAACTCGTTTTTATTGCTTCTTCCTTAAAATAACTTGCCTTACCGCTCGGGTATTTAAAAGAAAAATTGCCAAGCATTTCAAAAAAAGTATTATGTCGCTCGTCGCCGACTTCATCAATTGAAGAAGTCCTGAAACATTTTTGAATAGACGCAACCCTGTTTCCAAAAGGGGATTCTTCTTCCAAATAATACGGCTTAAATTGCTGCATACCAGCAGTTGTAAGAAGCACGGACGAATCATCTTTCGGAATAAGCGAAGAACTTAGCGCGATTTTATGCCCGTTCTTTTCAAAAAAATCCAAAAATTTTTTACGTATTTCTTTATGGCTCATAATACGGTTCTAAATTGCTGAAAAACAAGAATCCGTAAAGGAAATTTCTGTGTTCCAAAATTTTACGTTCAACGGACCTGCCTAAAAACTCTATATTCAGTAAAAACTTATTTGCATTAAGGCAGAAAAGTAAAATTTTGGAATCACAGAATTTCCCAAAAAACTAGGGATATTTAAAAGCTCTTCAGCGGTTTATGACTCATACAATAATAATATATAAAAATAGCTAAAAAGAAAGTTCATAAAGCGGTAAAATTCTTTGATAGCAAGGACGGTCCTTGCTACCTGAAATATTAATTTAATCAAGTATTGACAATTTTTTTAAAATAACTAATATTTCCTTGTCTCTAAATAGAGACTTACTTATTAAAGATCTTTAATAATTTAAAATATAGGAGGTTTAAGAATGGCGGGAAGAGCAAGAAGATGGTGGAATATTTTAGGGAAAATATTTGACTCGTTAATGGATTTTGCGGAAGAAAAAATACCCGAGGAGACAAAATTAAGAGAAGATATGTCTAAAATGCTAGAAATTTTAAATTTAAAGGCTGATGCGGTTTCATATTCTATGGCGCTTGCCGACGAGAAATACCGGGCTCTTGGATCGGAAGTGGTAAATTATCAGAATTTGGAAGAACAGGCCAAACGTTTTTTAAATAATGGAGAGGAGGTTAAAGCGGAACGTTGCGTTATTTTACAGCTTCAGTCTAAAAAAGAAATTGAAAGACTGGGAAAAGAGTACGCTCTTTTACAGCAGGGAGCCGAGCGCGAGGCGCGAGATTTTAAATCTTATCAGAACAATGTAAATGAAAAGTTCGCGCAGTTGGAGCGTCTTACAGAAGATCTTAGGATGATAAAAATGCAGGAAGCGATAGGACAAAAAGTGAAGTTTAGCATGGAAGAAGCCGAGCGTTCATTTGATGAAAGGGCAAAAGAAATAGAATTAAAAAAACGCAGGCTTCAGAATAAAGCTTTGATTTTGGCGGATCTAAATGTTGAAATTGACAGAGAAATAAAACAAATAATAGAGGGGGAGGAAATTCAAACCGCGATGAATTCTTTAAGAAAGCAAATAGAAGAAGGACATATTGAAGCGGAGCTTACCGCTCTTGCCGATCCAGTTTCTCTTGCCAAGAAAATGCTTATGGCTCCGCGGTTCGCGGATGCTCATTTAAGCGAACAGAAAAAAAGAGGAATGGAAGAATTAAAACAATTAAGGGAAACCCAAAAACAGGAGGAGGATAAATAAGATGGAGTTTTTAGAGTGGTGGAATTTGGTTTTTGAATTGCCGTTTTTCGCGGCAGTAATTTTTACCCTGGTGCTTGCCAGTGGAATTATGGGAGACGGCGGCACCGATATGGATCACGATGTTTCAATTGACCATGATTTTGACCACGATATAGGAGGGGACCATGACATAGAGCACGAAAGCGAAAGTTTTGGTTTAAAGGCTTTAAGTTTTTTTGGTTTTGGAAAAGTTCCTGTTTCAATTCTTTTAACAAGCTTTTGTTTCATTTGGGGGTTTAGCGGTTTTGCTATGAATTTAATATTTAAAGATGTGTTGAGATTTCCGTTAATTTACTTTTGGTTTTCGGCTGGCATTGCCGCTTTTAATTCTGTGTTTATCACAAAGTATTTTGCTGGAGTGTTGGCGGCTATAATGCCCGCAACCGAGACCTATGCTTTAAAAAATGAGGACTTTGTCGGAACAGTGGCTATTACAAGATATTCAGTTACGGAAAAATCCGGCAGCGCGACTTTTTATGATGAGCATAAAGCTTTTCAAGAAGTTCCGTGCCGTGTTTTTCAGGGGAAAAGATTTATACCCGCTAATACCAGAGTGATTCTTATGAAATATGACGCTGAAGAAAAAATCTTTTTTGTAAGAGTTGACCCTTTTTCGCTTGATGATCCAAGAAAGAAGATTGATGTTTAATAGTAGGCGATTAGCAGTTAACACTAAAAACAGGGAGAAAAGTAAATGGAAAACGCAAGACAAAGACAAGGGGGAGGAATAATGGGAATAGTTATGATTTTAGCGGCATTAGCGCTTAGCGTGGGTCCGTTTGTCGTTCCTTTGCAAATTCCGGTGTTAAGCCAGATAATTATATCCGGATTCGGAGTTTTGGTTTTGCTTATAGGAACATGCGTCGTAACGATTACCCGTCTTTACAAAAGGACTTCGGCTGATGAAGCGTTTGTGCGCACAGGAATGGGAGGAGCAAAAACGATTATTGACGGCGGAGCTATCGTGATTCCCGTTGTGCATCAAACCCTAGTCGTGTCATTAAAAACTATGAAGCTTGAAGTTCCTCGTCATGGAGAAAACGCTCTTATCACGGGGGATAATCTGCGGGCCGATGTTACGGCCGAGTTCTTCGTTAAAGTTCAAAGAAATGAGGAAGATATTTTAACAGCGGCAAGGTCCCTTGGCGAAAGGGCAACCGAACCGAGATCGGTTCAGGAAGTAATTTTTGAAAAGCTTGTTAATGCTTTAAGGACTGTGGCCGCCACGAAGCCTTTGCACGAGCTTAATTCAAAGCGCGAAGAATTCGCGGCCGGTGTTCAGGCTATTGTTGAAAAAGATTTGGCTCACAATGGTCTTACTCTTGAGACTTCAACTATTTCAAAACTTGACCAAACTCCCGTGGCTTTTCTAAAGCCGGATGATAATGTTTTTGACGCTCAAGGAGCTCAGCGTATTGCGGAAATAACGCAACACGCCAGGGTAGAAAGAAATAAAATAGAACGTCAAGCAGAGAAGGAGGTCAAAGACAGAGATGTCGAGACCGCCAAATATGTTTATGAGAAAGACTTAGAAAGAGTTTCAGCTCAAGCCGCGCAAGAGAGAGATATGCAGATAGCGCAGGCAAGAGCGAAACAGGAATCGGAAACCGTTTCTGCCGAGCAAGCAAGGCTTGCCGGAATCGCTTATGTTCAAAAAGATCAAGCTATTCAGGTGGCTGAGGTTGAAAAAGCCAAGGCACTTGAGGTGGCTAATCAGCAGCGTGAGGAAGCCGCTAAAATAGCGGAAATAGAAAAACAGCGAAATCTTGAAATTAGCGCCCGTGAAAAAGAAATCGCGGTGGCGACAAAAGAAAAAGAAAGGGCGGCCGCTGAAACCGAAAGGTTCGCGGCAGACTCCGAAAGAGAAAAAGAAAAGCAGAGGGTTTTGACGGTTGAGGTTACTTCAACCGCCGAGCGTGAGAAAGAGCAGGCTATTATAAATAAGATGGCTATGATTGAGCAAGAAAAACTGCAAAAACAAATGGAGGCTGATGTAAAAGCTTACGCTCAAGTGGCGGAAGCAAAAGGCGGGCAAGAAGCGGCCGATAAAAAAGCGGCTAGCCGGCGCATGTTGGCGGAGGCTGAAAAAACAGCCAAGCTTCTTGAAGCCGAAGGCGAAACTGCCATTCAGGCCGTGCCCGTGAATGTCGCGGCTCAACAAGTTGAGGTGGAACGAAAGCGGGTTGAGGTGAACCGCGAGGATTTAAAGAATAAGGCTGAATTTGAAAGTATTTCCCGCGAATTGCAGGTGGATTTGGCGAAGATTGAGGCCGAAAAAGAAATTCGCGTTGCAATGGCGAATTCGTTCGGCATTGCAATGTCAAGCTCAAAAATGACCATTTGGGGTTCGCCGGAAAGCGTTAAGGAAATGTCTCAGGAATTTTTTGGCGGACAAGCAAAAGGATTTTTTGTAAGCGGGCTTATGGATAGTCTGCCGGATGAAGTGAAAGAAACCGCCGCGTCCGCCGCGCACGGCATAGGCAAAATCGGCGCGGCGATTGTTGAGTCCTTAACCGGAAAAAAGGTTGAGGCGGAACATGTTGAAGCCGTCTTCAAGAAAATTATAGAAGACGGCAAATAAATAATTTGTTAAAAAAAACAAATAGCTCTTGAAAATATTCAAGAGCTATTTAATTTTTGGTTTGGTTATTTTTGTTAAATTTGTTATTATGATAAATATGTTGTTTTCTTTTAACGCCAAGAAGATTAGCGGTGAAGAAATAGAAGGAGTGAAAGAAGCGGCCGACGAGTTTGATTTGGCAAAGATTTTAAAACAAGAAGGTTTTTTTCTCACCCGTTTTAGTCAAAAAGGAAAAAGAAAAAGTTATTTATTTTTTTTAGATTCTTTCTCAAATATTTTTGACAGAGTCAAACCTTTTGATAAAATTATTTTTTGCAGAAACCTTTCCATTATGATCGTGGCGGGCATTTCTTTAAATAGGGGACTTGAAACATTGGCAAAGCAAACCACGAATAAAAAGTTTAAAATTGTTTTAAAAAATGTAGCTGACGATATCAGAAAAGGCGAATCTTTGGAAACTAGTTTAAAAAAATATCCGTCCGTATTTCCGCCCATTTTTTCGTCAATGGTTAAAGCAGGAGAAAAAACAGGAAAATTAGACGAGTCGTTAAAAATTTTAAGTTCCCAGCTTGAAAGAAATTATGAATTAACGCGAAAAGTGAAAGGCGCTTTAATATATCCGGTCATAGTCATAATAGCTATGGTTATAGTCGGAATTTTAATGATGATTTACGTGGTGCCGACTCTTGTTGATGCTTTTTCCGATTTTAAAATGGAGCTCCCGTTATCTACCAGAATTTTAATAAAAATAAGCGATTTTTTGGTGAATCACACAATCGTTTTTTTATTAAGCGCGGCGGGGGTTATGTTTTTTTCCGTCTATTTATATTCCAAAAACGAAGTAAAACGCGCGATTAGTTTTATTCTTTTTCGCGCTCCCATTTTTTCTTCTTTAATATTAAAAATAAATTCGGCAAGAACCGCGCGCACGCTAGGATCGCTTGTGGGTTCCGGAGTGGAAATAGTGGAGGCGCTTGAAATTACAGGCGAAGTGCTCACAAATTATTCTTACAAAGAAGCCTTAAGCAAAGTAAAAGAAAAAGTGCAAAAAGGCGAGCAAATATCAAAGATTTTTTCCGAGTTTCCTAATTTGTACCCGGCGGTCTTCATAGAAATGATAACGGTTGGAGAAGAAACGGGCAATATATCCGATATGCTCATTAAAGTAGCGGGTTTTTTTGAAGATGAAGTGGCTCAGACAACAAAAAATCTTTCTACCGTTATTGAGCCGTTTTTGATGGTTTTCATAGGAGTCGCTGTCGGTTTTTTCGTGATATCAATGATTACCCCGATGTATTCAATGCTTCAGGGGATATAAACATTGTTCGGGCAATTAGCTCAGTGGCAGAGCGCTTCGTTGACATCGAAGAGGCCGCTGGTCCGATTCCAGCATTGCCCAATTGTTCAGCCTCTTGCAAAATTCTATAAATAGTATATAATACTAAATGGTATTGATTCCTATTTAATATTTGTTATTATCATAACAGAAGTATTATATTAATTAAGTTATTCAAGGAGCGGCGCTCCTTGTGGTCGATAGCAATTCTAATTTATTGCTTTTGCCTGAATTAGTTTTAATTTGGGCAAAAGCAAAAACATCTATGTCATTATTAAATAAATCAACCCTTTCTTTTTTAACGGGAAATCTTATTTCAACAAGCGAGGAGCAAAATGAAAACAAGTTTTCATTTTGTCCGAGCGGAGTTGAAACAAAGGGGTTAATGCCTTGCAGCTCTGTTGCGAGACAAGAGTCCAGAGCTTTGCTCTGGGGTATAGTACCCTTTATTTTAGGCTTCGCTTTATTTTCTTTGTCGCAAATTTTTGTCTATGAAGAAAATCCGTTTCTTGTTAAAAAAGCTTATGCTTTGACAGAAGATCAAAGCTCTAATGCAAAGCAGGAAGATAGCGGTTTTCACAGATCTGAATTTCATAGAAGTTCTGATATAAGACAGGAAGATAGACAAGCGGATAGGCAACAGGACAGACAAGCGGACAGGCGTGAAGACAGGCAATTTCACAGATCAGAATTTCACAGATCAGAATTTCACAGGTCAGGATTTAGCAGGCAGGAATTTCATCGCGGAGAAGGTTTTCATAGATCAGGATTTGACTCAAGTCAGAACAGAAGACGAAATAGAAATAGAGGATCAGATAATAGTCGGGAAGATCGCCAGCTTGGAAAGCAGGAAGACAGCGGTTTTCACAGATCGGAATTTCACAGGTCAGGATTTAGCAGGCAGGAATTTCATCGCGGAGAAGGTTTTCATAGGCAATAGTAAGTGATGTTGTAAGTATTTTACTTTTCTTGTAAATTGATATATCTAGTTTAAAATAAATGGTTGATGCCATTTATTTTAAACCCCTTAAAAGTCGAACTCTTTAAAAATTATAAATTATCAAAAACAAAAATATATGAACAAAATTATTGCCGTTGGCGTTATTGTTCTAATTCTTGTTTCCGTTGGATATTTTATTTTAAAAGAAAAGCCGAGCGCGTCTGATAATCAGAAAGCAGAATCAAATATTACTGAAAATTCTTCTGTTAATTCCGGCGATCAAAATAATGCCGGTCAAAAAGAAAATATCGTGGTTTATACGGACGCCGGATTTTCACCGAATAAAATTGAAGTTGCCGCGGGATCCGTAGTTGTGTTTAAAAATGAATCTTCAAGCTTAATGTGGGTAGCTTCCGCTCCTCATCCAACGCACACTAATTATCCTGAATTTGACGCTAAAAAAGGATACGAGAAAGACGCTAATTATGTTTTTACTTTCAGCAAAACGGGCGAATTCAAATATCACGATCATTTGAACCCTTCCAGATTCGGAGCGGTTGTAGTAAAGTAATTTAATGTCCTATAAGTTGTATAAAACAGAAGGCATAGTAATTAAAAGTCAAAACACGGGCGAGTCAGACAAGATTTTATCCGTTTTTACGAAAGATTTTGGAAGAATAGAGCTTTTTGCGAAAGGAGCAAGAAAAATTAATTCTAAATTAAACCAGCACTTGAATTTATTTGATTATTCAAGGCTGGTTTTTGTCGTTGGCAAAGAATTTTTAAGAATAACGGATGCCGAGAAAATTTCATCTTGGGATATGATTAGCGCGTCTTTTGCAAAATTGGAATCAGGCGCGAGAATAACGCGTTTTCTTGATAGAATGTTGAAAGGGCAGGAAAAAAATGCCGCTATGTGGAATTTTATTATAGAAGCGCTGTCTTGTCTGAACTCCGATGTTTCTAGCAATAAAGATATTGTTTTTTTGGAAAAGATTATTTTTTTAAAAATTTTGTTTTTTTTAGGTTATGTTGATTTGGATAAAATTCCAAAAAATTTTATGACGGACGATTTAAAAAAAAATATATTAAGCGAATGTTCGTCATTTTCAAACGACATTACAAAAGCAATAAAAAAAGGCGTGGAGGCAAGCCAGATGTAAAATATACAGTCTATCGGATAGCCTGTATAACCTGTAAAAAATTGACCCCGTTAGAAATTCCTCTTTAAAGTTTTCTTAAAAATTTATTTTTAAACAATAATGACGGCAAGATTTCTAACGGGGTTGACAAAAAGTAGTCATTTGCTATACTCACCCTATCTTTTTGAATATTTTATTAAAATCAAAAGGTCGATTTATTTAATATTTTTTTTAAAAACATAATAAATTAAATAAACAAAAAATTATGAATGCAAAAAAATTCAATATATTAATTACAGGAATATTAATCGCTGTTTTTGGTTTTTTATCGTCCTTTTCAGCTCCTGTTCTATCAAAAGCGAATGAGCCCGCGGATAACGGCAATGAACAAAATAAAAGCGGTTTAAGAAAAATAGTGGTTTTTGAAGAAGGAGCGTCTTTAAATGAAGACGCAAAAGATGAAATTATAAGGAAAACAAGGGGGATAAAAATTAAAAGCCTTAAATTAATTAACGGAACCGCGGTTTATCTTCCTGATAAATCATCTGAAGACGCGCTTGCAAAGATTAAGGGCGTGAAAAGAATAGAAGAAGATATTATTGTTAACGCTTTAGATAAAAAATCCGATATTCAAGGAAGAAAAGGTAACGCTATAATACAATCTCAAACATTGCCATGGGGAGTAAACAGAATAGACGCGGAACTCGTGTGGAACGCGACTACCGCCGACAATATAAAAGTAGGTTTGATTGACACTGGCATTGATTTAAACCACCCCGATTTAGCCGGCAATATCAAAGGAGGAGTTAACACCATCAACTTGGCTAAATCTCCAAACGATGATAACGGCCATGGCACGCACGTGGCGGGAATCATCGGAGCAATGAATAATAATTTCGGAGTGGTTGGCGTTGGTCCTAAGATTGATCTTTATGCCGTAAAAGTTTTAAACGCAAATGGTTCGGGATTTTTGTCAGATGTTATAGAAGGACTAGACTGGGCCGTTGTGAATAATATGAATGTGATAAATATGAGTCTTGGAACCCCAAGTTTTAGCCAGGCATTTTATGACGCGGTAAAGAGAGTGAACGCGGCGGGCATTGTTCAAGTGGCGGCCGCTGGAAATAGCGGTCCCGGAGACAACTCTGTTGATTATCCCGCTAAATTTCCGGAAGTTATAGCCGTTTCCGCGACCGATAGTTCTGATAATGCGCCGTTTTGGTCATCAAGAGGACCTGAGGTTGATTTAGCCGCTCCCGGAGTAAGCGTTTTTTCAACATACAGAAACAGAAGTTATAAAACTTTAAGTGGAACATCAATGGCTAGTCCGCATGTGGCTGGAACAGCAGCGTTGCTCTTAAGCAATCCTTCAAAGTGCGAATTTTTGCTTGACGTAAATCCCGGATGCAGTCCCGCGGAGGTTCAAAAAAGACTTGAAGATACCGCTGAACAAGTTTTACCGGACACGGTTCCAGGAAAAGATTTAATATACGGTTCAGGTTTAGTTAACGCGCTCGCCGCGGTTTTACAGTAAAAGGAAGTTTTTGAAATTTTAACGCAACCCTGAGTACTCGGGGTTGTTTGTTTTCTCTTTTTTCTCGTTTGCGGTTATATGTCAGAAACTAGCCATATAACCGCGGTACTCGGAAAAAATGAAAATAAACTTTCGCTTTTTCCTCGCTTGCGGTTATAATAAAAATAGAAATTAATCTTTAACAATTTAAAAAACAACTTAAGTTAAGTCAGCGTGGAGGTTTGTAAAATGTCTGCCGGGTCTTTTTGGAAAAAATCGCCGGAACTTGAAGAACATTTAATTCACATTTTAGAAAAGCATTTTGATTGGAATGTTGATGAAATATTAAAGGAGCTGGTTGAGTTCGCCAAGGAAAAAAATTTTTCCGAAAAATTTTTAACTAAAATAAATAAAAGAAACGTTTCGCAGAAAATTTCTTCGTTAAAAGAAGAAGAGGAGGGCGTGAAGCTTGTCATTAAGCTTGAAAAAGAAATCGTGAAACTTAAAAACGAAAGAGATTGGCTTAGAAAAAAAATTAAGCTCATTGCCGAAACAGAAAATTTAAACGAGATGGTCGTGTCGGAAGTGAAAAGAGTCGCGAAATCCGCTCCTCCGGTGCCGGTTCAAAAAATCCTATTGCCGAAAAAAGAAAAAGGAATAACTATTGAAAGCGCGGTTTTGGAATTGTCAGATATTCATTTTGACGAAAATATTAAATTATCGGAAACGCAAGGGCTGGGGGTGTATAATGCCTTAATAGCCGCGCGCAGAATTCAGCAGATTGTTGACACTATTATAAAAATTACAAAAAAACAATTTCTTGAGGCTTACCATCTTAAAGAATTGCATATTTTTGGCTTGGGGGATTGGGTTTCGGGAACAATACACGAAGAGTTGTTAAGAACCGGCCAGTCTAATATCATAAATCAGGCTTATGGTTTGGCATATATTTTATATCAGGCTTTGCTTGAGCTCGCCCAAATTTTTCCTGTGGTTTACGCGCATATAATGGGCGGAAATCATGCCCGTTTTGAAAAAAAACCTTATTTTAAAGAAAAATATGTGAACTGGGACACGGTGGTGGGCTACACACTTTCCGCTTTGCTTCGTAAACAGAAAAATATAATATTCAACATTCCTCTTTCCATTATTGATACTGTGGAAATAGAAAATTATACTTTTTTGCTCACTCACGGAGATAGCGTGAGAAGCTATGGTATAATGCCTTACTACGGACTTCAACGCGCCGCGAGTCAAGTTGAGCTTATGAAAGGCGGGCAATACAAAGAAAATTTCAGAAAAATAAAAGCCAACATAAAAGAAATACAGCAAAATTTTAACGTTAATAATATGGAAGAAATGAATCAACGCGATTTGATTTCTTATATTAAACTCACGGAAACTATTTTTCGCAATATTCTTTTAGGCAGCAGCAATCTGGTTGACACGATTTGCATGGGGCATTTTCATGATAACAGCACTTTGCTTAACGGAAAAATTATGATAAACGGAAGCGTTGTAGGGCCCAACGAATATATCTTGGCGAAATTTATGGGAAATAGGCCGATGCAGAGATTTTTCGGAGTGCATCACGAAAAGGGGATAACTTGGGAATTCAAATTGCTTTTGGATTTGACCGATAACGATTTGACAGGACTGCGTTATAAGATGTATGACAATAAAGAGCAGTTTGCTAAACAATTAAAATATTTAATTTAATTTGCATAATTTCGCACAGCTTGCTGTGAAGAGGTTCATTTAATGTTGATTTGTTGATTTTCATTTAAGTTTTGGAAGTCGTGTTCTCGTTCTACTTCCAAAAACAGACCGTTTGCTTTAATCGCAAACGGCTTTTTATTTTGTTATGCAGCCACAACTACAGGAGTCCGACTCCCGCAGTTGTAGTTGTTAGCCATTCAATAAAATCTTTTTTAAATTTTTTTTCATTTGTATTGAATATTTCATAAAAAAGATTTTTATTTATTATTTCTGGAAAATTAGTTTTTCCAATTAAATCAGGGAAGCTTGAATGTTTATAGTTTTCTAAAAAATGTATAATTTTGTCAATATTTTTAATCCCTTTTTCTTTCCAAGACGGTTCAATAAGTTTAATCGGATTCGCCGCAATATAAAAAGGCAGCCATAAAAAATGTTCATTTCGTTCAATGGGAATTATTTTTGACTTTCCTTGAAATAGAACGCCGCTTCTATCGTTTTTTAAATTAAAATAATGAGTATGACTTAATATTAATTTCTTAGAAAATTGTCCCGCTCCTTTATCAATTTTTTCTTTTGCAAAAATATGAATATGATTTGGCATTAAACACCAGCAAAGAATATCCGTAATTTGTACTGCGGGAGTCGGACTCCCGCAGTTTTTACGATAAGCGTAATGCGCGGCAATATTTTTATTATTTAAACCAAAAAGATTATTTTTAAAATGCGTATAATATTCTTCTGTTGGGAAAATTTTCTTTTTATCTACGCCTCTATTAATAATATGAAAAAATTTTTCCTCCATTTTATTATAGTAAAATTTATTATTTATTTATGCAATATGCAATCACTGTGGGAGTCGGACTCCTGCAGTGCGTATCATCTAATTATAATAATCATACCATATTGATACGATTATTACAAAACGCTGTTTTCCACATTTTTTATTGTGGAATGCGGTATTTTTTGCTAAAATATAAAAGTGAACTTTACACAAATTCAAAATGCAAACATTAGAAATCAAAATGAAAAAGAAGAATTTAAAAAGAATTTTACAAGAAGATTGGTAAATTTTTCCGTAAATATATTAAGTTTTGCGGAAAAAATAAAAACTCGTCGTATTTTATGGCCGGTCGCGGACCAATTAGTAAGAAGCGCGACTTCAATAGGGGCAAATGTGGTAGAAGCAAAATCATCAAGCTCTAGAAAAGATTATATAAAGTTTTTTGAAATTGCTTTAAAATCAGCAAACGAGACAAAATACTGGATTATTGTAATTAAAGAAAGCGCTCAAGAATTCAAAGAACAAGTGGATTTGTTTTTAAAAGAGGCTGATGAATTATCAAAGATAATCGGTTCAAGTGTTTTAACTTTAAAAGGTAAAAAATAATTATTTTTTCATTTTAAATTATATTTTGCTTTTTGAGATTTGATTTTTGATTTAAATATTTCCCCATGTACAATTCAATAAAAATAAAAGTTCGTTTTCTTGAAGAACAAATAAGGGTAAACTTGGCCCAAAATCCTTTAAAGACTTATTTTTGGCTTAAAACAAAGCTGTTTTTTTATTTTATCTTGGAGGCTTTTATAAAATATTATATTTTGCTTTTTAAAGACAGCGCGGAATCATTTAATGTTTTTGTAAATCAAAAAATTTTAGGAACATGCTCTTTTTCTTATTTTGATTACAAACGTTATCAAAAGAGAATAAAAACTTTTTCTTTTGGCGGAATGGCGACGATTTTGATAGTGGCTGTAATAACAAGTCTTGCCACTAATTTATTTTTTGGCTCGTGGTTTAAAACTTATGCCGCCACATACACATTTACACAGACCAATTGGAACACTTTGACCGCGAACACCGCGGCGCACGCGACAGATCAAAGCAATTGGACGCAGTATTCCGCCACTTCAACTTTTGTTGCGGCGAGTTCTACTGTGATGGTTGCGGCATCCACTACCACCTGGACCGTAACCGATGACGGCACAACCGACACGGGATTTAACAACGCGGGAGCGGCGACGAGTAGTGCAACAGTCAGCGGGACTGGGAGCGGGGCGGGGATAATTTTAACAAGCGCGGCTATTGACGGCGGAACAGGGGCTGACGGATCTATTGATTTATCGCTTGGCGGCGGAGCGGGCGGATGCACGGGAACAGGATTGTCTTACTCTGGTTCAACTTGCACTATAGCAAGCGCTTACAAATCTACTTTTAATTTTACCACGATTAGCGTCCCTTCGGGCCAAACACTTACTGCCACAGGCACCAATGCGATTATAATATATGCGACAGGAAATGTAACTGTTGGAGGGACTGTAAGTTTGAATGGCAATAAT